>JAHFUQ010000175.1 GCA_023265045.1 Acidimicrobiia bacterium
GACCGGGTTCGGCGGCGCCTTCGACCGCGAGCTCCTCGGCGTTTTCGACGCGCTGCTGCTGGTGGTCCTCGGGCTGGTCCTGTACGCCCTGTCGGCCCGGGACTCGTCTACGCCGCCGGGCTGGATGGACCGCATCCAGTTGGTCGCCGTGGTCAGCGCCCTCGTGCTCGACTTGGTCGTGCTCGGCGCCATGATCGCCCGGATCGGCGACCTCGGGTTCACCGCGAACCGGACTGCTGCACTCGGCCTCAACCTCGTGCTCCTCGTGAATCTGGCCGGCACCGCCTGGCTCTCCACGCGGTTCCTCACCGGGCACAGCACGTTCCTCCGCCTGGAGCGGTGGCAGACGGCCTACCTGCCCGTCTACGCCCTCTGGGCCGCCGCCGTCGTGGTGATCGTGCCGCCCCTGTTCGCCTTCGACTGACAAGCCGCCCTACGACCGGCTCACGGGACCCGATGGCGGCGAGAGGGACTGCACCAGCCCGACGACGAGCTCGCCTCGGCGGTCGAGCCCTCGGGAGCGGTGCGCTTCGAGGAGGTCCCAGCCTCGGCGCATGAGGTCGAGGTGGCGTTCGATGTGGGCGTCGGGGCCGTCGGGGTGGACGCCGCACTCGATCCCGACATTCCGTCCCAATCCCCGGACGCAGACGTCCACCACGTGGCGACCGCTCGGGTAGGCCGTCGTCACGTCGATCCCCGCCGACGCCAGGTCGTCGGCGATGGCCGAGGCCCACGGCGAGACCGGGCCCGCCGGCTTGGGCGGACCGGGCGGGGCGTCGGCCTGGGCCAGATAGGCCGCCACCAAGCCGCCATCCGGCGGTTGGGCGGAGACGAGGACGATCAGCCGCCGGCGCGCCCGGGTCACGAACACAGTGAACAGATGAGGGTCCTCGACGAACCGCCACGACGCGCCGTCCTCGGGCCCGACGCCGACCGACGCGATGACGATGTCCCGCTCGTTGCCCTGGAAGGCGTGGACGGTGCCGACCCGCGGGTCGAGCGCCTCCAGGTCGTCGACGTCGAACACCTCCAGCGCGGCCCCTTCCAGCGCGTCGGCCTGGGCCCGGAACGGGGTCACCACTCCCACGCTCGTCTCGCCGCGGTCCCGGAGCCGCCGCAGCTCGCGGCGCCCGCTGCGACGTCGAAGACGCTGTTGCACCGGACGTCGAGCCGGGCCGCGAGCTCGGGGAACTCCTCCAGGCCATGGGCGGCGAGCACCGCCTGACGCTGCTCGTCGGCGAGGAACGAGACCTGGCGGAGCTGGTTGGGGTCGCCGGCCACGACGGCGCGGGCGCCCCGGAGCAGAGCTGGAGCGGCCAGGACCTGGTCGATCGACGACGCCTCGTCGAGGATGACCAGGTCGAACTGCGCCGCGGTCGCCGGCAGCAGGTCCTCGACGTCGGACAGTGTGCCCACCCACAGCGGAAGGGCAGTCGTCAGCTTCTCGTCGTTGAGGCGTCGCAGCTGTTCCCGCCGGGACGACCGGCCGCTGCGCAGGGCAGTGGCGAGGGCCGCCACCGCACCCAGCGTCGAGCCGTTCAACCGCTTCTTGGAACGGCTGTCCGCCTCGAGCCCGCGCCCGAGCGCGGCGCGGGCCTCGTCCTCAGCCAGGCGGAGCCGTTCCCATCGGTCGCCGAACTCGAGGCCGCCGGCCGCCACCAGTTCGCCAACGCGCCGAGCGGCCAGGGCACGGGCAGGAGGGACACGACCATGGCGAGGTCGGCGTCGGCGGCTGCGCCCGAGAGCTGGCGGAGGCGGCGTTCGGCCTTGCGGCGGCGCCGGCGCGCCCACCATCCGCCCGCGGGCATGGTCGCCGCCTCGGCCAGGGCGGCCACCTGTTCCAGGTCGGTATCGGGCTCGAACAGCGCGGGCGTCAAGCGCCGCCCGACCTCGACTTCGTCCTCCGGCGTGTCGAGCATGGCCTCGGCGTCGAGCAGTTCGACGCAGGCGGCCCGCTGCCGGTCCCGGGTGGCCAGTGCGTCGCGCAGGCGGTTCGTCGCCTGCTCGATCCCCGCGTCACTCACGGGCTGGAGGTGGCCGGCCGAGAGCCGGGCCGCGAGCACCTCCCGGCGCTCGTTCGAGCCGAACACGACGGGCTGGGCGCCGGGTGAACGTTCGAGGAGGTCGACAAGAGCGTCCACCGTCGCGTCCGACTTGGCGGCGACGAGCACCGTCTCGCCCCGGCCCAAGGCGTCGCAGGCGACGGCGGCGATGGTGTGGGACTTGCCCGTCCCGGGCGCGCCCGAGATGAGGGTGACGGGCTGGCGGCGGCTGCTTCGCACCGCCGCGGCCTGCGCCGGGTTGAGGAGGAACGGGGACGCGACGCGGTGGGCCTCGCCGTCGTCGACCGTGCCCGCCCCGTCACCGTCCTCGGATCCGAGGTAGAGCGAGTGGAACGCCGACTCGTGCTCCAAGGGGCGGCCGGCCCACGAGCGGAGCGTGCTGGCCCGGCTGGTGCCTCCCGTCTCGTGGACGGCGAACACGCCCGCTCCCACGACGATGACCAGGCCATCGTGGCGGGCGAGGGCGTCGGGGGCCCCCGGTGGCGCCGACCAGCTCGGTCGCCGCCAGTTCGGCCGCCGCCGCCGCCGACCGGGCGAAGTGCTTCAGGCGGGGGAGCTTCGCGATCAGCGTTGGCGCGGCCACCACGTCGGTCAGGCCGTCGAACGCGCCGCCCCCCAGTTCGACCGACGACTCCAACTCTTCCAGGGCGGCGCCGTCGCCGATGCGGGCGCTGACCTCGACGTCGCCGGCGGGAACGAGAATCGAACCGCCGGCCCGCTCCACCCGAACCGGTACGGACACCAGCGGATGCAACACGCGCCTTGACTGGCCGTCGGGCGCCACGAAGCGGCCCGCGACGAACAGCCAGCCGGCGCGCAGCGACCGCTGGGCGGGCCGGATCCTGTCGACCGCCGCCAGGGCCGACGCAAACTTGCGGTCGAGCGGCACCGACCGCGACTGTCCGGCGGCAAGGGCGAGACGTTCCATAGCCGACTGCCCCGGGAGCTGCGACGGGATGAGGAGGCGGACGGCGGCGAGCGGCAGCCAGCGGAACCACTCGGTCGGCACCATGAGCCCGGGCGCTCGCTCGTCGGTCGCGGGCGCCATGTCCGCCAAAGCGAGGACCACCTTCGTCGCCATCGCCGATCGCTTCGCCCCCACAGCCAAGACCGTACCGATGTGGCCGGGCACGGCCGACCGTCGGCCATGATGGGGCCGTGGACGTGCGCGCACTCTGTGGCAACGGCGCGTCGGAGTTCTACGGGGGACGGCCGGCATAGACGCCGCCGTCGATCCCGCCACGTGTCCGTTCGCGGTCGAGCGGCCCGTCATGGTGCACCGCTGGGAACAGCTGACATTCCTGCACTGGCGGTTCGAGCCGGCGGCCGTCCAGGCCCTCCTTCCTCCCAGCCTCCGGGTGGAGACGTTCGACGGCTCGGCATGGGTCGGTCTAGTCCCGTTCCTCATGCGGGTCGGCGTCCCGTGGCGGGGGTCGGCGCGGTACTTCTCGCGGTTCTGCGAGACCAACGTCCGGACGTACGTGCTCGATGGCGCGGGACGGCCCGGCATCTGGTTCTTCTCGCTCGACGCGGCCGACCTAGCGGCGGTGGTCACGGCGCGGGTGACCTACCGGCTGCCGTACTACTGGTCAGCCATGACGCTCGACGCCACCGACGGGCACATCGGCTACACCACGCGCCGGCGGTGGCCGGGGCCCAAGGGCGTCCATAGCCGGGTCGCGGTCGACATTGGCCCGGCCTACGAGCCCGGCGAGCTGACCGAACGGGACCACTTCCTGACCGCCCGCTGGCGGCTCTACAGCGCCGTCCGCACGAGGCACCGCTCGGCGCGGGCCGCTCACTCGCCGTGGCCGTTGTACCGGGCGACCGCCGTCGAGGTGGACGACGAGCTGGTACGAGCGGCCGGGCTCCCCCCTCCCGACGGCGAGCCCCTCGTGCACTACTCGCCCGGTGTGACCGTCCGGCTCGGGCAAACGGAACGGGGCTGACGACGTCCCCTCGGCGGGCCTACGCCTTCGTGGTAAACGGTGCGGTCGCCGTTTTGATCGACGACTTGCCCGTCGCGGCGACGGCGGTTGGGAAGCTCGGGGGCGGCGCCGACTCGGGGATGGTCACCGACTGTTCGAAGTGGCCGCTCGAATCGGCGGTGGCCGACCCGACCTCGTCGGTGTGCACTCGGAGAACGACGCGCTCGCCGGCGTGGAAGCACGAGCCGAACACCTTGATCGTGTCGCCGCGACGCGCCTTGTCGGCGGACAGGGTGATCTCGGCCGGCGCGGCGATGCCGCACGGCGCCTTCGTCCCACCCGGGATCGTGATCTCGCGGGCGTCCTCAGAGGCGATGAAACGGGGGAAGAGATCGACGGTGCCCAACTCGTTGAGGCTCACCAACGTCCCCGGTACGGCCAGCGCAATTGCCAGCGCGGCCAGCGCCTTCCCGTTCCCTCCTCCACCGCCACTTCCGCCCATTGGTCCCCCTCTCTCCTCCCTTGGTGAGTCCGGCGCGACGCCCGGTGATACGCGCGTGGCAGAGTCGAGGGCGTGGGATGGTCGCCCGATCCCGATTCGCTCCGGGGAAAGGTCGCCGTCGTCGCCGGTGCGACGCGGGGCGCTGGCCGCGGCATCGCCGCCGCCCTCGGCGAAGCGGGTGCGACCGTCGTGTGCACGGGCCGCAGCAGCTCGGCCCGCGGCGGTGGCCCCCGTTCCGACTACGACCGGGCCGAGACGATCGAGCAGACCGCGGCCCTCGTCACCGACCTGGGCGGGACCGGGATGGCGGCGGTGGTGGACCACCTCGACCCCGACCAGGTGCGCGCCCTGGCGGACCAGATCCGGGAACAGCACGGGCACATCGACGTCCTTGTCAACGACATTTGGGGCGGCGAGCTGCTCCGTCAGTGGGACACGCCCGTCTGGGAGCACGACCTCGACAACGGGCTGCGCCTCCTCCGCCTCGCCATCGACACCCACCTGATCACGTCGCACCACCTCCTGCCGCTCCTCGTGGACCGGCCCGGCGGCCTGCTCATCGAGGTGACCGACGGCACGACCGAGTACAACGCCTCCCACTACCGGCTCTGCGTCTTCTACGACCTGGCCAAGGTGGCGGTGAACCGCCTGGCCTGGTCGCAGGGCCACGAGCTGGCGCCCCACGGCGGGACCGCGGTCGCCCTCACCCCCGGCTGGCTCCGGTCGGAGATGATGCTGGAGATCTACGGCGCCACCGAGGACACGTGGCGACAGGCCAACGCCCCGCCCGGCTTCGCCGTCTCCGAATCACCACGATTCGTCGGGCGGGCGGTCGTCGCCCTCGCCACCGATCCCGGCCGCGCCCGGTGGAACCAGCGGTCGGTCGACTCCGGCACCCTCGGCCGCGAGTACGGGTTCACCGATGTCGATGGCACCCAGCCCGACGTCTGGCGCTACATGGCGGACGTCGAGGACGGCCGCGACGCCGACCCCGCCGACTACCGCTGACGGGCAGGCCGAGCCCCATGGCCCTCCCGCTCCTGCGGTCGGCCGGAGGGCCGGCGTCGAGTCCACGCCTGACGTGGATTCGACGCCGAACGTGGATTCAACGCCGAGCCTCACCACCCACCCGCACCAGGGGTAGCCCCGGTGCAAGGATGAGGCGGTGGCTGAAGGACGGTTCATCGAAAACCCGGTGACCGGCGAGCGGTTCGTCTCGACGACGACGGGCGTCGCCACCGGAGGTGCCTACGTCGAGGGGAAGGGCTTCCTCCCCCTCGGCACGCGTCCGCCCGGCATCCACCGCCACCGCAACCAGGACGAGCAGATCACCGTGATCACCGGACACATCCGGGCGCGGATCGGCGACGACGAACGGGAGTACGGGCCGGGCGAGACGGTGCTGCTCCCGCGCGGCGAGTGGCACGACTTCTGGGTCATCGGCGATGGGCCGGCCGAGACCCTGGCGCGGGCCGCGCCCGCCCTCGGCATCGAGCTGCTGCTGGCCACGCTGGCGGGGCTCGCCCGCGAGGGGAAGACCGACAAGAAGGGCCGTCCCCGGCCGCTCCAGGGTGCGGTGATCGGGCAGTTCTACAACGAGGTGGCCGAGTTCAAGACGCCGCCGCCGGCGGTGCAGCGGATCATCCTGCCCGTGCTGGCCGCCATCGGGAAGCGCCGGGGCCTGCGCCCCTACTACGACCGCCACTTCGAGCCTGGCGAGATCGAGGCCGTCCTCGCCCACTGGGCCAACCACCGGCCCTGGGCCGGCAACCAGCCCCCCCGGTTCTAGACCGAGCCGCAACCCACGCCGACACCTGGGCCGACATCC
>JAHFUQ010000045.1 GCA_023265045.1 Acidimicrobiia bacterium
CCGGGTTGTGCAGGCCCGTCTGCCACACGCTCCACTCCCCCGCCCGCTGCTCCTTGCTGATCTTGCCCAGCTCGCCGTTGTTGAGCAGCACGTGGGTGATCTTCATCCCGTACTTCACCGCCGTCGTCATTTCCATGGCGTACTGGCCGAACCCGCCGTCGCCCGACACGCTTACGACCGGCCTGCCGCTCGCACCGACCGCGGCCCACGCCCCCATGGCCGCGGGCAGGGCGAAGCCGATCGAACCCAGGTACCCCGACATGAGCACGTCCTGGCGGCCCGACACCTCGAAGTAACGGCCGAACGAGTAGGCGTTGTTGCCCACGTCGACGCACAGCACGGCGTCATCGGGGACGAGGGTGCTCATGGCGTCGAACACCGCCGCCGAGTTCATGCCGTGGCCGAAGTCGTCGATCCGCCGCCGCGCCTTCTCCTCCCGCCAGATCGCCCACCGCTCGGCCACCTCGGGCCGGTGGTCGAGGCACGGCGGGTCGGTGGGAAGGGCGGCCGCCAGCAACCCGGCCGTGACCCCCACATCGCCCAGCACCGGCACGGCCACGGCGTGGAAACGGCCCAGGGCCATGGGGTCGAAGTCGACTTGCACGATGGGCTTGTAGGACGCGATGCCAGTGTGGTTCGAGAACGACGCCCCGAACGCCACCACCACGTCGCACTCGTTCATGAACCACGAGGCGATCGGGGTCCCGCTGCGGCCGAGCACGCCGCACCCCAGGGGGTGGTGGTCCGAGATCTGGCCCTTGGCCTTGAACGTGGTCGCCACCGGCGCGCCGATCTGCTCGGCCAGCGCGATCACCGCCTCCATGTGGTGGCGGGCGCCGTTGCCCACGATGAAAAGGGGCCGCCGGGCCGACGCGATCGCCGACACCGCGGCCGCCAGCGCCTCGTCCGGCGGTGCGATGGCCCGGCTCGCGACCCGCCCCAGCGGCGAGCCCGGCTTGGCCTCGCCCGCACGCAGGTTCTGCACCTCGTCGGGGAACACCAGGTGGGTGACGTCGCGCTCGATCAGCGCCGTCTTGCACGCCAGGTTGACCAGCTCGGCGTGGTCGGAGCCGGCCTGCACGCAGTGCGACGTGCGCGCCACCGCCGCGAACGCGGCGTTGAGGTCGACGTCCTGGAACGCGCCCCGCCCGATCACCTTGGACGGCACCTGGCCGGACAGCGCCAGCACGGGGGCGCGGTCCACCTTGGCGTCGTACAGGCCGGTCAGCAGGTTGGTCGAACCAGGGCCGGCGATGCCGAAGCACGCGGCCAAGCCGCCCGTCAGCTTCCCGTAGGCGCTGGCCGCGAACGACGCCGCGCCCTCGTGGCGGATGCCCACGAAACGCAATTCGCCCCGTTCCTCGGCGGCCCGGAAGGCGTCGGCCAGGCCCAGGTTGGAGTGGCCCACCATCCCGAACACGTGGGTGACGCCCCAGTTGACCATCGTCTCGACCATTACGTCCGAGACGGTCCGCGCCCGCTCCTCGTCGGGCGGCAGCGCCACGTAGACGCCGTCGTCGTGCACCTCGGTGCGGTAGCTGGCGGGGGCGTCCGAGAAGCCTGGCGGCGGCGCGCCGTTGCATGGCGAGTAGTCGTAGCCGTGCCAGGGGCAGCGCAGCCACCCCTTCTCGATCGACCCCTCGCCCAGGGGGCCGCCCTGGTGCGGGCAGCGGTTGTCGAGGGCGCCGTACCCGCCCCGGTAGTGGGTCATGGCGAGTGACCGCCGCCCGATGGTGACGGTTTTGACCCGGCCCTCGGGCAGCTCGTCCAAGCTCAAGGCGCGATGCCAGGCAAAGCCGTCCTCGGGCAGGCTCGGCGCCGCCAGCGAGGGCTCGGGCAGGGCCCGGATCGGAGTGTCGACCATGACGGGATCGCCTCCTTGCGCCGAACCCGCGGTCAGCGGTGCTCGGGGTTCTCGAAGTCGAAGCGGCAGCCCGCATCCCAGTCGGAGCGCTGGTTGCCGTGGGCCGGGATGCCGCCCGCGTCCTTCAGCATCCGGGCGAGGTGCAGCAGGTTCCACGTCATGAACGTGGTGTTGCGGTTGGTGAAGTCGTTCTCGGGACCGCCCGAACCGGGGTCGAGGTACGACGGGCCCGGGCCGGCCTCGCCGATCCAGCCCGCGTCGGCCTGGGGCGGGATCACGTAGCCGAGGTGCTGGAGCGAGTACAGGATGTTCATGGCGCAGTGCTTGACGCCGTCTTCGTTGCCGGTGATGAGGCACCCGCCCACGCGGCCGTAGTAGGCGTACTGGCCGGCCTCATTGAGCAGGTGGGAGTTGCCGTACAGGCGCTCGATGACCTGCGTGCACACGGACGTCTTCTCGCCCAGCCAGATCGCCGACGTCAGCACGAGGATGTCGGCCGCCTTGACCTGCTCGAAGATGGCGGGCCAGTCGTCCTTCTCCCAACCGTGCTCGGTCATGTCGGGCCAGACGCCAGTGGCGATGTTGCGGTCGATCGCCCGGATGACGTCGACGGTCACGCCTTGGCGACGCATGATCTCGATCGAGCGGTCGGCGAGCCCTTGGGTGTGCGACGTCTCCGGGGACCGCTTCAGCGTGCAGTTGACGAACAGCGCCCGCAGGTCGCTGAAATCCCAGCTGCTCTGCTGGCACAACTCGTCCTGCTTGGGCGAGAGCGCGGTCATGGGTTCCCCTCCAGTTCAGTCGCGGCACACACACAGTCCCGGGCCGTCGGGATGCGTTACAGCGTTCCAGATAATGCGTAACAGGGAGCGGGTCTCGGCGAGACCATACCCAGTCGGCGCAGTGCCGGCGCCCGAGGTGCGAGTTCGCGAGATGACCGCCGTGCTAGGACAACACCAGTCATGGGGGAACCGGAACGCGATCTGGCGATGGTCGAGCGCCTCCGCGCCGGCGACCAGGCCGCGTTCGCCGAACTGGTGCGCCGCCACCACAAGGCGATGGTGCGCTTCGCCGCGACGTTCGTGCCCTCCCATGCCATCGCTGAGGAGGTGGCCCAGGACGCCTGGCTGGGCGTCATCAAAGGCATCGACCGCTTCGAAGGCCGGTCGTCGCTCAGCACGTGGATTTTCCGCATCGTGGCCAACATCGGCCGCACCCGGGGGGCCCGTGAACGCCGGACGGGGCCGGCCGTGAGCGTCGCCGACGAGGTGGCTGAGGGCACGCCCTCCGTCCCGCCCGGGCGGTTCGCGGGGCCGCCGGGCCACGGCGCCTGGGCCGATCCGCCCGCCCCCTGGAGCGACCTGCCCGACGCCTGGGTCCTGGCCCAGAGCACGCTGAACCAGGTGCACCAGCTCGCCGCCGAGCTCTCCGAGAACCAGCGGCGGGTCTTCCTGCTCCGGGACGTGCAGGGCTTGACCTCGGCCGAGGTGTGCGACCTGCTGGAGGTCAGCGAGGTCAACCAGCGGGTGCTGCTGCACCGGGCCCGTAGCCGGATCCGGGCCGGGCTGGAAGCCGGATCGGGGGTGGCGCGATGAGGCTGCCGTGGAAGCCCAAAGCGCCGGCGATCGTGTGCCAACAGTGGGTCGAGATGGTCACCGACTACCTCGAGGGCACGCTGCCGGCCCCGCTCCAGCAGGCGGCCGACCGCCACCTGGGCGAGTGCCCGCACTGCCGTGAATACCTGGAACAGATGCGCCGCACGATCGCGGTGGCCACCCGGCTGCGCGACGAGGACGTGCCCGACGATGTCGTCGAGGCGTTGTCGCGGGCGTTCACCGAGTACCACGGCGGCGGGCAGCGCGACTAGGAGCTGAGCACGCGGGCGAGGTACAGCGAGCGGCAGCAGAAGAAGCGGCCGTTGCGCGCCGGTCGGTTCCATGTGTCGTAGACAGCCCACAGGTCGCCCTTGCCGTCCTTGAACGTTTCCAGCCCGCCGGGGGCGTAGCGCGTGCCCTCGGTGGCGAGCAACGGCCCCGCCTTGGCGTCGCGGCAGGGGCCGGCGAGTTGGGCGCACCACGCCGCCCCCGTCCCGTACTCGGCTCGGTTGAAGGCGTTGCCCGAATAGAACAGCCACCAGCCGCCGCCCGACGCCGGGATGGCGGCCGGGTTCTCGATGATGCCGCCCTGCCACGGCGCACCGCCCTCGAACAGCTGATGGGGCTGGCCGGTGACGTGCAAACCGTCGTCCGCGAGGGACTGTTCCCACAGCGCCGTCGGCCGTCCGACGGAGTTGCCATCGTTCTTCCAGAGGAGGTGCAGGCCGCCTGCGCGGTCCGTGACGACGGACGGGTCGATCGACCCGCCGAGGTCCCGCTGGCACAACATGGGTCCGTCGCCCCGGTCGGCGTACGGTCCCTCTGGGGTGGGCGACGTGGCCGCGGCGATGCACTGGCGCCCGCTGCGGGCCTCGGGCAGGGTGATGTAGAGGATGTAGCGGCCGTCCACCCCGAGCGCGGCCGGCGCCCAGCTCAGGGCGTTGCGGGGATCGGAGCCGGCCCACGACGGCAGCGTCGGGAGGGCGTCCGGTCCGGCCTGCCACGTGACCAGGTCAGACGTGTGGGCGGTGGGCACGCGGGCCGGGAAGTCGCCCGTGCCGAAGGCGACGTAGCGCGTGGCGCCGCCCTCGGTCACGGAGAGGATGAAGGGGTCGCCGAGGTCGCCGTCGTAGGCGTCGCGCGACGGCCCTAGTACGGGCAGTCGCGGGATGCCCACCGACAGCTGGGGCGCGGCCAGCCCCGCCACCGGCCCGGCCGCCACCAGGGCGACTCCGGCGACGCCGGCGACCAGGGCGCGGGGCAGGGTTCCCAGCGGCGCGTCGGCAACGGCTTGGCTCGCCTGCCGGACCCTCCGCCTCCGCACCCCGGCGCCGGCGGCGACCCCGGCCAGCGCCACGCCGTAGGCCAGCCGCCCCATGGCCACGGTGTGGCCCGCGTCGAGGATGAGGGCGAAGAAGTAGGGGTACCCGGCGGCGGCCACGAGGCTCCACGCCGGCGCGGCGGCGACGGTGGCGACGGCCAACAAGGTGACCGCGTACCAGGGCTGGACCGGCGTAGTCGCCAGCAGGAGCGCCCCGACGACGGCGGCGGCGACGCGGGGGGGCGACAGGCGACGCAGCAGCACCCACGCCCCGACCGCGGCCACGGCCGCCAGCGCGACCGGCAGGACGCCGGCCAGCAGGTACCGGCCTCCCCCGGTGTAGTGCTCCTCGCGCAGGTAGCCGGGCAGGTAGCCGATCACGCGACCGCCGACGGCCCAGACGTGGGGCAGGTAGCCGGCCACGACGACTGCGGCGGCCGCTCCCGTCGCCGTCACCAGCGAGCGGACCCGCCGGCCGCCGGCCGCCGCCAGCGCCACCAGCAGCAGGATCGGGTACAGCTTGACGAGGGCGGCCGCGCCGATCAGGGCGCCCGCCCATCCCGGGCGCCGCCGGGCGGCGAGCGCCAGGGCGGCCACGACCAACAGGGCGGCGAGCCCGTCGACGTGCCCGTTGTTCACGACCTCGACCACGGGGAAGGGCGACAATGCGTACAGAGCCGTCCACCGCTCGTCGCGACCCCAAGCGCGCAACGCGAGGGGAAGGAGGGCGATCAGGCCTAGGTCGCCGAGGAGCCCGGCCACCTGCCAGAGCTTGTGATGGGCGGCGACGCCCCCGATCCGGTAGACGGTGGCGAACCAGGCTTGGGCCAGCGGGGGGTAGATCGTGTGGGCCGTGGGGCGGTTGATCCGCGTGCAGCCGGTCTCCCGATGGAGGGCGTCGCAGCCCGCGTCGTCGGGCCAGAGCCACGCCTCCCGCAACGGCAGCAGATGGGTCGACGAGGGGGTGTAGCGGTACGGGTCGACCCCCGCGGCCTGCACCCGGCCGTCCCACGAGTAGCGGTAGAGGTCGTCGGAAAGGGTGGGCGGCCCGGCCAGCGCGGCCAGCCGGAGCGCGACGGCGGCGAGGAACACCGCGACCAGCGCGCCGCGGCGCGGGAGCCGTAACGCGCAGACCACCGCCGCCGCCCACACGCCCGCCCACAGCGCCAGCCGGAGGAGGATGCCCCAGCGGGCGGCCAGGATCGGGCCGCCCGACGCGATGTCGGCGGAAAGCCAGACGCCGGCCACCGCCGCCACCGCGAAACCCGCCGCCCGTCCCGTCGCCGACGGCCACCGGAACGGCTCGGGCGCGGGCGGCCCCTCAGGCGCCCGCGTGAGCGTGCGCAAACTCGGCCATGCCTGCATCGAAGTCGACCTCGGCCGCGAAGCCCAGCGCATCGGCGGCCCGAGCGGGCGAGGCAACCACGTGGCGAACGTCGCCGAGCCGCCAGCGCCCGCTGACCACGGGCGCAAGCGTGGGATCGATGGCGCCGGCGAGCGCGACGGCGAGCTCGCCAACCGTGTGCGGCGCGCCGCTGGCGATGTTGTAGGCGCCGGCGGGCGCGCCGGCGCGGGTGAGGGCGAGGACGTTCGCCCGGGCCACATCACGCACGTGCACGAAGTCGCGGGTCTGGCCGCCGTCCTCGAAGACGTCGGGAGCCCGGCCGTGCTCGAGCGAGCTGCGGAACAGCGACGCCACCCCCGCGTACGGGGTGTCCCGCGGCATCCTCGGCCCGTAGACGTTGTGGTAGCGCAGGGCGATCACCGTGGCGCCCGCCTCCCGGCCCCACGCCGAGCAGAGGTGCTCCTGGTGCAGCTTGGTGGCGGCGTACACATTGCGCGGATCGACGGGGGCGTCCTCCTCGATCACCGCCCATTCGACCCGCTCACCGCACCCGGCCTCGGGGCAGGGGGGATCGAAGCGCCCGGCGTCCAGGTCGGCGGCGCGCCGCGTCAACGGCCGCACGTCCCCATGGGCGCGGCAACGGTACCGGCCCTCGCCGTAGACGACCATGCTGCCGGCGAGCACCAGCCGGCCGCCGAACGACCGCCGCCACAGGGCTTCGAGCAGCCGGGCCGTGCCGGCGTCATTGCTCTGGACGTACCCGGTCACGTCCCCGAAGTCGACGCCCAGGCCGACCTTGGCCGCCTGGTGGCACACCACGTCGACATCGGCCACCGCCGCCGCCACTGCGCCCGGATCGGCCACGTCGCCGACCAGCAGCTCGGCACGGCCGTCGAGGTGGTCTGGAGCGGCCCCGCCGTGCGCCTCCAGGCTGTCGAGCACCCGCACCGACGCGCCGCCCGCCAGGAGGGCGTCGACGATGTGGCTGCCGATGAAGCCCGCGCCGCCGGTGACGAGGACCCTCACGGGCGGGACGGCGCCAAGGGCAGGCGGATCGTGAACCGGCAACCGTCGCCCTCGTTGGCCACGGTGATCTCGCCCTGGTGGGCCTCGACCAGCCCCCGCGCCACCGCCAGGCCCAGCCCCGCGCCACCGTCGGAGGGCGTACGCGCCGCGTCGCCCCGGTAGGCCATCTCGAACACGCGGGGCAGCTCCGGCGCGGGGATGCCACCGCACTCGTCGCGCACCGAGACGATGGCCGCGTGGCGCCCGGCGTCGACTTCGGCCTCGATGCGGACGGTTCCGCCGCGGGGCGTGTGGCGGATCGCGTTGTCGAGCAGGTTGCGCACGACCCGAGCCATTTCCGGGATCGAGAGCGTTACGACCGGCGGGGGCGCGCCGACCCGGCCGCGCAAGGCGATGCCTTTGGCGTCGGCGGCGATCGACACTCCGGCCACCGCGTCCGACACCAGCTCGTCCAGGGCGACCTGCTCCAGTTCGAGGTTCAGGGCGCCGGCGTGGATGCGGGACAGTTCGAAGAGGTCGTCCACCAGCCCCGCCAGGCGGTCGGACTCGCCCCGCATGGTGCGGTAGTAGCGGGCGACGGTCTCAGGGTCGTCGACCAGCCCGTCCTCCAGCGCCTCGACCATGGCGCGGATGCCGGCCAGGGGCGTGCGCAGGTCGTGGGACACCCACGCCACCAGCTCCCGCCGGCTCTCCTCCACGGCCGCCGCTTGGCGGCGCGATTCGGCCAGGCGGGCGAGGGCGGCGTCGAGCTGGCCGGCCAGGTCGACGAGCTCGCCGGGCGCGCCCGGCGCGATCCGGCTCGCGATGTCCGGCCGGGCGCCCGAGCTGTGCCCGTCCTCACCGATCTGGCTCGCCAGCCGGCCCAGCGACGCACTGGCCGACGCCACCCGCGCCCCCAGGGCCAGCGCCGTCACCAGGCCGACGGTCCCCGCGCCGATGAGCACGACCAGCAGCACGTGCAGGTCGTGGGTCGAGATGAACATGGCCGCGGCCGCGCCCCAGATGCCCACCGCCACCGCCGCCACGGGGGCCATGGCCGCCACCACCGCCTGGGTCGCGACCCGCGGGGAGTGCAGGCTGCGCAGGAGCAGGGCCGCCAACGCTCCCGCGCACGCGGCGCCCCCGACCGCCCACGCGAGGAGCCCGAAGGCGTCGCGGCCGCCCATGCCCCCCCACGCGGCGGCGGCAGCCGAGGCGGCCAAGCCCCCCGCGCCCACCGCCACCAGCGAAAGCCGGTGCGCGCTCACGGCTCGAACCGGTACCCCACACCCCACACCGTGCAGATGTGGCGGGGCTGGGCCGGGTCGGCCTCCACCTTCTCCCGCAGCCGGCGGACGTGAACCGTGACGGTGGACGTGTCGCCGAAACTGAAGCCCCAGACCTGCTCCAGCAGCTGTTCGCGCCGGAACGCCCGGCGCGGGTTGCGCATGAGGTGAACCAGCAGCTCGAACTCGCGCGCGGTCAGCGCCACGAGCCCGCCGTCGATGCGGGCCTCGTGCGCGACCGTGTCGACCTCGAGGGCGCCGGCGGTGAGCACGGACGGCTCGGCGATGGAGGCGGCCATCTGGCCCCCCGCCCGCCTCAGCACGGCCTTTACCCGGGCCGTCAGTTCCCGGGGCGAGAACGGCTTGGACACGTAGTCGTCGGCGCCCAGTTCCAGGCCGACGATGCGGTCGGACTCCTCGCCGCGTGCGGTGAGCATGATCACGGGCACGGGTGCGGCGGCCCGAAGCCGCCGGCACACCTCGAAGCCGTCGAGCGACGGGATCATCAGGTCGAGGACGACCAGTTCGGGCGGATCGGCCAGCGCCCGCTCGAGGGCGACTGCCCCGTCGTACACCGCCTCGACCTCGAAACCCTCCCGTTCCAGGTACCGGCTGACCACTTCGGACACCGTGAGGTCGTCCTCCACGACGAGCACGCGGGGCGCGGCGGCGGTCGAGGCCATGGAACGATGATGCCCCAGGTGCGGCCGCCCGCGACGCGCCGCCCGCGACGTTCATCGAATCGTTAGCGATTCGGCGGTGAGCGGCAACCGGTTTCGTGGCTACATACAAGGCCATGCCCGCCGTCGTACTACCGGTGTTGAACGAAGTCGCCGCCCTCCCGCCATTGTTGGCCGCCATGCCCGCCGGCTACGAGCCCCTTGTCGTCGACAACGGCTCGACCGACGGCTCGGGCGACCTTGCCCGGGCCGCCGGCGCCCTGGTCGTGCACGAGCCCCAGCCGGGGTTCGGCGCCGCGTGCTGGGCGGGGCTGATGGCGGCTGAGCCGGCGGACGGAGTGATCTGCTTCATGGACGCCGACGGCTCCCTCGACCCCGCCGACCTGCCCCTCGTCGCCGGGCCGGTCCTCGCCGGCGTGAGCGACCTCGTGCTCGGCGCCCGGCGACCGTCGGCGCGGGGCGCGTGGCCGGTGCACGCCCGCCTCGCCAATCGGGCGCTGGCGTCGGACCTGCGCCGCCGGACGGGCCTCACGCTGCGCGACATCGGCCCCATGCGGGCCGCCCGCCGCGACGAGCTCATCGCGTTGGGCATCGCCGACCGCCGGTTCGGCTGGCCTTTGGAAATGGTGCTCCGGGCCGCGAACGCGGGGTGGCGCATCGGCGAGGTCGGCGTGCCCTACGCCCCCCGGACAGGACGTTCGAAGGTCACCGGCACGGTGAAAGGCACCGCCCGGGCCGTCCTCGACATGCGACGGGTGCTGGCCTCGTGACCCACGTCCTCGTCATGGCCAAGTCCCCCGTCGCCGGGCGGGTGAAGACCCGCCTGTGCCCGCCGTGCACGCCCGCCGAGGCCGCCGCCCTGGCCGCCGCGGCCTTGGCCGACACCCTCGACGCGGTGAAGGCGTGCGGCGCCGAACGCCGCATCGTCGCCCTCGACGGCGCGCCAGGACCGTGGCTCCCGCCCGGGTTCGAGGTCGTCCCTCAATACGGCGACAACTTTGCTGACCGGTTGGCGCACGCGTGGGCGGCCGCGGGCGGCCCCGGCGTGCAGATCGGGATGGACACGCCGCAGGTGCAAGCCCACGACCTGGACGCCGCGCTGGCGGCCCTCGACGGCGCCGGGGCCGCCCTCGGGCATGCGGCCGATGGAGGCTGGTGGGCGATCGCTCTCCGCGGGCCCGACCCCCGGGCCTTCGCCGGCGTCCCCATGAGCAGGGACGACACCGGACGCCGCCAGCACGCCCGGTTGCGGAGCATGGGGCTCGACGTCGCCCTTCTCCCGACCCTGATCGACATGGACACGGCCGCCGACCTGCCTGACATCGCGGCGGCCGCACCCGGAACTCGCACCGTCCGTCTGGCTCGCCGGCTGGGCCTACTCGACCCCGTCCCGGCTGCATGAAGCGCGGCCACCTGAATTGCCGGGCGCCCGTCGTCCTGCGGGCCGACACCGGCGAGGTCCTCGCCATGGACGTCGCCCGCTGGCACGCCGAGGCTTCCCCCGACGAGCAGGCGCTCCTCGACACCGTCGACGGCCCGGTGATCGACGTCGGATGCGGCCCGGGCCGGATCGTGGCCAGCCTGGCCCGCCGCGGCGTCGCCGCTCTGGGCGTGGACTCCTCGCCGACCGCCGTGGCGCTGGCCCGCCAGAGCGGCGCCGCCGTGCTCGAGCGCGACGTGTTCCAACGCCTGCCCGGCGAAGGACGATGGGCGACGGCATTGCTGTTCGACGGGAACATCGGCATCGGGGGCGACCCCGTCAAGCTGCTGCGCCGGTGCCGGCAACTGACGGGCGCGCGCGGCCGGGTGATCGCCGAAGTCGACGCGCCCGGCGCCGGCTGCCGGACGCTCAGCGCCTGGCTGGAGCGCGACGGCGACCGCAGCCCCACCTTCGCGTGGGCGATCGTAGGCGCCGACGCCGTGGACCGGCTCGCCCGCGCCGCCGGTTTCCGCCTCTCGTACCTGGCGGCTACGTCGTCGGGCCGGTGGTTCGCGCACCTGGCGGCGGCGTGAAGATCGCCCTCCCAGAGCCCGTCCGGCGGCTCACGACCGACGCCGACCGCCCCCTGCGCCAGGGGGCGTACACGTCCCCGTTGCGCGACGAGCGACTCGCCGCGATCCTCGGGTCGAGCCTCGGCATCCTGTTCACGATCTGTTTCGTCACGGGGCTGTACTCGCACCTCCAGCAGCACCCGCAGGCGTGGCTCCCCATCCCCGCCCGGCCCGCCGGGCTCTACCGCATCACCCAGGGCATCCACGTGGCGTCCGGCATCGCGTCGGTCCCAGTCCTCATCGCCAAGCTCTGGCTCGTCTGGCCGCGGTTCGTGTCGTTCCCGCCCGTCAAGGGCCTCGCCCACCTCGTCGAGCGGGTCGGGCTGTTCCCGCTCGTGGCCGGCGGGATCTACATGACCTTCTCGGGTGTGGCCAACATCGCCCAGTGGTACCCGTGGCGGTTTTCGTTCACGGCCACCCACTTCTGGATGGCCTGGGTCACGATGGGCGCGATCTTCGCCCACGCCGGGGCCAAGTGGGCGATCACGCGCCGCACGCTCACCCGCCCGTCCCGACGGCCGGCGCTGAGCGAGGCCGACCCTGCGCTCGGCGCGTCGGCGGAGACTACGCCGGGGGACGGAGGGCCGCACGCCGGCCTGACCCGGCGGGGATTCCTTGGGACGGTGGCGACCGCCTCGGCCGCCCTGACCGTGACGACCGTAGGGCAGTCGTTCCCGCCCCTGCGGCGGCTGGCGATACTTGCCCCCCGCGACCCCGCGTTCGGGCCGCAGGGCAAGCCGGTGAACCGCGGCGCGGCCAACGCCGGCGTCGTCGATCTGGCCCGCTCACCCGACTACCGGCTCGTCGTGGCGGGGCGGGTCAGCCAGCCCCTGTCGCTGGACATCGCCGCGCTGGAAGCGCTGACGGCGTACACCGCGACCCTTCCCATCGCCTGTGTCGAGGGTTGGAGCTACTCGGCGGCTTGGCGCGGGGTCCGCATCCGCGACCTGCTCGCCATGGCCGGCGCCGAGCCCGACCGCACCGTTCGCGTCGAGTCGCTGGAGCCCAACGGGGCGTACCGCACCTCGACCCTCAACCCCGGCCAGGCCGCCGACCACGACACCCTGCTCGCCACGCACCTCGACGGCGAACGGCTGGCGATCGACCACGGCTACCCGTGCCGCCTGATCGCGCCCAACCGGGCCGGAGTCTTGCAGACCAAGTGGGTCACCCGAGTCGAGGTGCTGTAGGTGGACGGCGAAGGGTCGGCTCGGCGTGTGGGACCCCTCTTCTGGGTGTCGGCCGTCGGCGGTTGGATCTTCATCGCCGTCGGGTTGCGGGGCGTCTTCTCCCACCGGCTCGACACCCGTCCCGCCCAACTGGCCCGGTTCGTCGTCGGCGGCGCGCTGATCCACGACCTGCTGGTCGCGCCCGTTGTGATCCTCCTCGCCTTCGGGCTCGCCAAGGGCGTGCGAGGCCGCAGCCGCAGCGTCGTCCAGGCCGCGCTGGTCATCACCGCCGCGCTCGCCCTTTTCTCGTACCCCCTGGTGCGGGCGTACGGCAAGGCCGCCCACAACCCCACCTCGCTCCCCCGCAACTACGCCGCCAACCTGGCCATCGTGCTGGGCGTGGTGTGGGCCGTAGCGGCCGTCGTGGCCATCGTGCGGCTCCGGAGGTCGGCTGGCGCGCATCGGTAGGCCACGGCGGCCGGGGCGCTCCTCTCAGGCGAAGAAGGCGTCGATCGCGTACTGGTCGGGCCGGTGGTAGGTGCGGACGATCTTGCCGTCGTCGATCTCGTGGGCGAGGGTCTCGACGCAGTCGAGCAGGCGCCCGTCGTGAGCGGCGCGCACGTACTGCACTTGGACGGCGCCCCAGTCGCTGCCGAGGATGTCGATGACCTCGAGCTGCAGGGTGCCGCCGGACAGCTCGTAGGCCTTGGCCAGGAAGCCGATGATGGCGTCGGGGCCCTTGTACACGCCGGCGACAGCCGAGCGCCCGGGGAGGTCCCACACGGCGTCATCGGCAAATGCGGCCCCGACGGCGGCCAGGTCGCCTCGGCGGAAGGCGTCGACCATCGTGCGGACCACTGTGGCGTTGGGGTGCTCGTTCATCGGATCAGCTCCTTTGGTCTTGGTTCCGATGACGAGAGCATGCGACGGACAGCCCGGCGGCGAACCGGCCGCGTGGCGGGTTTAAGGGTCGGATCCGTCCGGCCCCGGTGGTGCGGCAAACAGGGCGAGCTGGGTCCGGTTGGCGGCGCCTGTCTTCGCGAGCAGGTGTTCGACGTAGCCCTTCACGGTGCGGGGCGACAGGTAGAGCCGTGCCGCGATGTCCTTGTTGGTGAGCCCTTGGGCAACCAGCCCCAGCACCTCGACCTCACGGCCGGTGACGCCGAGCCCCGCGAGATGGGCCGGCACGTCGGTCCCGCCGCGGCGGCGCCGTTCGCGAGCGCCCCCACGGCGCGCCAGCGCGGCGCACGCCCGAGCGAATCCGTGATGACCGCGGGCTTCGGCCCATGCGGTGGCGTCGAGCATCCAAGCCACCGGGTCGACCCATCCATCCGCCAACGCCGGTTCCGCGGCGAGGCGCCGGCCGAGGTGGACGTAGCCGGCAAAGGCGGGGACGCGCCGGAACTGCGCATCGGCCGCGCTCAGCGCGCCGGCGGCGCCGGCCTGGTCGCCAGCACGCCCGGCCGCCACCGCGGCGGCGAGCCACCACAAGCCGTCGACCGACGTCGCCAGCCGGAGTTCGAGGGTGTCGGTCTCCGCCCGAGCGCGAGCCCCGCCGTCGCCCTCGATGTCGAAGACGGTCGCCAGCAGCGGCCACAGGTACCACGGCGGGAGCGGTCCCCGGCCGGGGAGCGTGCGGAGCCGGGCGACGCCGTCGGCGACCTCGTTGATCGCGGCTTCGACATCGTCCGCCAACAGCGACGACAGACCAATGCACGTGCCCACGGCGACGCCAGCGATCTCCGGGTCGTCGGGCCCGATCGCGAGGGCTTCGGCGGCGGCCGCGCGCGCCCGGATCCGGTCCCCGGCCGCGGCGTGGGCCTGACCGATCAGGTTCCACGCCCATGCCTCCTGCCGGAGGGCGCCCAGCCGCCGGGCGCCGTCAAGGCATCGCCGCGCCGCATCGAGGGCCAGGACGGGTTCGAAGCGCACGCCGTGGAGGGCCGCCAGATGGAAGTCGATCGCGGCGAGGAGCCCAGGCGCGCTGGCGTCGACGGCTGCGGAGCGAGCGTCGAGCAAGCCGTCCGTGGAGAGCGAGCGCAGCTGCTCGATCGTCGCCAGCTCGTGCAGGGCGCGCGCTCGCCAGAGCGCCAGCCCGTGGAGCTCGGCGACGCCGGCGGCGATGTCGAACCAGCGGCGCGCCTCGTCCAGATCGGTCCGGCGGGCGAGACGGCCCAGCACCTCGGCCGCTTCGCACCGCTCTGCGGGTGCAACGCCCTCGGCGTCCACAACCGATCTCGCCAGCGCGGAGGCGCGCTCGAAGTCCCCGAGCTCCAACGCCGCGAGCGAGGCGAGGCTGCAACCATGTTGCGATCGCACGGGGAGGTCGCGCAGCGCAGCGTCGGTCTCCGCCCACCGACCCTCGTTGGCGGCGGCGCGCGCGATGGCGACGGTGGCGCGCGCCAGGCGCTCGGCGCTGGCGCCGGATGCAAGGAGCTGGCGAGCGACGACAGCCCCTTCGGCGCGCGCTCGGGCCGCGTCACCCCCGGACGCCAGCGCCAGGAGCAGCGACTCCCGCACCCGCAACGCAACCACGCCGTTCGCTCGCAGCGCGAGAGCACGGTCGAACCGATCGACAGCCGCGTTGGGCAACCCGCGCTCGACGAGGCCGTCGCCGGCCATCAGGAGGAGTTCGACGGCGCGGTCTTCCTGCCCGGCCAGGAGCGCGAGGGACGCCGCCTGCTCGGCGTCGAACCCCGCGCGCGCCGTGACCGTGTCGAGCAGCCGGGCGGCGATGCCGGATCTCTCGGCTCCTGCTGTCAACTCGACCACGGCGTCACGGACGAGCGCGTGCGCGAAGTGGAGCCGGATGGCGCGAGGCGCGGGCGCGAGGACCCCTTCGTCGCGCCCGGCTCGGAGCGCGTCGTCGACCTCGACGGCGCTGAAACCGAGCGCCCCCGGGAGAAGCGACGCGTTGAAGTCCCGCCCGAGGAGGGCGGCCGCTTCGATGACGCGCCGAGCCTTGTGATCGAGGCGGGCGACGCGCGGGGCCACGGTCTCGCTGACGCGGGGCGGCACCGCGACCGTCGACGCGGAAAAGGACCAGCCACTCGCGGTTTGTACCAGCTCGCCCCGAGCTTGGTAGGCAGTGAGAAGCTCGCCCACCAGGAGGGGGAGCCCCTCCGCCACGGCCACCGCGTCGAGCAGCCCTGCCGGAGGCGATGACCTCAACCGCGCCGCGACGAGCTCCTGCACTTCGGCCGGCGCCATCGGGGCCAGCGCCAGTAGCTGGGCGCGTCCACGGGCGACGGCGCGCCGCGCCATCGCGATGGCGTCGCCCTCCGGGCGCAACGACACGATGACGGCCACCGGCCGGCCTGGCGCCTGGTCGGCGAGATGGTCGACGGCGGCGATCGTGTCTCCGTCCGCCCAATGCAGGTCCTCGATCACAATGACGCTCGGCGCACGGGGTCCGGCCGTCGATACCAGGGCGAGCAGGGCGTCGACCACTCGCGAGGGGGTCGGCGCCTCCGACGCCGTGGGATCCGTCCCGTCGTCGGGCAGGAGCGCCCGTAGCGCCCGCCGATGCACGCGCAGCGACCCGTGCTCCACTTGCGCGCCCCGCCCGATCACGGCGTACACCAGGTCGACGAGCGGGCCGAGCGCCGCCGCCGGAGGGGGCGCAGCCCGCCCCTCGATCACGCCGCTCTCGCCGTCAAGCGCCTCGCGGATCAACGCCGACTTGCCGACGCCGCCCTCACCGGTCACGAAGACCGTCATCCCGTCGCCCGCCCGCGCCCGTTGCAACAGGTCTGCCATCACGGTTCGCTCGCGGCCGCGCCCGATGAAAGACGCACGGGTCACACGGCGATCCTCAAGCCGTCCGCCCGGCAAGTCAAATGCGCGCCGATCAGCTCATCGGGCCACAAGCGCAACCGCGTCGGGCGCGGGGACGCCGTCGTGGAAGTGGTCGGTCGACGCGACCGCGCTGCTGGCACTTACGACGAGCGCTTCGTAGCCGAGGGGTTCGATCCAACGGAGCGCCCGCCGCCCCATGGCGAACGCCGCCGTCGCGTAGGCGTCGACGCGCGTGAGCGAACGACCTATGACGGTGACGCTGGCCAGCTCGGCGGCCGGACCGCCGTGTACGGGATCGAGGATGTGGGCGCCCCGCTCGGCGATCCCCGACGTGGCCACCGCGAAGTCCCGGCCGCTCACCACAGTGAGGAGGCGGGTGCGGTCGAACGGGTCGCTGATGCCGACTCGCCAGCGCTCGCCCGGGGCCGGCGCTCCCGACAGCTGGATGTCGCCGCCGCCGTTGACGGCGTGGTTGCGGCTGCCGTGCGCCTTGAGGAGACGGCTCGCCTGCTCGATCGCCCATCCCTTGACGAGACCGGTCGGGTCGATCCCCGAGTCCCAACCGGCGGTGAAGTAGCCCTCCGTCTCCGCCTCGACGACCGAGCACAAGTTGAGGACCCTCGCGACATCGGGATCGGCGTCGGCGATGGCAAGCTCGCCCGTACGAATGCGGCTGATGTCGCTCCCGGGCTTGTACGTGCTGAAGACGGCGTCGACCCGGTGCAGCCACCGCAGTACGTCGCCGATGGCGTCGCCCCACGATCCGGCGTCGCGGATGTCGATACTGAAGACCGTGCCCATGCAGTGCTCGACATGCGTCGTCACGCCGCGCCCGCCTGGTCCAGCGCGCTCTGCAGCGAGGCGATGTACCCCCGCGCGGTGTAGGTGGCGCCGGAGATGGTGTGGATGTTCGCACTCTGGGCGGCCAGCGTTTCCTGGTTCAGTTGAGGAATCGCCCGCTGGTTGATCTGGACGTCGCGCGGCCTGGCCGTCGGGTACTCGATGGCGTCGACCGCCGTGATCCTGCCGCTCGTGACCGTGATCTGCACTTGGACCGGTCCGTACCGGGTCGACGCGGCGGTCCCCGTCACGGTCACCGTCTTCGCCGGCGACGTCGTGGTCGTGGTCGCGTTCGGCGCCGGGTTCGTGGCGCTGCGGGCCGAAGGCAGGGCAGTGGTCGTGGTCGTGCTCGGATCGCCGATGGCGGCGGGACGCGACTCCAGGGTGGTGGGGACGGCGTGGGTCTTGAACGACAGCAGCATGATGAGGCCCACAACCGTGCCGGCGGCGGCGGCGATGACCCGTCGCATCAGAACTCGAACGACTCGTGGTGAATGTGACGGCGCCCGACGCCGGCCTTCCGGAGCGCGGCCGTGACGGCTGTGGCCATGCCGGTCGGGCCGCACACGTAAACGTCGTGCTGCGCCAGGTCGGGGATGTTCTTGACCAGGGCCTCAGCCGACAGCGGGTCGTAGCCGATGTCGCGGCGGCGGCCGAGCACGAACCGCAGGTTCGCACCCCGTCGCTGGGCGATGTGCTCGAGTTCGTCGCGGAAGACGATGTCGGTGGCGCGGCTGGCCCGGTAGAGCAGGGTGAGGTCGCCGGGCGCGGCGGGCATCGTCTCGAAGAGGGCCCGCAACGGCGTGATGCCGATGCCGCCCCCGATGAGGAGCACCTTGCGCCGCTGGCGAAGGGCCGCGGTGACGGCCCCGTACGGACCTTCGGCGATTACCCGCGTGCCAGGGCGAACGGCCGCGAGCGCACGGCTGTGGTCGCCGAGATCCTTGACGGTGATGCGCAGCCGGTCCGGCCGCGGGCCGGCCGACAGCGAGTACGGCGACGACGCCCACCAGAGGCCCCGGCACAGGAACCGCCAGCGGAAGAACTGGCCCGCCTCGATGCCAAGCTCGTCGAGATGGTGGCCGCCGATCACCACGCTGATCATGCCCGGACCCTCGGGCTGGACCGCCAGCACCCGCATCCGGTGGCGGGCGGCTTGGCGCGCAGGCGTGACGAACCGATACCAGACGATCGCGGCGGCGACGCCGGCGTAGAGCGCGCCCCATGCGAACCGTGCCCAGATGTTGTCCATGAACTCGGCGCCGGTGGCGAACTGGTGGCTGAAGGCCAAGGCGACGGCGAGGTAGGTGTAGAAGTGGAGGTAGTACCAGGTCTCGTAGCGGAGCCGGCGCCGGGCGGCGCGTGCCGAACTGATCCCGACGCCGACGAGCAGCAGCCCGGCGACGGTCGCGGCCAGCACGTCTGGATAGCTCGTCAGCAGCGTCGTCGTCTCGCTGACGACCGATGCGTGGGCCGTCACCGCGTAGCCCCAGATGATCAGCAGGCCGTGGGCGACGACCAGGCTGACCGTGTAGCGGCCCCCCTTGGAATGCCAACGGGCGAGACGATCGGCGCCGACACCCCGCTCGAGCGGCGGTAGGCGGGCCATCAGGGCGACGAGCACCACCACGCCGTAGCCCGCCAGCAGCCCGGTGACCCGCCCTGCGTTCGTGAGCAAGTCTCCGAGCCCTCGAATGGCCGGGGTGTTCTGCCACCACAAGCCGACCGTGGCCGCCGCGCCGGCCCCGATCAGGGCCAGCACGCCGGCCGGCCGGGCTCGCACCGGCGCGGGCTGGAGGCCTCGGCCCTCGTCGGCGACTCGGGTTGCAGCCGGCTCCTGTAGCACGGCGGTCATCGCGTCGCCTCCATACGCCCCATTCTCGATCATGCGGCTGGACTCACCCCGAGCAACAGCTGGGAACTTCCTGAGAATGACCGAAGCCGGTCAACGGGCGGCCGGGGCGACGGCGCCGCGCAATGCCATCGCCAGCCCGAGCACGGAAACCACTGACGCGCTTCCGAGGGGCACGAAGCGCCCGAAGCAGGCCCCCTTTCTCGCGGCGGCGCAGCCAACCGCCGAACCGGGCGGTCACGAGGACCAGGCCCAGCCCCATTGAAGCCGACCTCGGCGCTGCCCCCCTCGCGGTCGGCACCGCTAGCGCCCAGACATCCTCGACCACCCAGCCGCCGGCCGCCTCCTCGACCGCCCCGCCGGCGGCCGGCTGCGCCCGACGCCAGCGCTAGGCCGGGGCCGCGGGCTGGAAGAGCTCGACGAGGTTCCCCGACGGGTCCACCAGAAGGATCTGGGATCCGCCTGGCCCCGTAACCACGTCATTGCGGAAGGGCACGCCTTCGGCTCGAAGGCGTGCGACCTCGGCGTCGAGATCGTCGGTGATGAGGTGGATCCGGTTCCACCCACCCGGTCCGGGACGCTCGCCGTCGGCCATGGCGCGCCCGGCCGAGCTCTGCGGGCCGCTGAGCAGGAGGCGTAGGCGACCCCGGGTCACGTCCGCAAACGCGGGCGGCGCGCTCATGCCGACGGCGAACCCGAGGTGGGTCGTGTAGAAGTCGAGCGCGGCGCTCACGTCGTCGACCAGGTAGCGCACGCTCACGGTCTCGTCGGTCATGGGTGTCATGGGTGGTTATCCTCTCCGAGTCGCGCCAGCAGGAACACGATGCGGGACTCCAACTCGACGGCGGTTCGCTGGAAGGCCGGATAGGTTTCCTCGTCGCTGTCACCCTCGACGGCCGGATCGGCGATGCTCCAGTGCGCGACGGCGGGATGGTGGGGGAACTCAGGGCAGACCTCGCGCACCCGATCGCACAAGGTGATGACCCAGTCGAAGCGGGTGCGAGCGAAGCGGCGAAGGTGCTTCGACGGTCGACCGGCGATATCGATGCCCCGTTCCGCCATCACCCGGACCGCGTTCGGATGCAGCGGCTTGGGACGGCTCCCCGCACTGCGGGCCCGGATGGCATGGCCGGACATGTGATCGATGAGGGCCTCGGCCATCTGCGAGCGGGCGCTGTTGCCGGTGCAGGCGAAGAGGACCTGCGGGCGGGCCCGGGCAGGCGCCGGTTGCCGTGCGATCGGGGGCGCGGCCAGAAGGCCGGGCTGTAGCGCCGCGCCGGTTGCACGCAGGAGGGCGTCGCAGCGCGCCGCGTCGATCCGGTAGTAGATGTCACGTCGATCGGCCGAACTCCGGCGGGCTGATACGAGCCCCGCCGCCCGCAGCGCCCCAAGGTGGTACGAGACCAAGTTCTGCGGCTTCGCCAGCCGAGCGGTCAACTCACCCACGCGTCGATCGCTGAACGCCAGCTCTCGCAGTAACGCCCATCGCTGAGGATCGGCGAGCAACTGAACGAAGGCGAGCGGCGCCAGGTCGGCCTGAGTTCGAGCCATGTCCAGATATTACATCAATTTAGCTTGATGTATCAAGAAGCGGGATCACCCGCACCCCCGTGGCAATCGCGCAACTGCGGGTGGGCCGGCCGTTCCTGGACCTCACGGACACCGGGAAGCCAGCGGCTTGGTCGCCGGATTTTGAATCACCTGAATCGTCGTGATTTCGAGTCGGCGGGCCGAAATCACGGCGCTAGGAGTGATCCAAAATCACGCACGACGCGCTCGCCGGGCGCGACCAACCGGGGTGCGACGTCGTCCGCGACCCCGGAGCACGTGCCCGCCGACGGCGACTCCTACGCCCGCCGCGATCTATTGGATCATCCAGGCGGTGTCGCTCGCGGTCGGTTTCGGCCTGGCCCGCTGGCTGGCCGCACGGCGTCAGGCACGGCGCGTGACGGCATATCGCGCGCTGTTCTGGTTTCGCCCGTCACTGGGCCAGCTTCGCAGGACCGATCAAAGCCGCCACCCGGGCCACGGCGCGGTGGAGGTCGTCGGCGATCGAACACAGAGGTTCCCAGTCGTCGACATCTCCCGACGCCGCGGCTTCCAGGCGGGCGGCCAGCGCAGCCACCTGTTCGGCGCCGACGATCCGGCTGGCGCCCCGTAGGCGGTGCGCCTGGCGGCGCACCTCCTCCTCGTTCCGGGCCGCGACCCAGGCGCCGAGCGCCTCCATGTCGGAACGCGAGGAGGCGACGTAGTCGACAAGGATGGTCGCCGCGAGCTCAGCGTCAGCGCCTGTCAACTCGTCGAGGGCGGCGCCGTCGATGACGACGTCGGCCTCGCGCGGGCCGCTCCCCGGAGGCGCCAGCACCGGGGAGTCAGGCTCTGTAGCCGTCCAGGGGACCTGGGGCATCCACCGCCGTAGCACGTCGGCCAGAACCGGCATGGGCGCCGGCTTGCCGACGAAGTCGTCCATTCCGGCCGACGTACACCTCGCCGCCTCCTCGGGCATGACGTTTGCGCTCAACCCCACGATCGGCGTACGCGACCGGCCGGCCTCGGGTTCATGGCGGCGGAGGGCTCGCGCCAGTTCGAAGCCGTCCATGACGGGCATGTTGAGGTCGGTGAGCACGAGCCCGTAGCGTCCTCGGGCGAACATTTGGAGCGCTTCTTGCCCATCTTCGGCGGTGTCGACGTGGAACCCGATGATGCCGAGTTGATGCACCAGCACACGCCGGTTGATCGGGTGGTCCTCGGCCAGGAGGACGATGCTCCCCTCGCGCTCGGCCACGTCCCGGCTTGGCTTCGATCGCTTCGGGAGGACGGGCGCGCCTCCCAGCGCGGTCACCGCCCCCGCGTCGAGGTCGTGGGGATCGGCGACCGGAAGCCGGACGGTCAGGTACAGGGTCGTCCCCTGACCCACCGAGCTCTCCATCCTCACGTCGCCGCCCATCAGCACCGCCAGGCGACGGCAGATCACGAGGCCCAACCCGGTGCCGCCTGATCGTGAGGCAGTCGAGGAATCGGCTTGGGCGAACTCCTGGAAGAGTTCGCGCTGTTTCTCCGGTTCGATGCCGATTCCCGTGTCGGCGACGGAGAACTCAAGGCGTTCCGTCTCACCGTCGTGGTCAAGGACGCGCACCGTGAGGGCTATGGCGCCCGACGGAGTGAACTTGATCGCATTCGAGATGAAGTTGCTGAGGATCTGGCGGATGCGGAGGGCGTCGCCGACGTGAACTGCGGCGACCCGGTCTTCGACGCTGCAGCTGACGACCAAACCCTTTGCGGACGCAGTGTGGAAGAACATTTGCACGGCAGCGGCTGCCAACGTGCGCACCATGAACGGCGCCGCCGACAACTCCAGCTTGCCGGCCTCGATCTTCGAAAAGTCGAGGACGTCGCCGATGATCTGCAGGAGCACCTGCGCCGAACCTTGCGCGGTCGAGAGCATGTTCTGCTGCTCGGCGCTGAGCTCGGTCTGGGTCAGTACTTCCAACATTCCGGTGACACCGATCATGGGCGTGCGGATCTCGTGGCTCATGGCTGCAACGAACGTCGACTTCGCCCGGTTGGCCTCGTCCGCCGCGATCCTGGCGTCGAGCGCCTCCCGCTCGGCCCGCTCCCGGCGCGCCACGTCCGACTGGACGGCGGCGGCCATGGTGTTGAACGCGACGCCGAGCGCTTCCATCTCCGCCGCGCCATGGACGTGGGCGCGCTCCTCGTACTTGCCGGCGGCGAACTGCTCGGTGACCCGAGCCAGCTCATCGAGGGGTCGAAGGACGACCTGGGTGGCGCGCACCATGGCCAGCGCCCCGACGAGCACGACCAGCCCAAGGATCGCGACCTGGCCGCGCGTGAGCGAGCGGTTCGTCGAGCGGGCTCGCTCGACTGCATTCAGCGTCCTCGCCTCCACCCGCGCGATGAAGTCGCCGATGGCCCCCATGATCACGCCCTTATCGGCGAGGTAGGCGGGATCGACGAGGCGTTGATACTCCGGCGCGATGTCCGAGAAGTAGGCGGCATCAAGGCCCCGGGCGATCCTCGGCGCGACCCGGTCCATGATCTCGAGCTCCAAGACCGCGAGGCTGTTCGACGCCCGCAGGGAAGCGTCCAAGGCGTTGAACTCGGCCGGCGCGAACTTCGTGGCCCGCATCTGGTCGGTCAGGGACTCCGGCCTGCCGTAAGCAACGAATCCCGGTCCCTCGGCGAGCACCCGGTCCCAGAACGAGCTGTCGTAGTGCAGGGGCCGGGGCGCGGTGCCCGCCCGGATGGCGAGGATCTCCGCGTAGTAACCCCGATAACGCGAGTCGCCGGTCGAGACGTACAGGCGGACCATGAGGGTGAGGTCGTTCGAGCTCTGCCGCATGCTGTCGGCTATCTGGAACGATCGGTTGCGTAGGTTCTCAGCGCGCCCGAGGGCGTCCGAGGCTCGCAGTTGAAGCGTGGTGACCACCAGGAGACTGGCGACGAGGGCGCCGAGCACCGCCAGGAGTGCGCCGAGGCGGCGCCGGATGGACCGGGCTTTGCCTATGCTCACCTGAGACCGGGGCCGGGGTACCCGGCGAACACCCACGACACCAGCTCGGACGCCGGCATGGGCTCGGCAATGAACTGCCCCAGCGCCTCTGAGCACCCGAGCGCGAGCAACACGTCGAATGTGGCACTGGAGTCGCAGCCGTCGGCGACGACGCGCAGCCCTGCTTCTCGGGCCGACGCAAACGAGGACTCGAGCATGGCGAGAACGCTGGGGTCACCGGTGGCGGCACTGACCAGTCGCCTGTCGAGCTTGAGCTCCGTCAGCGGCACACGCCCGGGCTGACCGGTCCAAGAGGGCCCCGTACCCGAGTGGCGCATCGACAACCCGAATCCCTTGACGCGCAGCCGGGTGAGGGCGGCGATCGCAGTACCCGACGCCCGGGCCAGGAGGACGTCGTCGAGCTCCCAGACGAAATCCCGAGGGCTGCGGCCCCGGCTGCGCACCATTTCGGTGAGCCGGTCCGCGAGCGAAGCGTCGGACCATGGGAGCAGCGACAGGTTGACGCCCACTCGCATGCCGCCGTCGATCTCAATGCCCGCTCTCCCGGCCTCGCCGAACAACCCGCAGGCGTCGCCGACGATCCGTTCGACGAAGGCGACCAGCAATCCCTCCCTTGCCAGAGCACGGAGGAGGACCGAAGCGGGTACGGCTGGGCCATCAGGGACTTGCCAGCTTCCGGCTGCCTCGACGCTGCTCATCGCCCCCGTGGTGAGGTCGATCCTCGGCTGGAATTGGGCAGCAATCTGGCCGCGCCCGAAAGCGGCCCGCAACTCCTCGCCGCCGACGGCGGCGCGCTCCGCCGGAGGGCTGCCCTCCTGGTTCAACCGTGTGTATTGCCGCAGCACCTCGCCGAGGCGCCGGGCGGTCAGCGGCTTCTCCAGGGCGGCGAGCACGTGGAGGCCGTGGCTTTCCCCGATGCCTTCGACGGCGTGCAGCACGTTGCTTTCGAGCCCGCTGGCGATGACCAGGCCGCAGGCGAGGTTGCTCTCCGCCACTCGTTCCACGAACTCGACCCCGTCCATGCCCGGCATGTCGATGTCACAGATGATGATGTCCGGAACGTCACCGGATTCGAGAACCTGCAACGCCCCGGCGCCACTGGCCGCGTCAGCGACCATTCCCACTCCTATGCCGCGCAGCAGTTGCACCACCGTACGGCGCTGGAAGTCGTGATCCTCAACGACAAGGACCGAGTAATCGGCAAACTCCCCGGCCTGCGTGGCCTGAACGCCATGGTCGGCCTGCGTGGCCTGAACGCCATGGTCGGCCTGCGTGGCCTGAACGCCATGGTCGGCCTGCGTGGCCTGAACGCCATGGTCGGCCTGCGTGGCCTGAACGCCATTTCCGGCCGGTGGCGCTGCCGGTTGCACCGCCTCGCGCGCGGGTGGCATCCATACGCCGCCGTCAGGCGAAGCCGGAGCGGAGGGAGGGGCGAGACAAGGGTCGTGGCGAAGGATGCGTCCCTCGATCTCGACCAGTTCGGGCGAAGGCTCAAGACCGAGCTCCTCGGCGAGCACGACGCGAACCTGCTGGAAGGCGCGGAGTGCGGCGGCCTGACGACCGAGGCGGTACAGAGCGACCATGAGGAGGCCCCAAGCTCGTTCGCGCAGGGGATTGGCCTCGACATGCTCCTCGAGGTACGGGAGAGCCTTGGCGGGCTGGCCCGTGGCCAGTTCGGCCTCGGCCAGATCCTCGATGGCGTCGAGCCGGGCTTCGTTGAGCCGGGTCGCGTGCGTTCCCAGGTACCCGGCGTCCACGATGTCGACGAGGGCCGCCCCTCGCCACAGGCCGACGGCATCCGCCAGGTCGGCCGCGGCCGCGGCCGCTTCGCCCCGGCCCGACCTCTGGCGAGCGCGTCCAGTGAGCCGTGCGAAATGCAGCGCGTCGACGCCTTCGGCGTCTATGTCCAGCACCCACCCTGGGTCGCGAGTGCGGAGCATGTCTCGACCGCCGTCGACCGGTCCGCCCGCCGACCCGAGCGCGCCCCGCAAGCGCGAGACCAGGCTGTGGAGCGTCGCCGACGGCGACGCCGGTCGGTCCTCCACCCAGACGGCGTCACAGAGCGTCTCGCTGCTGACGACCTTGCCCGCCTGAAGGGCCAGGAGGGCGAAGACGGCGCGCTGCTTCACACTCCCGATGTGGACAGGCCGTCCCGCGACGACCACTTCGAACGGCCCCAGCAGTCGCACGTCGATCCGTGAGCCGCCGTGCGCACTCTCGCGGGGCGTGGCGATGGGGACCGGCACCGGTGGACCACCTCGCTCCTGCTCGTCGGACTCGCCACCGTGAATTCGCGAGCGTACGAGCGGGAGGCGCCCCCAAACATCGGCAGAACAGCCGATTTCTAGGCGAACGAGCCCCCGCGAACGGGGCGAAGGGGGTGCAGCAGATCATGTCCGCTGGAGCTCACCGGCTCGTTCGCGGCCGCCTACTCCCGTTGGCCGATGACCGACTCCAGGCGATCCCCCATGGCCATCAGCTCACGCCGGGAGTGGAGACCGAGCTTGGCGTAGATGTGCTCGAGGTGGGTGCGGACCGTGCGCACCGACACCGCCAGGTGCGAGGCGATGTCCTTGTCGGACGCGCCCGTGGCGGCCAGCCGGGCGGTGCGCGCCTCCTGGGGCGTGAGCTCCTCCGCCCCGCGGCGGGCCCGCTTGCGCCCACCGGCCGCGGCCAGCTCCTCGACGGCGCGGCGGGCGAGCCACACGCCGCCGCCGGCCTCGGCCAGCTCGGCGGCGCGCCGGAACGAGTCCCGAGCCTCGAGCGGGCGCCCGTCGCGGCGGAGCAGGGTCCCGTGCTCGATCATGACCTCGGCCTGCTCCAGCGACAGCGATGCGCCGTCGACGAGCTCGACGGCGGTGCGGTAGTTCTTGTCGGCGTCGGCCAGCTCGCCGCGCTCGCGGGCAACCGACGCCCTCCCGGCGGCGGCCGCGGCGGCCGGCCACCGGCACGGCAGGACGCTCGCCCGCTCGTCCAGCCAGGCGACGACCCGCTCGGCGTCCTCCAGCCTGCCGGCCCGGGCGTGGGCCACCACGGCGTGGCGCCCGAACGGCACGACGCAGGGCTCGCCCACGCCCAGGGCGCGGTACCGATCCTCCAGCCCGGCGTAAACCTCCGACGCCGCTCGGAAGCGGCCCCGGCGCAGGAGGCGCAAGCCCTCGACATGATCGAGCCAGCACAGGCTCATCCAGATCCCGACGGCGCTCGCAGCCGCGTACGCCCGCTCCTGCTCGGCCGCGCTCTCCTCGTCCTCGCCCAACTCGAGCAGCTCGTAGCTCCGCAGCGTGCGGGCGAAGGGCTCGGCTAGGGGGACGAGGTCGGCCCAGGCGTGGAGTCGGTCCGCCATGGCCAGCACGTCGTCCGACCGTGTGCGGGCGAGCATGAGGCCGTACGGGACCCCGAGGGCGGAGGCGGTCGTCACCGCCCCGGCTCGTTCCGCCTCCTCGATCCCCGAACGGAGCGTTGCCTCGGCTTCCGCGAATTGCTCGGCGTGCACGGCTGCGATGGCGAACGGGACGAGGATCCCGTCGATCCCTGACCGAACGTCCGCCGCCACGTCGGCGGCGCTCGCGCCGAGCACCCGCCGCGCCTCGGACTCGGCGACGAGGAAGCCCGTGGGGTCACCGTAGAAGGACGCGAGCATGCCCCATATGGCGGCGGCCTGCCCTTGTAAGGCAGCGCTTCCGCCTCGGGCCAGCTCACGGGCGCGGGCCGCCAGCGGGAGGGCGGCGGCCGGCCCCGCGGTCATCATCACTGACATCGCGTGCCGGCCAAGCGGGAGGACGACCGCCTCGGGGCACTCTCGCTCGGCGAGCGCAACGGCGGCCTGCAACGAGGCGCCGGCCCGGTCGAAGTCGCCCCGGCCGTAGTGGGCGCG
>JAHFUQ010000046.1:0-17008 GCA_023265045.1 Acidimicrobiia bacterium
GAGCAGGCGTTAGCCGAGGCGGCCCGCCTCGCCGCGTCGGAGACGGGCTACGAGGTGGACGACCACCGCATCGATCTCGGTGGCCGCTGCCCGGCGTGCCTGGGAGCATGCTGACTTCAAGCCGACGGGGGGCCGGCGCCGGATTAGGGCATGCGGGCTAGAGCGGACGGCTCGACGTCCCCCCGCGGGCGCCCGCGGGTGAGGCCGCAGGCCGCGAGGTAGAGGCCGGCGCAGACGGTGATGATGGCGAAGCTGGGCGGGACGTTGGGCGCCAAGTAACTGGTTGTCAGGCCCGTCCACATGGCCGCGACGGCCAAGGCTCCCGACAGCCACAGGGCCCGGAACGGCCGCGTCGTCAGGCGCTGGGCGGCGCCTGCGGGCGCGGCCAGCAGGCCGAGCAGCAGCAGGGCCCCGACCGCCTGCGTCGCCTCGGCCGAACAGGCGCCGACCACGGCGAGGAAGGCCAGCCCCAGGCCCCGCACGGGCACGCCGCGGGCGGCCGCGACGGCTTCGTCGACGCTTGCGAACAACAGCGGGCGGGCCATCGCCAAGAGGGCGGCGCACACCACGGCGCCCACGATCGCGGTCCATGCCGCCTGCCCGGCGCTGAGCCCGAAAATCGACCCGAACAGGACGTTGACCCCGGCGCGCCCGTCGGCCGCGCTGCGCGAGGTGGTGTAGACGCTGAGGAAGAACACGCCAAGCCCCAGGACCCACGCGAACACGTTGCCGATGACCACGTCGTCCGGGCGCCCTCGGGGGCCGAGCAAGCCCATCGCTACTGCGCCCAGTACGGTGGCGGCGAAAAGTCCGACGCGGGCGTCAAGCCCGAGGGCGAGTGCGCCCAACGCGCCGGCGAAGGCCACGTGGCTGAGGGCGTCCCCCGTGAAGACCTGCCCGCGAAGGACGACGAAGTAGCCCACCAACCCGGCTGCGAGGGCGACGAACGTGCCCGCCAGAAAGGCGTGGCGCATGAACGGATGCGCAAGCATCTCGCCCAGGCCAGGCCCGGTCGCGGCCAAAGCGTTCACGCTCACGCGGCCACCGGCCGGCGCGCCCGGAGCGTTTTGGCGGCCAAGTAGGCGGCGAATGCGAAGGTCGTGACGTAGAACCCGATGGGGTAGGACGAGTAGTAGGCGGAGGCCAAGCCCGCCCACGTGACGGCCAAGGCGATGCCGACGGCCAGGGCGGCCGACCGCAGTGGTCGGGCGGTGAGGACCTGGGCGGTGGCCGAGGGCATGACGAGGAGTGCGAACACCAGCAGCGTCCCCGTGATCTGACTGACGGCCGCCACCGTGACGCCGAGGAGCAGGAGGAAGCCGACCGACAGGGCCCGCACGGGGACACCGCGCGCGGCGGCGACGTCCGGGTCGACTGAGGCGAAGAGCAGGGGTCTGGCGATGCACGTCAGCGCCCCCACCGCCACCGCGGCGGCGGCGGTCAGCACCACGACCTGGCCGTCGGCGATGCCTAGGAAACTGCCGAACAGCAGGGAGTTCACGCTGTTCAAGGCGCCGGCATAGAGGCTGACGAACAGGAACCCGCACCCGAGGGCGAACGCCTGGACGGTTCCGATCACCGCCGACTCCTCGTTGTACCCGCGCCCGCCGGAGCGGGGAAGGGCGGCGATCACGACGGCGGCTGCGATGCAGAACCCGAAGAATCCCCACCCTGCCGCGACGCCGAGCAGCGTGGCCCCGGCCGCGCCGGGGAAGCCCACGAGGGCGAGCGTGTGGCCGGCGAAGCTTTGGCGGCGCAACACCATGAACCACCCGATCAGCCCGGCGGCCACCGCCACCAACGTGCCGGCGCGAAACGCGTTGACCATGAAGTGGAACTCGAACAACTGGCGAACGTCCTTCACCAGGTTCCACGTCAGGTGCGCGTCAGCGGCGGCGATCACCAGCGGTCCGGGCCCTAATGGGCGTGGCGGTCGCTGTGGTACGCCGGCGGCTCGGGCTGGCCGACGACCACCAAACGCCCGTCCGACGTCCGTAGGACCTCGATCGGCGCGTCGTACAACGCCGACAACTTGGGCGCGGTGATGACGTCGGCGGGGTGGCCGGCCACGACGCCCGCCTTGGCCAGGTACACGACCTGATCGAGGTAGGGGAGGATCGGGTTCACGTCGTGCGCGACCATGACCACGGTGACGCCCCGGTCGCGGCAGATCTTCGCAACCAGCGAGGCCACCGCCTGCTGGTTCGGCAGGTCGAGGCTGTCGAGGGGCTCGTCGAGCAGCAGGAGTTCGGGATCAGGGGCGAGGGCCTGGGCGATGAGGAGGCGCTGCTGCTCGCCGCCCGAGAGCGCGCCCACGGGCCGGTGGGCGTATGCCGACGCGCCGACCAGGTCCACGACCTCGGCGACGCGTTCGTCGACGCCCCGGTTCCGGCGCAGCGACGGCACGCCCCAATGGTGGCCGTCGAGGCCCAGGCGCACGATGTCGACGCCGCGGACGCGCAGCCCAGGGTCGAAGCTGCGACGCTGGGGCAGATAGCCGATGCGGTGGTTGGCGCCGCCCGGTCGCCGGCCGAGGACGCGCACCTCGCCGCTCGCGAGCGGCAGCAGCCCGAGCACGACCTTGAGCAGCGTCGACTTCCCGACGCCGTTGGGGCCGAGGATGGCGGCGAACTCGCCCCGGCCGATGGCGAGGTCGACATTGCTCCACACGGTGTGGGTCCCGAGGGCGACCGCGGCGTCGTGCAGCTCGATGGCGCAGCCGGTCGTGGGCGCGCCGGCGCTCGATTGGGTGAAGCGCAGCATCGTCATGACGCCATGACGATCACGCCGCCTTCGCCTTCGCCAAGGCGTCCTCTAGCTGCTCGAGCTGGTCGGCCTGCCACTCCTGGAACGACGTGTTGGCGGGCGGGGTCTCGGTGACCGACGTGACGGGGATGCCCTGCTGGCGCGCCAGGTTCACCTGCGCCTTGACGTCCGGCGTCGCGTTCTGGCGGTTGTAGACGTAGACCTTCACCTCTTGGGCCTTGAGCTGGGCATCGACCGCGGCCTTGGCCCGCGCCGTCGGCTCGGCGCCCTCGCTGATCGCGTCGAGGAACGATTCGGGGGTCAGCAGCCGTAGGTCGAGGGCCTCGGCCAGAGGGGCGAAGATGCTTTCCGACGCGCCCACGGGCGTCCCCGCGTAGGCCTGGCGGATGGCTGCGATGCTGTCGTGGTAGCGCTTCAGCCCGCTGGACTCGAAGGCGCGCTCCTGCTCGGTGTAGTAGCCCGCGCCGGCCGCGTCGATGCGCCGGAAGTCGGCGGAGATCTGGTCGATGACCTTCTGGACGTCGGGCGGCGAATACCAGCGGTGCGGGTTGCCGCCTTCCTTCACCCCGACCAGCTTGCCGATGTCGAGCACGGCCTGGCCACGGCGGCCGGCGGCGGCCACCAGCTTCGGCGCCCAGGGGTCGTATCCCGCGCCGTTGAAGATGACGTAGCCCGCCGAGGCCACCGCCCGCCCGTCCCGGGCGCGGGGCTCGTAATCGTGGGGGTCGACATCGGGACTGCTGACGATGCTCGTCACCGAAACGCGGGCGCCGCCCAGTTGCGATGCGATGCTCCCCCAGAAGCTCTCCGCCGCTACGACGGTGATGGCCGCGCCACCGGCGCTGTCGCCAGTCGAGGATGAGGCGCACGCGACCAGTCCGGCCGCGACGGCGAGGGCTATCACGGCGTGGACGGCGAGCCCGAGTTGTCGCGCACCTCGGCGTGGACTACCCATCGGTCCATAATACTGGGAGTGATTCCCGATGCCAATACTCTAGGGCTCGGAGAATCCTGGCGGCGACCCCGTGCTCCTCCAGCGCATCGCCGAGGCCACCGGCGCCCCTCGCCCGCCTGGCGGCGCAGCTACGTCCTCGTCCAAGAGCGGGAGGGGGCTGACCGGGAGTCCGCCGGCGATGGCAGGTGCGTGGCAGCGGTCTGGCAAGGCCCCAGGCGCATCGTGGCGTTGTCGAACCGATCGACGCCACGAGAAAGGACCAAGACCATGTTCCGCAAGATCGTCGCCACCGCCGCCCTCACGGCCAGCGCCATTGTCGTCGCCCCCGGCATCGCCAACGCCCAGACCGCCCGCACCGTCCAGTACCAGCTCACCTCCCAGGAGCGCAGCTACGCCTGCGGCAACTTCGGTGGGACCATCATCTACGGCGACGGCAGCAGCCTGGACTGCCACTCGGGCGTGGCGACGCTCCCGGCGGCGTCGTAACGCGGCTCAACCGCCGCGTAGCGAAGGGCGCCCTCACGCGGGGGCGCCCATCGCACGCCAACACAGGTGGGCAAGTTGATGGGCCCAGCTCGCATGGCGCGATCGCTCGCCGCCTGCATTTACATCATCCGAAGCGTCGTGCTTTGGGGCTAGAACGACGAAATCACGACGCTACGAGTGATCCAAACCGCGTCCCGGCCTCGCCGATCGCCGTCGCGCCCGACGCGAAGGCCGTCGACACTGTGAAGCACGGCCCCCTGAAGCCCAGCCCCTGCGACACGCGCGAAGCGGCGTCGTTGGTCATCATCACGGGGATGGCGAGCGGGCTGACCGCCCGCAGTCCATGGAGCGCGAAGCGGCTGATCTGCTCCTCAATCGTCGCCGTCGACCCGAACCCGTCCCAGACGCGACCGTGCACCGCTCGGCCGGAGGCGCCTCGGTCACGCCCGCCACTGCGTCGCAGGCGGCGCGGGAGTTGCGGGACGGGATTGTCAAGCGAGGCGGGTCAGCTCGACCGTGACGTCCGACTCCTGCGACGCTCCGCCGCTGTAGATGCCCTTGACCGGCGGCACGTCCCCGTAATCACGGCCGCGGGCCACGAGGACATGTCGTTCGGCGATCTCGACCTCGTTCGTGGGGTCGTAGCCATGCCAGTCGCCTACCCACGCCTCGACCCACGCGTGGCTCTGGCCGATGGACGTCACGCCGACCTCGGGGGCGCGGTGGGGGTGGAGGTAGCCGGAGACGTAGCGGGCCGGTATGCCGGCGGCCCGCAGCACCGCCAGCGAGAGGTGCACGAAGTCCTGGCAGACGCCGCGCCCGTTGTGCCACGCCTCGACGGCTGACGTCGAGACCGTCGTGACACCGGGCTCGTACTGCAGCTGGGTGTGAACCCAGTGGGTGACGGCCTCGACGGCGTGGCGCGGCGAAGCCGCGGCGGCCCTGATGCTCGCGCCCACCTCGATCAGGTCGGCGTCCTGGGGCACCCATGCCGACGACGCCAGGAACTCGCAATGGCCGTCTTTCACCTCGTCGAGGTCGAAGGCGCCCCACCTGACGTCCGGCGCCGGCGGCTCGACCGGAAGCCCTCGTTCCACAATGGACGTTCCCGTGAGGACCATCTCGGTGTGCGGCTGGTGGACGTCGAACGCGTGCACGAGCGTTCCCCAGTAGTCCCAGTACCGCGACACGTGCGCGGTCGGCTCCACGGCCACGCGGGAATCGACCGTCGTCTGCGTCAACGTCGTCAGCGGGGTGAGGCGGGCCTCGTTGTACGACGCGGCGACAGGTGTGGCGTAACGGAACTCGGTGACGTGGCGGATGGACATGCGCGACACCATCAGGCGCTCCACGCGATCGCCGCCGTCTGGCGGAAGAACCGGCTCGCGATGGCCGCGCCGGCGGCGGCGCAGTCGGCCTGTACCCCGGCGAGATGGTGCGGGAGGTCGTCGAGGAGTTCGGAGGGGCTGCGGAACTCGAGCAGGGTCCTGGCTCGCCCCAGCAGGCGGCGGGCCTCGTCTCCGAGCCCCGTCCGGTGGGCCGAAGGGTCGAGCTCGGCCATGCGGGCTTCGGCGGTGCTCAGCGAGCAGAACACCGAGCGCGGGAAGAGGCGGTCGAGCAAGAGGAACTCCGCCGCGAGGGACGCGTCGACGGCGCGCCGGTAGGTGCGCAGGTACGCCTCGTAGGCCGAGCAGCAGCGCAGCGTGGTGATCCAGCCGCTGCGTCCCCACGCGTCGCCGTAGCGGGCCGAGAGCAAGCGGGCGGTCATGTCCACCCGCTCCAGGCTGCGTCCGAGGACGAGGAACCGCCAGCCGTCGTCGTGGCTCAGGGTGGCGTCGGCCAGCCCCGCCATGATGGCGGCGCGCTCTTTGACCCACCCGAAGAACGCATGGGGCGCCTCGTCGGCGGCCACGCCGGCTTGAAGCGGAAGGTTCAGGTAGGTGGAGTTGAGCGTCTCCCACATTTCCGACGACAGCGCCTCGCGCGCGCCCCGGGCGTTGTGCCATGCGCCCGAGATCGAGCCCACGATGGAGCCCGCGTACTCCGAATCGAACGCCAGCAGCCGGGTGACGGTCTGGCTGTCGCACGGCGCGTCGTGAGGCTGGCCGACGCCCATGATTTCGAGCAGCGCTCGGCAGGCCGAGGTCTCGTCGACCCAGAGGTCTTCGAGCAGGAGGTGGTAGTGGACGTCGAGGATGCGGGCCGTGTCCTCCGCCCGTTCGATGTAGCGGCCGAGCCAGTAGAGGGATTCGGCGATGCGGCTCAACACTTTCCGGGCTCTCTCATTGCTGGGCCGCGATCCCCTCGGCCGGGCCGGGCTCGACCGGACGGCCGCGAGCCGGTTCGGGTATCGGCGTGGCCGTGAAGGTCGGGCGGGACCGGCCCTCGCCGGCCAGCACCCACGTGTCCTTCGAGCCGCCACCCTGGCTCGAGTTCACCACCAGGCTCCCCTTGGGCAGCGCCACCCGTGTCAGGCCGCCGGGAACGACCCAGACCTTCGTGCCGTCGTTCACTGCGAAGGGCCGCAGGTCGACGTGGCGCGGCTCGAAGTGGTCGCCGCACAGCGTGGGCGACGTCGACAGCTGGATCACGTCCTGGGCGATCCACCCGCGCGGGTTGGCGGACACCTGGACTGCGAGCGACGCAAGCTGCGCGTCGGTCGCTTGCGGCCCGATGACGAGGCCATACCCGCCCGACCCGTCGACGGGCTTGAGCACGAGCTCGTCGAGGCGGCCGAGCACCCACTCCAAGACGTCCGGGTCCTCGGGTTTGTAGGTCTCGACGTTGGCCAGGATGGGCTTCTCGGCCAGGTAGTACTCGATCAACTGGGGCACGAACGGGTATACGGCCTTGTCGTCGGCGACGCCGTTGCCGACTGCGTTGGCGATCGCCACTCGCCCGCGTCGCGCCGCGTTGAGGATGCCGGGGCAGCCGAGCAGGGAGTTGGGCCGGAAATGGAGCGGGTCGAGGAACTCGTCGTCGACGCGGCGGTACACGACGTCGACGCGCTGCTCGCCTTCGGTGGAGCGCATCGACACGTAGCCGTCGCGGCACAGGAGGTCGCGCCCCTCCACCAGCTCGACACCCATCTGGCGAGCAAGGAACGAGTGCTCGAAGTACGCAGCGTTGTGGACGCCGGGCGTGAGGACGACCACAGTGGGATCGGAACGCCCCTCGGGCGCGGCGGCGCGCAACGACTCGAGGAGGTGCGACGGGTAGTCGGCGACTGGTCGAACACGGTGGCTCGCGAACAGCTCAGGGAACACGTGGGTCATGGCCCGGCGGTTCTCGACCACGTAGGAGATACCCGAGGGCGTGCGCAGGTTGTCCTCGAGGACCCGGTAGCGGCCCTCAGCGTCGCGGATGAGGTCGATGCCGGCCACGTGGACGCGCACGCCGTTCGGCGGCTGGAACCCGGCCGCCTCCCGATGGAAGTGGGACGAGGTGGTGAGGAGCCGCCGGGGGACGACCCCGTCGTTCATCACCTCGCCATCGCCGTAGATGTCGCTCAGGAAGGCTTCGAGGGCGCGCACCCGCTGGCCCACGCCCGCCTCGATGACCTCCCACTCGTCGGCCGGGATGACCCGGGGCACCAAGTCGAGCGGGAACGGCCGTTCCTCGCCCGACAAGGAGAACGTGATGCCCTGATCGCGGAAGCTCCGGTCGCGGAGGGCGCACCGGGCCCGGAAGTCTTCGCTCGACAGGGTGCCGAGCACGTCGTGCAAGGTGTCGTACGAGGGGCGGGCCACGCGCGGCGTGGAGAACATCTCGTCCCACGCGCCGTTGACGGCGTAGCGGTCAAACATGTCGCCCACGTGACGTTTGATACCAGTTGCGTGTTTCGTCCAGATTTCTGGAAGTTGAACGCTGGACCGGGCGTACCCATCCGTCCGCTTCAGCGAACATTCAGGTTCCCGACCCTGAGCCGTAGCGTCGGCGATACCGGCGGGCAACAGCCGAGTCGTACCTTCACCAGCGTGTATACGAGCACGTATGCACCGAGGGGGTTGCGCAGTGATCACGCCTACGAACAGCTCAAGCGCGGGCTGCTCGTCGGTGACTTCCCGCTGAACGTCCGTCTCGGTGAGGAGAGATTGGCCGCCTTGCTGGGCGTGTCGCGCACGCCGATTCGCGAAGCGCTCTCACGGCTGCACGCCGAGGGCTTCGTAAGGCGCGGCGGCGATGGCGGCTTCGAACCGGTCGTGCCGGACGTGGCCGTCATCCGCCACCTTTACGAGGTACGGACCGGCCTGGAGATCCAGGCGCTTCGCCGGCCCGAGCGGATGGGCGCCGAACACGACCGCAAGATGCTGGAGGACCTCAGGGACGAGTGGCAAGCGCTCGCCGCCACCCGGTCGGAGGCGGCCGACCTCTGCTTCGTGCTGACCGACGAGGACTTCCACGTCACCCTCGCCGAGGCGGCGGGGAACCCGCCCCTGTCGGAGCTGCTCCGCCAGGTCAACGAGCGCATCCGGATCGTCCGCACCACCGACTTCCTCACCATCGACCGCGTCGCTCAGACGATCGAGGAGCACCTTGCCATCCTCGACGCCGTCCTCGCCGGGCACATGGCGATCGCCCAGGCCCGCTTCGTCGTCCACCTCGACCGGTCCATCTCGGTGGTGGAGGAGCGGGTCAGTCGGGCCGTCGCCCGCATGTTGAACGGAGTTGAACGATGACATCCATCGATGTGGCCGCGCCGGCGGCGGCGACTCGCACAGCGACGGCGCACCGCCTCGAGGTGCGGGGCGTGACCAAGCGGTTCGGCGACCTGGTGGCCAACGACAAGGTCGACCTCACGGTCGCGGTCGGGGAGGTGCATGCCGTCCTGGGTGAGAACGGCGCCGGCAAGAGCACCCTGATGAAGATGATCCAGGGCACGTACACGCCCGACGAAGGCGTCATCACCGTGGACGGCCAGCTCTTGGCGTCGGGGTCCCCGGCGGCGGCCCGGGCGGCGGGGGTGGGGATGGTGTTCCAGGACCTTCGCCTTGTCCCTGCGTTCAGCGTCCTGGAGAACATCGCCTTGGCCTTGCCCGACGTGGGAATGCGCATCGATCGCAAGGCCCTGCGCGGCGTCATCGTGGAGACGTCGGAACGGTTCGGCCTGGCGGTCGAGCCGGACGCCAAGGTCCGCGACCTGGCTATCGGCGAGCGCCAGCGCGTCGAGCTGTGCAAGGTGTTGATGACCGGCGCTCGCCTCGTGATCCTCGACGAGCCGACGAGCGTGCTCGCGCCCCAGGAGGTCGACGGGCTGTTCGCCGGCCTGCGGGAGCTCAAGGCGCTCGGGTTGTCGATCGTGATCATCACCCACAAGCTGCACGAGGCACGCGACATCGCCGGGCGCGTGAGCGTGCTGCGCGGCGGCAAGGCGGTGCTCGTCGACGCCGATCCCACGACCCTCAGCGACGACGAGCTGGTCGAGTGCATGGTCGGCAAGGCGGTGCCGCCGCTGCCGGCTGGGCGGGTTGCGACGCCCGCGGGCAGGACGCCCGCGCTCGTGCTGAGCGGGGTGACGGTCCGCAGGGGCAAGGAGGTGCCGACGCTCTCCGGCGTCGACCTCACCGTGGCGGCGGGCGAGCTGGTCGGCGTGGCGGGCGTGTCCGGGAATGGCCAGCGGGAGCTGTACGAGGTCGCCCTGGGGCTGCTCGCGCCGACCGAAGGCGAGGTGACGATCGCCGGCCAGGCCGTGCCCGCCGGGTCGGCCGCCCCTCGGCGAGCCATTGCCCTCGGCGCGGCCGGCGTTCCGGAAGACCCGATCACCGACGCCGTCGTCCCGGGCTTGAGCGTGTCCGACCACATCGCGCTGACCGACCTCGCCAGCTACCGCAAGGGCGTCGGGATCGACTGGAGGAAGGTGCGGGACTCGCTCTCGGCCCTGGACGCCCAAACCGGCTTGAAGGTGGCGGCGGGGCGCCGGGTCGTCGCGACCCTGTCAGGCGGCAACATCCAGCGGGTCATGCTGGTGAGGGCCTTGGGCGCGCCGCAGGCGTTGGTGGTGGCCGCCTACCCGTCCCGCGGACTCGACATCGCCAGCACCCGCCGGACCCAGGAACTGCTCCTCGAGCAGCGGGCCCGCGGAGCGGGTGTCCTGCTCATCTCCGAGGATCTGGACGAGCTGCTGGAGCTGTCCGATCGCCTGGCGGTGCTGCACGCGGGCGCGATCGCCGGGATCGTCGACCCCCGCACCGCCGATCGCTATGACATCGGCCGGCTCATGCTGCACGGCGGCCACGGGGCGGTGGCGTGAACTCCACCTTCCGGGCTCTGCGCGCAGTTGGGGGTCCCATGGCCCACATGCGCGGAAACGTTGCGCTGGGGGGTGGGTTGCGTTGAGTGCCGTCGCCACCGCGGATGTCGAGCTGGCGGTGCCGGATCGGTGGAAGGACATCGGGCGCACCGCCGTCCGGTGGGCCGCCGCCGTGGGCGGGGCGTTCGCCATCTTCGCCTTCTTCATGGTGATCAAGGGCGTGAGCCCGCTCGACGCCTACCGGAGCATGTGGTCGTCGCTCACGACCGACACGTCCTTGTCCGCGATCCTGGTCAAGGGCGCCCCCCTCGTGCTGGCGGCGCTGGCGGTGACCATCCCCGCCAAGGCGGGCCTCGTCAACGTGGGCGGCGAGGGCCAGCTGATCATAGGAGGCGTGTTCGCCGCCGGCGTGTCGATGGCCCTCGGCGGCGCCCTTCCTGGTGGCGCCACCCTCGTGCTGCTGTGCCTGGCCGGCGCCCTCGGCGGCGCCCTCTGGGCGGGCATCGCCGCCCTGCTGCGGCTGTGGGTCGGCATCAGCGAGGCGGTTACGACGCTGCTCCTCAACTACGTGGCCCTCAACATCATGTTCTTCCTGATCTACGACCCGTGGAAGGACCCCAACGGCAGCGGCCAACCCGCGACGCGCCCGCTGCCGGTCGGGGAGCGCTTCCCCCTCATCGGCACGAGCAAGGTCCACCAGGGCGTGGTGCTGGCCTTGCTCGCGTCGGTGGCGGTGTGGTGGCTGCTGAAGCGGACCCGGCTCGGCTTCCAGTTCCGGGTCGTGGGCGGCAACGCCGAGGCAGCCCGTCGCTCGGGCCTCAAGGTCGGGCTGCTCCTGGTCGGGGCCATGCTGCTGGGCGGCGCCCTCGCCGGCCTCGGTGGGGTGGCCCAGCTCGCCGGCGCCGAGTTCAAGCTGCGCCCCGGCTTCCTGATGACCTACGGGTACATCGGCTTCCTCGCCAGCTGGCTGGCCCGCCACGACCCGGCCAAGGTGGCGTTGTCCGCCCTGCTGCTGGGGGCGATCTCGATCTCCGGGGACAGCCTGCAGATCGACTCCCACCTCCCCGCGGCGACGGTGAACATCCTCATGGCGCTGGTGTTGATCGCGGTGTTCGGGTTCGCCGGCAAGCGCCAGAAGGCGGTGGCGTGATGGCGTCGAGCCTTGCCATCGAAGTCGCCTCCGGGGCGATCATCGGGGGGACCTCGATCCTCTACGCCGCGATCGGCGAGTCGTTTTCCGAGTCGGCCGGCGTCGTCAACCTCGGGACCGAGGGGTCGATGCTGGTCGGCGCCCTCGCCGGCTACGCCATCGCGGCGGAGACCGGGAACCCGTGGGTCGGCGCGCTGGCGGGCGCTGCGGCGGGCGGCGCGCTGGCGTTGCTCCACGGCTGGCTGGTGCTCGCCCGCAAGGCGAACCAGTTGGCCAACGGGCTCGTCATGCTGTTCCTCGCCCTGGGCCTGACGTCGCTGTTCGGCGCCAGCTACGTAAGCAAGGAGTCGGCGCCGTTCACCAAGTGGGCGATCCCGGGCTTGTCGAAGATCCCGGCCCTGGGCACGATCTTCTTCAAGGCCGACCCGCTCACCTACTTGAGCTACCTGCTCGTCCCCTTGAGCTTCTGGGTGCTGTACCGCAGTGCCTGGGGGCTGAAGATCCGGGGCGTCGGTGAGCGTAAGGAAGTGCTGGCGACGTACGGCCACCAGGTCAACTTCGTCCAGTACGCCGCGGTCACCGCCGGCGGTGTGCTGGCCGGGATCGGCGGCGCCCAGCTCTCGACCGCCTACGGCCACTCGTGGTTCGAGAACATGACCCAAGGCCGCGGATTCGTGGCGTGCGCGGTCGTGATCTTCGCGGCCCGGCACCCCTTCAAGGTGACGGCGGGCGCCTACCTCTTCGGCGCCGCGTTGGCGCTGTCGCCGGCGCTGCAGGCGAGGGGCTACGGCATCAACCAGTTCATGTTCAACGCCATGCCCTACGTCTTGATCATCGCCGTCCTCGTGGTCCTCGGCCGCAAGCGGGCGGCCGAGCAGCCCGAGGGGCTCCAAGCCGTATTCGAAATAGCCCCCACCGGCTGAGGAAAAGGAGAAACCGTGCGGAAATCGCACCTGAAGTGGTCCGCGCTCGTCATCACCCTGGTGCTCGGGGCCGCGGCGTGCTCGAGCAACAAGAGCGACACCGCCTCGACCGGCGGCCAGACCAGCGGGGGAGGGACATCTACCGCCCCGGGCAAGGACAGCAAGGCGGTGGGGTTCATCTTCGTCGGGCCGAAGGACGACTTCGGCTACAACCAGGCCGCCTACCAGGGCTCCCAGGCCGTCAAGGCCGCGTTCCCGAGCCTGAACGTCCTCACCGCCGAGAACGTGCCTGAGACCGACGAGGCCGCCCGCGTCATGGAGGGGATGATCGACAAGGGCGCGAAGATCATCTTCGCCACCTCGTACGGCCACCTCGACGCCGCGACCAAGGTCGCCGCCGCCCACCCCGACGTCGCCGTGGTGCAGCAGGGCAACCTCATCAAAGGCACGGTCCCCCCCAACCTCGGCACCTACTTCGGCACGGTGTACGAGCCCGTCTACCTGGCCGGCGTGGTCGCCGGGAAGGCGACCAAGTCGAACAAGCTCGGCTACGTCTACGCCTTCCCGATCACCCAGACGATCGAGAACATCAACGCCTTCGAGCTCGGCGCCAAGTCGGTCAACCCCGCGGCCCAGACCTACGTCGTGAACACCTCGGCGTGGTGTGACCCGGCCAAGCAGGCGGACGCGGCCAAGAGCCTGTTCGACCAGGGCATCGACGTCATCACCCAGCACCAGGACTGCACCGCGACGGTCACCAAGGCGGCCGAAGCGGCGGGAAAGATGGTCGTCGGCTACCACGCCGATGCGTCGTCGCTGGCCCCCAAGGGCTGGCTGACGGGCTCGGAGTGGGCGTGGGGCGATCTGTACGTCGACATCGTGAAGACAGCCCAGGCCGGCAACTTCACCGGGAGCAAGTACAACGCCAACTACCGAGTCGGCTACCACGACGGGAGCAACCCGTTCGTGCAGTCCAAGTACGGGCCCTCGGTGAGCGAGGACACCAAGAAGCTGGTGACCGACGCCAAGACGAAGATCTCCGCCGCCACCGGCTCGCCCTTCGCCGGCCCGGTGCTCGCCCAGAACGGCTCCACCTTGTTCGCCGCCGGGCAGGTGCCGGACTACGCCACCATCGAAACGAAGCTGACCGCGTTCGTCCAAGGGGTCGTCGGCGACATCCCCAAGGGCTGACACGGTGGCCGTTGCCGCGGAGCCGTACCCGTGGCCCTACGACGGGGTGCTCGACCCGCACCGGCTCGCGCTTGTCATCGCGGGGGCGCAGCCGGCGTGGTCCGGGCGGAGCGTGGGCGCCGCGTCGGTGGCTGCGCTGATCCGGCTCGTGGCGGACGAGGTGCGCAGCGCGGGCGGGACCGTCGTGCACGTGCGCCACACCGGTTTGCGGGCTTCGCCGTCGGGGTTGCCGCCGGTCCGCTTCGAGGAGGGGTGGCCGGTCAGCACCGAGCCGGCGGCGGGCGACCTTGTCGTCGACGCGGCGGGCGTGAACGGCTTCCACGGCGGCGCCCTGGACGTCGAGCTGCGCAGCCGAGGCATCGACACCCTCGTGCTGTGCGGGTTCGGCGCCGAGGCGGCGGTCAGCAGCACGCTGCGGTCCGCCAACGACCGCGGCTACGAGTGCCTGACCTTGACCGATGCGGCGGCGCCGTTCGACTCGGTCCTCGGACGGCACGACCTGCGCAGCATCACCATGTCCGGCGGCATCTTCGGCGCCATCGCACCGAGCGACGCCCTTCTGGCCGCCCTTGCACCCGTGGAGGCGCTCATATGATCACCAACACCGTCGACGCAGAGCCGTACGCGTGGCCGTACGACGGCGAGATCGACCCGGCCCGGACGGCCCTGCTGTGCATCGACTGGCAGACCGACTTCTGCGGTCCGGGCGGCTACGTCGACCACATGGGCTACGACCTGAACCTCACGCGCGCCGGGTTGGAGCCGACGGCCAAGGTCCTGGCCGCGGTGCGCGCGGCGGGGTGGTTGGTCGTGCACACCCGTGAGGGCCACCGGCCCGACCTGTCGGACTGCCCCCCGAACAAGCTGTGGCGGTCGAAGCGCATGGGGGCGGGGATCGGCGACGCCGGCCCGTGCGGGCGGATCCTCGTGCGGGGCGAGCCGGGCTGGGACATCGTGCCCGAGGTGGCGCCCCTCCCGGGCGAGTTGATCATCGACAAGCCGGGCAAAGGCTCGTTCTACGCCACCGACCTCGACCTGCTGCTGCGCACGCGCGGCATCACCCACCTGGTGTTCACCGGCATCACCACCGACGTGTGCGTGCACACCACCATGCGCGACGCCAACGACCGAGGCTACGAGTGCCTGCTGCTGACGGACTGCACCGGAGCCACCGACGTGGGCAACTACGAGGCGGCGCTGAAGATGGTCACCATGCAGGGCGGCGTGTTCGGCGCCATCGCCCCCTCTTCGGCCCTGTTGTCAGCTCTCGGAGCCTGATGACCTCGAACCCGACCGGCGACCCGACGGTCGCCGCCGCCTCGTTTGCCGAGGCGCTCGAAATCCTCGCCGCCCACCCGCCTGCTCCCACCGAGCGGCCGGTGCCGCTCGCCTATGCGGGCCCGCCGTCGCCCCACGCGTCGTCGTGGCCCGAGCCGTCGGGGGGCCGGGGCGCCATCAAGCCGGCGACGGGGCCACTGGCCGCCGCGCTGGCGGGCCAGCGAGCGGGCGTCACGACGTCGGTCGAGCTGGTCGAGGCGTGCCTGGCCGCGATCGAGGCGCACGACGAGGAACTGCTGGCGGTCGTCGAGCTCGGTGCCGCGTCGGCGCTGGAGGCGGCTGCCGAGGCGGACGCCGATCGCGCCGCGGGCCGATGGCGTGGCCTGCTCCATGGCATCCCGGTGACGGTGAAGGACGTGATCGACGTCGCCGGCTTCACCACCTGCGCCGGTTCCGTGGCGTACAAGCGGTCGGCCGAGCGTGACGCCGCGAGTGTGGCCCGGCTCCGCCGCGCCGGCGCCGTCATCGTCGGCAAGGTCAGCACGCACGAGTTTGCGTTGGGCGTCACCAACCCCCAAAGCCGGAACCCTTACGACCCCACTCGGATCCCGGGAGGTTCGAGCGGCGGGTCGGCCATCTCGGTCGCCACCGGGATGGCGCTGGCCTCGCTGGGAACCGACACGCGCGCGTCCATTCGGGTCCCCGCCGCGCTGTCGGGCGTGGTGGGGGTCAAGGCGACCCATGGGGCGGTGCCCATAGGGGGGATCGTCAGCTTGTCGTGGACGATGGACCATGTGGCGCCGATGGCGGCGACCGTCGGCGATGCCGCCATCGTGCTCGGCGTGCTCCTCGGCGATCGGACCAGGCTCGGCACGGTCGCCGCCACCGGGTTCCGGGTGGGCGTGCCGGCGGTGGGCCTGGCCGGCGCCGAGCCGGGCGTGGCCGACGCGGTGCGAACGGCGTTGCGGGCCCTGGCCGACCGTTCCGCGGCCGACGTGACGATGCTGGAGTCGCCCTCGGCCGCCGACCTCGACGTGGCCGGGGCGGCAGGCATGGTCGTGAGCCGTTGCGAGGCGGCGGCGCTGCACCGGTCGCTCGGCCTCGACCGGTTCCTCTACTGGGACGAGGTGGCCGAGCAGCTGGAGGCGGCCGAGCGGGTTACGGCCGTCGATTACCTCGACGCCCAGCGGGTGCGGGGCCAGCTGGCCGAGCGCCTCGTCGGCTGCTTCCAGCATGCCGACGTGCTGGCCATGCCGACCACGCTGACGGTGGCGCCCCGGCTCGACGACTACGAGCGCCACCTCATGACCCTGGCTCGCAACGCCATCCCGTGGAGCCTCGTCGGCTTTCCGGCCATGTCGGTTCCCATCGGGCTGATCGACGGGCTCCCGGTTGGGCTCCAGCTGGTGGCGCCGCCCCACCGGGAGCACATGCTCCTCGCCGCCGGCCTGGCGTTGGAGGACGCGGTCGGGGTCAGGCCCTGGACCAGCGGCGCCTCACGGACGGCGACCTGAGCACCAGCGGCACGTAGGCGGCCGCGACCACGGCGACAGTCGCGATCCGCAGCGCCACCGCGGTGTCGCCGGGCACGAGGTAGTGGGCGATGAACCCGCCGCGGTACACGCGATCACCGGCCTGTCCCCGGAACCACTTCTCGAGGTCCGTCAACGGGCAGTCGAGCCCCAGCGCCGCCAGGGACACGCTGATGGCCATAGCCGTGAGGTGCAGGGGCAGCACCGTGCGCCACCGCCACACCAGGTAGCCGCCGAGGATCACGAAGGCGACGAAGGCCAGGTGCACGACCACGACGACGTCGGCGGCCGCCCGATAAACCACAGCTCCTCAAGCGTACGGCGGCCGCCGGTGGTTCCAGGGGCGGGCTTGCTCGAGCTGGCCGGCGAGGCGGAACAGCACGTCCTCGCGGCCCTCGGCGGCCACGAGCTGCAACCCCACGGGGAGACCGTCGGCGGTCCAGTGCAGCGGGAGCGACATCGCGGGCTGGCCCATGG
>JAHFUQ010000046.1:17018-27015 GCA_023265045.1 Acidimicrobiia bacterium
CATGGCGTTGAAGAGGATCGTAAAGGCGGAGAGGTGGATCAGTTCGCCGATCAGCGCCATTGGGTCCTGTGAGAGCGGGCCGATGCGGTCGAGCGCGATGGGCGGCTCGGGGCTGGTGGGGACGGCCAGGATGTCGAGGTCGTCCCATGTGGCGGCGGCCTGCAGGGCCCATGCCTTCAGGGCCTCGACCGCGCCGTCGTAGGCGCCCCGGGGCAACGAACGCGCCAGGCCTGTGAGAGTGGCGTTCATCGGTTCGAGCTCGTCGAGACGGATTTCGCGACCGAGCCGGGCGGTCCACTTGTCGACGTCCCGAGCGATGACGGTGGCGAACACGGGACCGAGGCCCTCAGCGGGAACGGGGGAGTCGAACGCAGGGAATGCAGTGGGCGTCACCTGGTGCCCCAGCGCTTCCAGCAGGCGGGCCGTGTTGGTGACGGCCGCCTCGCACTCCGGGTGGGGCGCGCCCCCACCGGGTGTGGCCGTACGGAAACCGACGCGCAGGACGCCGGGCTCCCGGTCGACTTCCCGGCGGCAGGCCGTGCCGTAGACGGCGTCGAGCATCCCGGCGCTGTCCCGCACCGACCGGGTGAGGACGTGCTGGCTGAACGACAGAACGGGGTCGTCGCCGGCGTCGGGGTCATGCTTCGACAGGGTGCGGCCGGGCTTGAACCCGACCAGCCCGCAGGCGTGGGCGGGCACGCGTATCGACCCACCGAGGTCGCTGGCGTGGGCGGCTGCAACCATGCCCGACGCCACAGCAGCCGCCGCGCCTCCGCTCGACCCTCCCGGTGACAGAGCGGTGTCCCAGGGGTTGCGGGCGGCGCCGTACGCGAGGGGTTCGGTGGTGAGGGTGCTCGCCAGCTCCGGGGTGTTCGTGCGCCCGAGCGTCACGAAACCGGCCCGGCGGAAGCGCTCGACGATCCAGCCGTCACGCGACGCCGTGTAGCCCGCGTCCCTCGCGGCGCGGAGACCGCTGTGGGCGGGCTCACCGGCCTGGTCGGCGAGGATGTCCTTGAGGAGGAAGGGGACGCCGGCAAACGGGGCTGTCGCGTCAGACGAGCCGGCTCCGGACGATGCGGCCTGCGCCCGGGCGGCGTCGAAGCGGCGCTGGATCACGGCGTTCAGGATCGGGTCGAGCTTCTCGATGCGGATGATGGCGGCGTCGACCAGTTCGGCGGGCGAAACCTCGCCCGTCCGGACCAGGTCGGCCTGGGCGGTGGCGTCAAGCCATGCGATGTCGTCGGTCATGGTCGCCAGCATGGGCCGACCGCCTCGGCCCGGCATCGGCACGATTGCCTATCTTTCGGTGGGTGAGCGACGATCTGCGACTCGCCGAACTGCTGTGCGCGCTGTCGCTGGCGAGCGATCTTAGCCAGGGCCAGGCCCTCGAATGGGAGCTGCGGGCGTGCCGGCTGGCCGTGGCCCTGGCCGAGGGTATGGGGCTGAGCGCGGAGCAACGGGTCGAGACCTACTGGGTCGCCATGCTGCGCTACATCGGCTGCACCGGCCACGCCTACGAGGTGGCGTCGCTGTTCGGCGACGACATCGTGGCGCGCGATCGCGCCTTCACGGTCGACTGGGGGAGCTCGGGCGAGGTCGTCCGCCAGCTGCTCCGGCACGCAGGCGAGGGACTGCCGACGCCGGCCCGGCTGCGGGTGGTGGGTGCGGCGCTGGCCGGCGGCCGAAAGCCCGCAAACGCCAACTTCCGCACCGGCTGCGAGGTGGCCGAGTTGTTCGCCACCCGGCTCGGGTTCGACGCGGCCGTCCGCGCCGCCCTCTGGCACGCCTTCGAGCGATGGGACGGGAAGGGCTTTCCCAACCGGGTCAAGGGCGACGCCATCGCGACGTCGATGCGCATCGTCCAGGTTGCGCAGGACATGGACGTCATGTTCCGCGTCGGCGGCGTCGAGCACGCCGTCGACGTGGCGCGCAGCCGATCGGGGGCCGCCTATGACCCCTCGGTCGCCGAACACTTCTGCGGGGCCGCCGCCGAGTTGCTGCCGATGGTGCACGACGGGTCGGCGTGGGAAGCGGTCTTGGCGGCCGAGCCCGTTCCGCGCCGCACGCTGGCCGCGGACGCCCAGGACGAAGCCCTGCTGGCCGTCGCCGACTTCGCCGACATCAAGTCCCCCTACACTGCCGGGCACTCGCGGGCGGTGGCAGAGTTGGCATCCCAGGCAGCGCGCCGCGGCCGGCTGCCGGAGGCCGAGTGTGTCGACGTATGGCGCGCCGGACTGGTGCACGACCTGGGCCGCACGGCCGTATCGAACGCGGTGTGGGACAAGCCCGGCGCGCTCACCGCGCTCGAGTGGGAGCGGGTGCGGCTCCATCCCTATTACACGGAGCGGATGCTCGCTCGCGTCGGGCCGCTGGCCGGTCTTGGGAGGGTGGCCGCCCTGCACCATGAGCGCGTCGACGGGTCGGGGTACCACAAGGGCGTCAGCGGACCGACGTTGTCGGTGGCGGCCCGCATCCTGGCCGCCGCTGACGCCTACCAGGCGATGACCGAGGTGCGGGCGTTTCGGCCGGCCCGCGCGCCGGCGGAAGCGGCGAGAGCCCTCAAAGGCGAGGTCGAGTCAGGGCGCCTCGACGGCGATGCGGTCACGGCGGTGCTGGAGGCGGCCGGGCAGCGGGTGTCGCGCCGAGCGGCGGCGGCAGCCGGCGGGCTGACGGCCCGCGAAGTCGAGGTCCTGCGCCTCGTCGCGCGGGGCATGACGGCGAAGCAGATCGGGGCGGCACTGACCATCTCGCCCCGCACCGTCAACCACCACGTCGACCACGTCTACACCAAGCTCGGCGTCTCCACCCGCGGCGCCGCCGCCCTCTACGCCATCCAGCACGGTCTCATCGCACGGGGCGGATGACAGTGACGCCGTCGCGGATGGTGAGCATCAGGCACGTGACCCGGGGGTCGTCGCGCACGTGGTCGTTGAACCTACGGATCGCCTCTGCGTCCTCCGACTGATCGTCGGGGCCTACGACCCGGCCGCTCCACAGCACGTTGTCGACCAGGATGACGCCGGTCGGCGCGAGCTTGGGCAGCACCGCCTCGTAGTACCGGCCGTAATTCGTCTTGTCGGCGTCGATGAAGACGAGGTCGAAAGGGCCGGCGAGCGCGGCCAGGGTGTCGAGCGCAGGGCCGAGGCGGAGGTCGATGCGGCCAGCGTGGGGGCTGGCGTCGAAGTGCCGGCGGGCGATGGCGGCGTGGTCGGGGTTGATCTCGCACGTGGTGATCGAGCCGTCGCTGGGCAGTGCGGCGGCCATCGACAGCGCCGAGTAGCCGGTGAACGTCCCGATTTCGAGGATGCGACGGGCGCCGCTCAGCTGCACCATGAGCGCGAGGAACTGGCCCTCGACGGGGCCGACCATCATGCCGTGGCTCTTGGTGAAGGCGCGGGTTTCCTGGGCGAGGGCGGCGAGGTGCGGCGGTTCGGGCGCGCTGTGGTCAACGGTGTACTGGTCGAGTTCTGGGGTGATGATCACCGGCTCATCGTGCCAGGCTGGGCGCCATGGCAGCGCACGTGACGCGGAGCGAAGGGCCCACGATGGCCCCCGCCGAGATCGAGTCGGCCATGCGGGCCGAGGGGCTCGACCCTCGCCGGTGGGGCAACGGGCCGGGCGATCGTTACGGCTGGCACGACCACGGCTACCACAAGGTGCTGTACTGCCTGTCCGGGTCGATCGTGTTCCACACCCGCACCGACGGCGACGTCGAGCTGCACCCGGGCGATCGCCTCGAGATCGAGCCGGGCACCGCCCACGCCGCGACGGTCGGCCGCGCAGGAGTGGAGTGCGTGGAGGCGCCTGCGCCGTCGCCGTCGCCTAGCGCGCCGGCGTAAACCAGAACGTGTCGTCCCGCTCGAAGCCCTCGAGCCCGGCCGTGTCGGTGAAACCCTCGAGGAGGGTTCGCGCCGCGTCCACGCTCGACGGCGGGTCGCTCAGGGCCACGGTGATGCCGTCGAAGAGCAGCCAGGCGTCGACGGGAACCGATTCGATGCCGAGGCCGTCGACATCGCCGCGCACCTCGGCGACGACATGGAGCGAGTGGTCCCGCTGCTCGACGACAAGGAGCTTCGTCTGGTCGTAGCGGTGATGTGCGAAGAAGTAGACGCTCGACTCGATCGGCGAGGCGAACGACGGCGAAACCGCCCGCTGCCCGGTCATCTCCTGCCAGCTCCGCGAATTGAGCGGGACCCCCTCGAGGCAGAGCCCCACCGGCGTACGGCCATCGGCGCGGGCGACCTCGCCGTACTCGACGATGAACGTCCACGCGAACGTGGGCGCCAGCCAAAGTGCGGGGTTGTCGAAGAGGACCCCGCTCCACCTCCCGCCCCGGGGACGGCGCAGGTCAGCGATCGTCAGTCCGTCGTCCAAGCTGCGCAGTGTGCCAGCCGGGAGGGGTTGGGGCACAGCCCCGTCAGCCGTCCTCGCCGAGAGCAAATGTCGTGGCGATGGAGGCGGCTTGCTCGAGGCTCCAGGCGGTCCCACTGGCGAAGGTGTCTTCGTGCAAGTGCTCGCCGAGCGCGGCGCGGCACGCGGCCTCCGCCTGCATGCACGCCGAGCGTTCGGCGACGTGCGGCCGGAGCCCGATCGCCTCCTGGCTCGCGTGCACCGCTCCGAGGAGGAGCGCGGCTTGGAGGGCCTCGCCTCGTGCCGAGGCGAGCGACGCCACCCCGATCACCCCCCGAATCATCCCCACCGGATCCGCTTCGCCCATGGCCACGGCCAGCGCCTCCACGCACATTCGTGCCGCTGACCCGCGATCGCCCCGCCCGGCGGCGATCCGGGCGAGGGCCATGAGGTTCTCGGTCACACTCCGGCTGAACCCCATGCCGCGGGCCAGTGCGAGCGACTCCTCGTGGCGCCGTCGCGCCGCGTCGAGCTTTCCTTCGGCCTCGTCGACTTCACCGAGCGCGCAAAGATGGACGCTCGTCCCGCCCTCCTCGCCGAGCTTGTCCGCCAAGGCGAGGGCCTTTTCGAGGTGGGCGCGCGCCTCGTCGAGGCGTCCGGTCTGAAGACCGATGACTCCGAGGTTGTGGTGGACGTAGTTGAGCGAGCTTCCGTACGTCCGCTCCAGACCCGCTCGCCGCCAGGCGTCGAGACTCCCTTCGTAGGTCGCGAGGGCTTCCTCGTGGCGGCCCACGGCCATCGCCGCGGCGGCGAGATAGTGCAACGCAACCGCCACGCCGCCTTGGTCGTCCAGGCTGTCGAAGATGGCGAGAGCTTCCCGGCGGAGCGCGACAGCCGTGGGGAAGTCGGCGCGCGAGTTGGCGGCCGTTCCCGCGATGAGCAAGGCCTCGGCCCGCACGCGTGGCGAGGCGGACGTGGACGCCTCAACCACCCGATCCACCAGCGCCCATCCATCCCGCACGTACGGGAGGCCGCAGGTGTCGACGATGGACACCGCCGTCGCCACGTCGCCCGACTCGAGCGCCCACTCGAGGGCCTGGCGAAGGTTGTCCCGCTGGTCACGGCGGGGGTCGGCGGAGTGCTGGGTGACTGCCCCGACGAACGCCGGGGCCGCCGCCGCGACGCCCGCATACCAACGCAGGTGACGTTTCCTCACCGCCTGCTCCTCGCCGGAATGGGCCAGGCGCTCGGCGCCGTAGGCCCGCAACGTCTCGAGGAGGCGGTAGCGGGCGACGCCATTGGTTTCCTCCGCCACGACGAGCGACTTCTCGACGAGGGACGCGAGGAGGTCGACGAACGCATCGGCCCCGAACCCGTCACGGCCGCAGACGTACTCGGCCGCCTCCATGCCGAACCCGCCGGCGAACACCGCCAGCCGGCCGAACAACGTCTGTTCCGTCGCACTCAGGAGGTCGTAGCTCCAGTCCGCGGCTGCTCGCAGGGTGCGGTGGCGGTCGGGGGCGGTGCGACGTCCTTGCGACAGCAAGGCGAAGCGCTGGTCGAGGTGCGCGAGCATCTCGGCCGGACTGAGCGCGCCGGCCCGGGCCGCCGCGAGCTCGATCGCCAGCGGCAGGCCGTCCAGCCGACGGACGAGCTGAGCTACGGCGCCCACGTTGGCGTCGTCAAGGCGAAAGCTCGTGTGAGCGGCCGCTCGCGCGCAGAACAGCTCGACCGCCGCGAACGTCGAGGCGGCCTCGGAGGAGACGTCCTCCGGGGGCGCCGGCAGCGGAGGTGTCCGCCACACGACCTCGCCTTCCACCCGAAGCGGCTCACGGCTGGTGGCGACGATCGTCACCTCCTGCGCGCGACGCAGGATGGCGTCGGCCGCCGCGGCGGCCGCGTCGGCGACGTGCTCGCAATTGTCCAGGACGACGAGCATGCGTTTGGCGGCGACCGAGTCGGCCACGCTTTCGAGGACGGGCTTGCCAGGCTGGTCGGGGACGCCGAGCGCTGCGGCCAGCGCCACCGGCACGAGCGAAGGATCGGTCCACGAGGCCAGCTCGACCAACCAGGCGCCGTCCGGGTAGTCCGCGGCGACACGGTGGGCGACCTCGACGCTGAGGCGCGTCTTGCCCGCCCCTCCGGGTCCCACGATGGTGAGGAGCCCGCCCGCCGTCGCAAGGCGCCGGAGCTGGTCGAGCTCTGCCTCGCGGCCGACGAAGCTCGACCGATGCACTGGCAGGTTGTCGGCGACGCGGAGCACGCCTGGCCTGGGAGCAGCGGGCGCCTCGAGGCTTGCCCGCTGGTGAAGAACGTCGTCCTCCAACCCGCACACGGCGGGGCTGGGTTCGATGCCGAGCTCCTCGCGGAGGTGGCGACGAAGCTCGCCGAACGCCCGGAGCGCTTCGCCTTGCCGGCCTGACCGGTAGAGCGCGACCGCCAGCTGTCCCCAGAGCCGCTCCCTCAAGGGGTGCTCGCGGGCCAGGGATCGGATGTGCCCAAGCACCTCTTCGTGGCGGCCCAGGGCCAGGAGCGCATCGGCCAGCTCCTCGGCGGCCCCCAGGCGTAGCTCTTCGAGACGAGTGGCTTCGGGCTGGGCAAAGGGGTCGTAGACGAACTCGGCCAAGGCTGGGCCGCGCCACAGGCGGTCGCCGTCCTCCAGCAGTCGAGCGGCTCGAGCCGGGTCGCCGGCCGCCCGCGCCGCTCGCCCTTCCACCACCAACCGCTCGAAGCGCCCGGCGTCGACGGCGGCGCGTTCGACGGCGAGGAGATAGCCGGGCGGTCGCGTCAGGATCAGACCCGAGCCGACGGCGCGGCGAAGGTGCGAGACATACCCTTGCAGGGTGTTCGCAGCACTCGGCGGCGGCGACTCGTTCCAGAGCGCCTCGACGAGCCGGTCGGCCGAAACGACCTGGTTGGCATGGACGAGGAGCACGGCCAACAGGGCACGGTGCTTGCGACCGGACACCTGGACCGCTCCGGCCTCGCGGGCGACCTCGAGAAGCCCGAGGATGCGGAACTCCACCCCGTTCGTCATACCGGGACCGGCCGCCTGCAGCTCCTATCGGTCTCGCTCAACTGCGGGTCAAGACTAGTTCAAGGCGCCTAAGCCATTGTCTAGGAATGGAAGGACGGCGGGTAAGGCTTCTCCTGACGACCGGCGACGGCGTTGTGATCGGGTGGCTGGCGCCGTACCCGGTGGCGTCCCCATGGTGGTCCGAAGTCGCCTCCGTCGTCGAAGGATGCCGAGCCGTCCACGGGGCGGAGATCATCGTCCTTCGCTTGCTTGAGGGCCGGCCGGCGCGGCACGGCCAGTGCGCCCTTGGAGGCGACGTCTCGTATGTCGCGCAGCTCGTCGGTCCTGCTCCTACGCACGTCACGCGATCGCACGACTACCTCGGTGACGAACCTCTCCGCGCTCGGTGGGCGCGACCGGGCGGACCGACCATCGACCTCATGTGGGCCGACGAGGCGCTCGCCCGCTTGGGCCGGCCACGCCACGGCGCCGCCGTCCAGACCCGAACCTGGAACCTGTCGAGCATCTGGCGGCTGCCGACGCAGAACGGTGACGTTTGGTTTAAGGCAGTGCCGGACCTCTGCGCTCACGAGGGGGCGGTGATGCACGCGCTGCGGGCCCACCGCGTGCCGCGAGTGCTTGCGTTCGACGGCAAGGGACGCGCGCTGCTGGAGCACGTCCCGGGCGAAAACCAGTACCGCGCCGAGCTCCCGAGGCTGCGGACGATGGTGGAGCTGCTCGTCGATATTCAGACCGCATGGCTGGGCCGCAGTGCGGGGCCTCTCGCGTTGGGCCTCCCCGACTGGCGGCGCGATGCGTTCGTTCGGGCCGCGGAAGAAGTGATGCCGGCGTCGGCGTTCCTGGACGCCGGCGTGCGACGGCGGCTCGATCGGCTCGTCGAGGGCCTTCATCGTCGTTTCACCGACCTCGACCAGTGCGGCCTGCCCGAGACGGTTGTGCACGGCGACGCCCATCCCGGCAACTTCCGCAGCGACGGGTCGTCGCTTGTTCTGATCGACTGGGCCGACTGCGGCGTGGGCCATCCGCTCCTCGACAGGACCGCGTTCAGTGAAGGGGTTCCCGCGCACCAACGAGACCTGGTTCAGCGCCATTGGATCGACGAATGGTCGAGGAGGGCGCCCGGCAGTGATCCAGGCCGGGCCGCCAGGCTTGTGCGATCCCTCGGCGCGTTGCGCAACGCGGTCGTCTACGCCCGCCTCCTGAGGACGATCGAACCTTCGGAGCGGTGCTATCACGAACAGGACGTCCCTCGATGGCTGGCGATCGCCGCGTCCTTGGCCTGACGGCTACCCGTACTGCATGGCGCCGACGACGTTGCCCGACGGGTCGGCGAAGAAGACGAGCGGGCCGACGCCGTTCGTGGGCGCGTCGGGCAACAACGCCCGCCGTTGTTGCAGCGCGCCGATCGGCCCCGGGAGTTTGCCCTCGGCGGTGGTGATCTTGAAAAACCCCGCCGGCCCCCAGGCGGTGAACTGCCAGCCAAAGACCGCCCCGTAGAACCGGCGGGCGGCGTCGAGGTCGTCGGCGTTGAGGGCGAAGTGGCCGAGCGCTCCGCTACCGGCCATGGAAGCGGCGGCTGATCAGGTTCAGGGCGCTACCGGCGCGGAACCACTCGATGTGCTCGTCCGACAGGCTGTGGCTGCACGAGAACTCCTCCACCGTCCCGTCGGCGTGGTGCAGGAGGCAGCGGACGGGCTGGTCGGGCGCGAGGGTGGCCAGGTCGCAGACTGAGATCCGGTCGTCGGCGAGGATGCGGTCGTAGGTCGACGGCGCCACGAATGTAAGAGGCAGCACGCCCTGCTTCTTGAGATTGGTCTCGGCGATGCGCGCGAACGACCGGGCCATGATCGCGCGCGCCCCCATGAAGCGGGGCTCCATCGCCGCGTGCTCCCTCGACGACCCCTCGCCGTAGTTCTCGTCGCCGATGGCCACCCACGCCATACCGGCCGCCCTGAAGTGCTTGGCGACGTCGGGGAACGGTTCGAGGGCGTTGTGCACGCGGCACCAGCCGCGGCCCGGCTCGCCCGTGAACGCGTTCACGGCCCCGAGGAACAGGTTGCCGCTGATGTTCTCCAGGTGGCCCCGGTAGCGCAGCCACCGCCCGGCGGCCGAGATGTGGTCGGTCGTGCACTTGCCGTGCGCCTTGAGCAGCACGGCCAGTTCCACGAAGTCGTGCCCGTCCCACGGGGGGAACGGCTCCAACTTCTGCAGCCGGTCGCTGTCTGGCCGGATGATGACCTCGACGGCCGACGAATCAGGCGGCGGGGGCACAAAGCCCGCCGTGTCCTCGGCGAAGCCGGCGTTGGGCAGCTCCTCACCGAACGGCTCGTCCAGGTGCACGCCGTCGATGGCGTCGGCCACCGGGTTGAAGTCCAGCGTTCCCGCCAGCGCGTACGCCACCGTCGTCTCCGGCGAGGCGATGAAGGCGAGCGTCTGGGCGTTGCCGTCGTTGCGGCGGGGGAAGTTCCGGTTGAACGAGGTGATGATCGAGTTGGTCTCCCCGTCGACGATGTCGGCTCGTGACCACTGGCCGATGCACGGCCCGCACGCGTTGGCCAGCACGGTGGCGCCGATCGCCTCCAGGTCGGCCAGCAGGCCGTCGCGCTCGAT
>JAHFUQ010000003.1 GCA_023265045.1 Acidimicrobiia bacterium
TCGGGTCGCCGCCTGCGGCGGCCGCCCCGCTGAGCGGGGACGCTGTGTCATTGATTCGCTCGCCTTCGGCTTGCTCATCGGGTCGCCGCCTGCGGCGGCCGCCCCGCTGAGCGGGGACGCGGTGTCATTGATTCGCTCGCCTTCGGCTCCCTCATGTCGCCTACTGTACGGCCCCGGCTAGAGGAAAGCGGAGTGGCTGATGGGCCAGACCCGCACGATGGCGCGGCCGACGATCGCGGACACTCGGATGGGCCCGAACACCCGGCTGTCGGCCGAGTTGCCCCGGTTGTCCCCCATCACCCACAGCCGGCCCGCGGGCACGGTGATGGCGGCGAAGTCGCCCGTCGTCGTGCCCTGGGGAAGGTACGGCTCGACGACCTGCTTGCCGTTCACGAACACGTGCCCGTCGTGGCCCTCGACCACTTCTCCGGGCAACCCGATCACCCGTTTGACGAACTCCTCGGTCGACGGCGCCGACAACCCGATGGCCTGGAGCACCCCCCGAACGACTTTCTGCGCCCCGCCGGAGGAGTCCTTGGGACGGGGCGTCGGAGCGTCGAACACGACGATGTCGCCCCGCCTGGGGTCGTGCAGCCGGTACGCCAGCTTGGACACCACGATCCGGTCGTTGACCTGTAGCTGGGGCAGCATCGAACCCGACGGGATGTAGAAGGCCTGGGCGACGAACGCCTTGATGCCGACGGCGATGACCAGCGCGGAAACCACGAGCACCGCCATCTCCCGAAGGAACGACGGCTTGCGCTCGGCCTTGCCCGACTTGTCCGCCTTCCCCGCCTTGGCCGGGGCCTCCTCGACGGCTTGCTCGGTCAGCGGGCTGCCCGCTTCTCCTTGATCTTGGCCGCCCGTCCCACCCGGTCCCGCAGGTAGTACAGCTTCGCCCGGCGAACCGCGCCCTTGGTGACGACTTCGATGCGGGCGAGGATCGGCGAGTGGACCGGAAACGTGCGCTCGACGCCGACGCCGAAGCTCACCTTGCGTACGGTGAAGGTTTCCCGCACGCCGGCCCCCTGGCGGCGGATGACGGCGCCCTGGAATACCTGGATGCGCTCCCGGTTGCCCTCGACCACGCGGACGTGCACCTTGACGGTGTCGCCCGGCCCGAACAGCGGAAGGTCCCCGCGCAGGGCAGAGCGGTCGACGAGATCAGTTGGGTTCATGGCGCGGCTGGCTCCTGCGCATCAGTGGGCGGCCTCTCAGGATAGGCCACTCCCGGCGTGATATCGAACTCGTCGAGCAACCGGCGCTCCGCAGCGGTGACGCCGCCTCGCTGGGCGATCAGGTCAGGCCGGACCGCAAGCGTGCGCGCCAGCGCCTGGGCCCGCCGCCACCGGGCCACGCGGCCGTGGTCGCCCGAGCGCAGGATCTCGGGAACCTCCCATCCCCGGAAGTCGGCGGGACGGGTGAACTGGGGGTATTCGAGAAGCCCGTCCGCGAACGACTCGTCCTCGGCCGACGCCTCGTTGCCCATCACGCCCGGGACCAGGCGGGTCACCGCCTCCACCACGACGAACGCCGCCGCCTCCCCACCCGCGAGGACGTAGTCGCCGATGGACAGCTCGCCGTCGACGAGGTGGTCGCGCACCCGCTGGTCGACGCCCTCGTAGCGCCCGCACAGCAGTGAGAACCCGCGGCCCCCAGCGGACGCCGACGCCAGCTCCCGGGCCATTGCCTGGTCGAACCGCCGCCCGCCCGGGCCCAGCAGCAACAGCGGCCGAGGCGGGTCGACCGCTTCCACCGCCCGGAAGATGGGATCGGGCGCCAGCACCATGCCCGCGCCCCCGCCGAAAGGCGTGTCGTCCACCGAGCGGTGCCGGTCGGTGGTGTGGTGGCGCAGGTCGTGGACGACGACGGTGACCACGCCGCGCTCGCGCGCTTTGCCCAGCAGGCCGCCCGCCAGGGCGGGCTCCAAAATCTGGGGGAGGACGGTGAAGACGTGGATTTCCATCGCTAGCTACTATGTCCCCGTGCAACGGCGGCTGTGGCTGGGTTCCCGGTGGGTGACGGCCGTGCCCGGGTCGTCCGACACCGTCGTATGAAACGCCGGCCCCCCCTCGCGTTGGCCGGGGTCGCGGTCGCCGCCGGACTCACGGCAGCCGCGCCCGCCTCAGGCCACAGCGTCATCCAGGGCTTCACCTGGTACAGCGACGGGTCGTTCGTGAAGTCAGGCCCCGTCGGCGCCGTTGTCATCGCCTACGGCACGAGCGCCAAACCGAACACGGGCTACAAGCTCCGCATCGCGCCCCTGCGGCCGGAGTATGCCTGTTCCGACGAAAACGTCACCGACATCAACCCCGCCGTCCGCAGCGCGAACGGCCGCGGGTTCATCGCAAACACCGCCGGGGTCGTCGACCGGCCGCCTGGGGAGTACGAGATTTGCTTCTACGAATGGCCCGACCCGAGCGACAAAACCGCCACCTACCCCGCCTACCTCACGGTCGTATGAGACGGCGGAGACTCGCCGCAGCCTGGGCGATTGCGGCCGGCGGCGCCATGCTCGCGGCGCCGCCGGCGTCGGCCGTCCAGTTCATCCAGGGCTTCACCTGGTACAGCGACGGCTCTTTCGCCAAGTCGGGGCCGGGCTCCACGGTCGTCACCGTGTACGCCACCAACGCCGTGCCGAACGCGCAGTTCGACCTCAACGTCGCGCCCGTCGACGCCGCCGCCCACGGTTGCTCCGACGCCGGCACGTCACTCCTGTTCCCCAACGTCCGGTCGTCCAACAACCGCGGGTTCATCGCCAACACCGCGGGAGTCGTCAACCGCAGCGCCGGGGATTACGAGATCTGCTTCTACGAGCGCCTCGCCGGCGGGGGCTACCGCACCGGCACCTACCCGGTGTTCTTCACGGTGACGTGAGGGGCCGGCCCCAGCGGCGAACTGTGGCGCTCGGGCTCATGGGTGCCAGCGGGTGATCGCGATCGCGGCGCCACCGGCCGCTGCGGTCCAGTACATCCAGGGTTCACTTGGTACAGCGACCGCACGTATTCCGGGTCGGGACCGATCGGCGCGGTCGTGTCGGTGTACGCCACCGGGGCGACGGCGAACGCTCAATTCGACCTGCTCGCGGCGCGGACTACGTCCACCGGCGTCGGCTGCCCAGAAGGGGACCCTGTATATCCAGGCGTTCGCACGTCCAACCGCCGCGGGTTCATCGACACCACGGGCGGGTTGATCACCGGCTCGCCCGGCGACTACGCGCTGTGCTGCTACGCCGACCCGATAAGCCCTGGCGGCGTCGTGTTCGTCACGGTCCCCGTTTTCTTCACCATCCTGTGAAGCGGTCGTGCGTCGCCGTCGTCGCCGCGGCCCTCGCAGCCCTTGCGCTCATCGGGACGGCGCCCATCGCCGAGGCTTACGAGGACGTCGTAGGGATCACGTGGTACACGGACGGGACGTACCAGCGCGCCGGGCCGTCGGGGACGGTGGTCGTCGTCTACGTGGTGGGGGCGCGCCGGAGCCAGCCTTACCGACTCATCATGTCGCCGTGGGACGGCGACTACACCTGCGGGGACCCGCGAGGCGATCGGGACATCTATCCGGGCGTGCGGTCGTCCAACGCCTACGGGCTCATCTACGCCACCGCGGGCATGGTCACCGATCCGCCCGGCGAATACGCGATCTGCTTCCGGACCGACGCCGCCATGTCAGCGACAAATCCGATCACCTTCACGATTGTCTAGTCGAGCAACCCCGCGGGCGGGTCGATCACGACCTGGCCCGGACCGTGGCTCACAACGAACACCAGCGGCACCAACCGCTCGCCGTCGAGCACCAGCAGGTCGGACGCGGGGTTGGCCTCGACGGCCACGACCCGGCCGTGCGAACACCCGCCGGTGTCGACCACGTCGGCGCCGATCAGCTCATGCACCCACAGCGTGTCGGGATCGTCCTCGTCCTCGATGGGCTCGGCCCGCAGCAGCCGACCCCGCAGCGTCTCGGCCGCGTTGCGGTCGGGCACGCCGGTGAACAGGACCAGCCAGGCGGCCTGGTGGGGGCGGGCGGCGGCGACCTCCATGGGCCCCTGGTCGGTCTGCAGCACGGCGCCGGCGTAGAAGCGGCGCTCGGGCCGGTTGGTGATGGGGTACACCGACACTTCCCCGCGAATCCCGTGGGGCTTGGAAATCCGCCCGACCTCCAGAAGAACCGGCGGGTCAGTCAACGATGTCGACGATCGCCTCCACGCCCTCCTTGGCCCCCGCGGCGCGCACGACGGTGCGGAGGGCCTGGGCCACCCGGCCCCGGCGGCCGATGATGCGGCCCATGTCCGACGGCGCCACGTGCAAGCGCAGCGTCGTGCCGCGCCGCCCTTCCTCGACCTCGACGATCACCGATTCTGCGTCGTCGACGATCGACTTGGCGAGGTACTCGAGGACGGACTTCGACAGGGCGCCGACGACTCGGTTGGGGTCGGGCACGCCGGCGACCTCCTCGTCGTCCTCCTCGCCGTCGTCATCGTCGTCCAGCTCGGCGTCGTCGTCGGCCGCGATAGACGTGTCGCTCATCGGGCCACCGCCTTCGGCAGTCGCCCCGCTAAGCGGGGCGCTCTGCTTGTCGATGAGGTGCGCTCCTCCGCTCCGCTTCGGTGCTCGCTCACGGGGTCGCCGCCGTGCCCTTGAACTGGCCCCACGCGCCCGAGATCTCGAGCAGCTTGCGGGCGGTGTCGGTCGGCTGGGCGCCGTGGCGGAGCCAGCCCACCGCCTTGTCGTTGTCGATCTTCACGACCGACGGCTCCGAGCGCGGGTCGTAGGTCCCGACGATCTCGATGAACCGCCCGTCGCGCGGCGAACGGGCGTCCGACGCGACGAGCCGGTATGTCGGCTGCTTCTTCTTGCCCATGCGCATCAGGCGCAATTTCACTGCCATGTTGTGATTGCCCTCGCTCGCTTCGCTCCGCTCGACCGAACGAAGCGCTCCAATCCACCAGCCGGGTCGACGCCTGCGGCGTGTCCGGCGGTCGGCGGCTCTCTAACCAGCGTAACTTGCCATTCTCGGTGTCGTCGCCTCGTCCCTAGTTGAGGCCGCCCAGGTTGGGTGGCGCGGCGCCCTTGCGGCCCCCTTTGCCGACGAACCGCATCAGCTTCTGCATGTCCTTGAACTGCTTGAGCAGGGCGTTGACCTCGCTCGTGGTCGTGCCGCTGCCATTGGCGACCCGGAGCCGGCGAGAACCGTTCATCAAGGACGGGTCCTGGCGTTCGGCGGGCGTCATCGAGCGGATGATCGCCTCGACCCGGCCGATCTCCTTGTCGTCGATCTCGGCCTTCCTGAGCTCCTTCGGTATCCCCGGCAGCATACCGACGAGGTTCTGCAGCGGCCCCATCTTCTTTACCTGCTGCATCTGCTCGAGGAAGTCTTCCAGGGTGAAACGGCCGGTGGTGAGCTTCTCGGCCGCCTGCTGGGCCTGCTCGCGCTCGAAGGCCTGCTCGGCCTTCTCGATGAGCGTCAGCATGTCGCCCATGCCCAGGATCCTCGACGCCATCCGGTCGGGGTGGAAGGGCTCGAAGTCACCCAGCTTCTCCCCCGTCGAGGCGAACGCGATCGGCTTGCCGATCACCTCCTTGACCGACAGCGCCGCGCCGCCGCGGGCGTCGCCGTCGAGCTTGGTGAGGATCACCCCGTCGATGGCCAGCATGGCGTGGAACGACTCGGCCACGTTCACCGCGTCCTGGCCGGTCATGGCGTCCACCACCAGGAACGTGTAGTTCGGGTGGACGGCCTCGGAGATCTGGCGGGCCTCCTCCATCAGCTCGTCGTCGACGTGCAACCGGCCGGCGGTGTCGACGATCAGAACGTCGCGCCCGCGCCGCTGAGCTTCGGCGAGCCCCGTCTTGGCCACCGTGACCGGGTCGCTCGCCTCCGACCACATGGGCACGCCGATCTGCTTGGCCAGCACGCCGAGCTGCTCGACGGCGGCCGGGCGCTGGAGGTCGGCCCCCACCAGCATGGGCTGGCGGCCCTGCTGCTTGAACCACCTCGCCAACTTGGCCGACGTGGTCGTCTTGCCCGAGCCCTGCAGCCCCGCCAGCATCACGACCGTCGGCGGGCGGGACGCGAACGTCACCTTCAGGGTCTGGCCGCCCAGGATGTTCACCAGCTCCTGGTTGACGATCTTGACGACCTGCTGCGCCGGGCTCAGGCTCGCCGACAGGTCGGCCCCGACGCACTGCTCGCGGATGCGGTCGACCATGGCCCGGACGACCTTGAAGTTGACGTCGGCCTCCAGCAGGGCGACGCGGATCTCGCGCAGGACCTCGTCGACCTCCTTCTCGCCCATCCGCCCGCGCCCGCGCAGGCGCTTGAAGATGGTCTCGAACCGGTCGCTCAGCGCGTCGAACATGGCCGTTCCAGGCTAGCGGCCGTCTCAGCGTGCGAGGACCCCGCGTACTTGGGGTACCAGATACCCCAATGCGCGAGCTAGTTGAACAGGGCTTCGACGAACTCGTCGGGGTCGAACTCGACCAGGTCGGTCGCGGTCTCGCCCAGGCCGACCAGTTTGATCGGGATGCCCAGGGCCGTTTGGATGGCGACGGCGATGCCGCCCTTGGCGCTGCCGTCGAGCTTGGTGAGCACGATCCCAGTCACGTCGACGGCCTCGGTGAACTGGCGCGCCTGCTGGAGCCCGTTCTGCCCGGTGGTGGCGTCGATGACGAGGAGCACCTCGGTGACCTGGCCCGGCGCCTTGTCCGCCACCCGTCGCACCTTGCGCAGCTCCTCCATGAGGTTGGTCTTGGTGTGGAGCCGCCCGGCGGTGTCGGCCAGGACCAGGTCGACGTTGCGCGCCAGCGCCCGCTCGCACGCGTCGAACACCACCGCCCCCGGATCGCCGCCCTCGGCGCCCCGAACCAGCTGCGCGCCGACCCGCTTCGACCACAGCTCCAGCTGCTCGGCCGCGGCGGCGCGGAACGTGTCCCCCGCCGCCATGATCACCGTCCGCCCCTCGGACGCCTGCTGGGCGCCGACCTTGCCGATGGTCGTGGTCTTGCCCACGCCGTTGACACCGACGAACAGCCACACGTTCGGCGTCCCGGGCTCGAAGCGCAGCCCCCGGTCGGCCGCGGCGAGCGACTTCTTCATGTCCTCCTTGAGCGCCTGCAACAGCTCGTCGGGCGTCTCGATGCCCTCCTGTTTGACGCGCCCGCGCAGGCCCTGGAGCATGGCGTCGGCCATGCCCGGCCCCACGTCGGCGAGGTACAGCGCCTCCTCGAGGTCGCTCCACGTGTCCTCGTCGATCTTGGCCTTGGACCGGATGGCGCCGAACTTGCCGGCCAGCGCGGCGCGGGCCTTGCCCAGGCGGTCGCGGAACCGGGGCTTGGCCTCCGGCGCCGGCTCGGGCTCGGTGACGGCATCGGCGATGGCATCGGCGACGGCATCGGGGACGGCGGCCAGCGCCGCGTCCAACGCCGCGTCCGCCGCCTCCTCGGGCGTCGGCTCGGCCTCCGAGTCGGGCCCAGGCTCGACCTTGGGCTTGGGCTGCGACGCGGCCAGGAGCGCCTCCGCCTCCGCGACGACCTCGGCGGCCTGGCGGTCGAGCTCCTCGCCCGACGGGATCGTGCGCTTCTCGCGCCGGGGCGGCGCGGGCGGCTTGCCTTCCCCAGGGGGCGCAGCGGGCCGGCTCGGCGGCTGTTCGAGGTTGGGCCGGCGCTTGCGCGGCGCCTGAGACGCGATGGCGGCCGCCACCACCGCGGTGACGGCGAAGATGGCGACGATGACGAGGACGAACTCCATGCGCCCCTAAAACTACTGGTCGTCGAGCAAACGCAGCGGCGACGACAACCGGATCTGGCGCACGAACGGCTGTTCCGAAAGCTCCGCGATCTGCTCGGCCGGCAGCGTCACCGTGGCGATCCCCCCTTCGACGGCGCCAAGCCCCGGAAGCCTCCCCGCCGCGCCAGGATCGACATGCACGAACACCGCCAGCGGCCGCCCGGCGGCGACGGCGCCGTCGATGACACCCGCCAAGGCCGCGTCCAGCTTGCGGTAGTTCGTCACCCGCTCACAGCAGGCTGGCGTCGAGCAGGCCGTAGCCCCATTGGGCGTCCCACGTCCCGGGCTTCTTGCCCGGGATGGCGCTGGCCACCTTGAGCATGGCCTTCACCGTGGCTGGGTCGAGGGTCGGGTCGCGCTGCAGCAGCAGCGCGACGGCGCCTGAGATGAACGGGCAGGCCATGCTCGTACCGGCGTTGATGCGGTTCCATGCGTCGATGAGGATGCGCGGCACGACCGGCGACTTGGACGACAGCGACGAGATGATGACGGCGCCCGGCGCGGTGATGTCCGGCTTCTTCACGCCGTCGCGCCGCGGCCCCTCGGACGAGAACCCCGAGATCGTTTCCAGCGGCTCGGCGTAGTGCTCGATCTCGCCCGTCAGCGTGTCCCACTCGTTGCGGGTCGTGAACGAGCCGACCGTGATGGCGGACGTGGCGCAGCCCGGCGCGCCCACCTTCATCGTGTCCTTGACCGCCGTCCCTGTGAACTGGGCCGTCTGCTCGTCGGTCGTCCAGAGGTCGACCACGCCCTTGGCCACCTTGATCGCCTGCAGCCGCACCTTCCACGAACCCGGTTTTGAGGTTCCCGCGGGCGGGACCGAGGGCTCGATCTGGACGAAGAAGTTGACGTCGCCGTTGGCCGGATCGGGACCGGGCGTGATCACCCGCACCAGCCCGTAGGGGGTCGGGTACTCCTTGCCCGGCGCGGCGTCGTCGATGAGAGCCTGGAACGGCGTCTGGGTCCCCGCGGGCGTGACCACGGCCACCGCGAACCGGTCCTTCCCCGAGTACCAGCCGTTGAACGTCGCCAGCGGCGGCTCCTGACCCGCCTGGGCCACCGCCACCATGGCGGCCACCGTCTTGGTCGCGCCCTTGGCCAGCTTCACCTGCGCGTGGATGTTGTCGTGGCCCTCGTTGCCGGCCGCGCAGCAGACGATCCGCCCCGGCCCCACCGCCGCGTCGATCACCATCGAAAGCGAGTCCGTGCCGTCGTGGCCGTCGCCGTGGCCGCCGAGGCTGAGGTTCACCACGGCCGGCTTCTTGAGATCGGCGGCGACACGGAAGATGTAGCGGATCCCGTCGGCGATGTGGGCCGTCATGAAGTCGGACTTGACCATCACGATGTCCGCCGCCGGAGCGACGCCCCGGTAGGTGTCGTCGTTGCCGGCGGCGATGCCCGACACGTGGGTGCCGTGGCCGATCCGGTCCTCTGACGCCTCCATGAGCGAGCCGGTGAACTCGGCGCCGTACTTGCCCTCCTTGACGCCCTTGCCGGTGAGGGTCTGGTCCCAGATCCGCTTCACCCGCTTGGCGAACGCCGGGTTGCGCACGTCGATCCCCGAGTCGACGACGCCGACGACCACCCCCTTGCCGGTCAGGCCCTGGACCCGCAGGGCGGGGATCGCGCAGCGCAACACCGCCTTGTCCATGAGCGGCTTCAACCGCCGGGCCGGGACGATGCGCTGGACGGCGTCGCTCTCGGTGAGGGCGTCCAGCGCGTCGAGGGGCGCCACTCCGGTGCGCACCGCCCCCTCGTTGTCGTTCAACTCGACGCCCAGCGACGCGAACGCGCTCGCCGGCGTGCCCTCGGCGACGTGGAAGAACGCGACCACCTTGGCCGGCCGCGGCGCCGTTTCCTCCGACGCCACCAGGCCGAGGAGGCGCTTGTGCCCGGTGAGGCCCGGCTTCCCGTACCGCCGGTAGTCGTCGAGGGCCTGCGCCAACGTCGGGCTCAGCTTGGAGTAGTTCATCCCGCCTCCGCATGCTCGGCTCGCGGCAACTTACAATGCCGGTCCTTGAAGGCGGAAGCGCAACCCTTCGACCACCACGGCGGCCCGCGGCTGCGCGGGCTGGCGCAGGTGCCCCGGTCGCGCAGCAACGAGGGCAAGTTCGGGCGCCTGTTCCGCACCCTCAAGCCGTTCATCCCGAGCGACACCCAGCTCAAGGCCCTCGCCGCGTCGATGGCCTCGACGCCGGCGATGGACGCCGACCCGGCGCGCGACAACCCAGATATCCCCGCCGGCTACACCTACCTCGGCCAGTTCGTCGACCACGACATCACCTTCGACGCCGCGTCCGCCCTCGACCGGCTGAACGACCCGAACGCCCTGACCACCTTCCGCACGCCCCGGTTCGACCTCGACTCCCTCTACGGCGGCGGCCGCACGCAGACGCCCTTCCTCTACGACGAGGACGACCCGGTCAAGCTGCTCGTCGGCGCGAACACCGACACGGCCAAGTTCGAGCCGGTGGACCTGCCCCGCAACCAGCAGGGGCGGGCGCTGATCGGCGACCCCCGCAACGACGTCCACGTCATCGTCTCCCAGATGCACCTGGCGTTCATCCGGTTCCACAACGCAGTGGTCGACCACCTGCGCATGCAGTTCTTCCCCGACGACGAGATCGTCGACGAGGCCCGCCGCCTCACCTGCTGGCACTACCAGTGGATCGTCGTGCACGACTTCGTCGGCCGCCTGGTCGGCCCGGAGATCATGGGCGAGGTGCTCGTGCCCGACAAGCGCACCAAGGGGATGAAGGCCGACCTGCGCTTCTACTCGTGGAACAACACGCCGTTCATGCCCGTCGAGTTCTCCGGCGCCGCCTACCGCTTCGGCCACAGCATGGTGCGGCCCAACTACAAGCTGAACGACCAGGTCGCCGAGCTGATCCCGGTGTTCTCACCGGCGCTGACGCCCAACCCCCTGCAGCACCTCGGGCTGTTCCGCCCCCTGCCCAAGACGTGGACGCTCGACTGGAAGAAGTTCTTCCCGATCGACGGGTCGACGCCGCAGCTCAGCCGCCGCATCGACACGTCCATCTCCTCGCCGCTGCACCAGCTGCCGGCGAGCGTGGACGGCCCGCGCCGCTCGCTCGCGCTGCTCAACCTCATGCGGGGCCGGGCCCTCGAGCTGCCGTCGGGCCAGGCGGTGGCGGCGGCCATGGGCACGACCCGCCCCAACGCCGACCTCCACCTCGACCCCGGCGACACGCCGATCTACTTCTACTTCCTGCGCGAGGCCGAGGTGTTGGCGGAGGGCCGCCACCTCGGCCCGACCGCGGGCCGCATCGTCGCCGAGGTGCTCCTCGGGATGCTGAAGGGCGACCCGTCGTCGTACCTCCGCAAGGAGCCCCGGTGGGTCCCCGAGTTGCCCTCGGCCAACGCGGGCACGTTCACCATGGCCGACCTGCTGAAGTTCGCCGGCGTCGCTTAGGTTGATCGTTCGGGCCACGGCCGGCTCGGGTTCGTTTTTTGGCGTCCTCGGCACGTATGGCGTCAAAACGACCTCAGCGGTCACGTCGACGCCGCAAAGCCTCCGTTCGCCAGGCCGGTGGCGCGCCCACGCCTACTCCGCCTCAGCGCGCCGCCGGGCGATCTCATCCCGGGTCGGGCCGCGCCACTGACCCGTCGCGGGGTCCTGGTAGAGCGTGGGCTGGGACGACTTCCCCAGCGTCCACCGGTGGAGCCATTCGCGGACGGCCACGTGTTGGGCCAACCGCGCCTCTTCGTTATCGGGGCCGGGGTTGGTTGTACGCCCACATGGGCGCGTCGGGCGCCTCCCCCCCTGCAACCGCAGCCGGCGTCGCGACACGCAGGGGAGGAAGCCGTTCGGTTTCCCCAGCCGAGCGCGCGTCGAGGTGCTCCGGCGACCCCCGCCGGTACATGCGCCCGAGCTGGCCGCCCTCGGTCTGGTGGAACATCCCTCCCCCGTCGAGGCGCGCCCCCGGCGTGCCGGGGATGTCGTCGAGGTACTCACCGGCGGCCACCCGGCGGCTGATCGCCTCGACAACCTCGTCGTCAGTTATCGGCGCCGTCGTCATCCTCGCCGTCATCAGCGACCTCGGCCGACGCCGTCACAGGCGAGCCGTGGTGGGCCACCAGTTGCCAGTCGCCGTACGCGTTGCGAACGAACAGGTTGAGCGCCGCCACCGTCGTCGCCCCGTCGACGTCGAGGATGTTCTCGTCGACCGACACCCACCCCATCCCCCCAGCCACGTTGGCCTGCTCGTTGGTGAGGATGAACTGCAGGTGCTCGGCGTTCTGGAACAGGGCGAAGAACGACGCCGACACCTTGGGCCACCCCCGCAGGCTCGCCCAGCCCGGGTGCGTGCAGACGACCCGGTCGGTGTGCTCCCACAGCTTGCTCATGGCGTCGAGGTCGCGCGCCTCGAAGGCGTTGTAGAAGGCCGCGTTCGCGGCCCGCAGGTCATCGACGTCACGCGGCAGGGCTATCGGGGAACGCTACCGTGGCGGCCGATGCGCCGCCTCCGCTCGAGCGACGGCGTCCGGGTGGCGATCCACGACCTCGGCGGCCTGGCGTCTCGGCCTCCCCTGCTGCTGGTCCACGGCACGGGGTTCTGCGCGCAAGTCTTCGCCCGCCTGGCCGTCCCGCTCAGCTCGACGTTCCATTGCTGGGCCATCGACCTGCGCGGGCACGGGCTGACGACCACGCCCGCCGGGCTGGATTACGCCTGGACCGGTTTCGCCGACGACGTGCTGGCTGCACTCGACGGCCTCGGCGCCCGGCCGCTCCCCGCGGTGGGCCACTCCGCCGGCGGCGCCGCGCTGTTGCTGGCCGAGGCCGCCCGACCCGGGACGTTCTCGTCGCTGTGGTGCTATGAGCCCATCGTGTGGCCGGACCCCGAGGCGGCCCGGCCCCGCGCCGAGTGGTTGGCCGAGGGGGCGAGGCGCCGGCGCGACCGGTTCCCGTCCCGGGAGGACGCATACGCCAACTTCGCCTCCAAACCGCCGTTCAACTCGCTGGCGCCGGCATGCCTGCGCGCGTACGTCGAGCACGGGTTCGAGGATGATCCCGCCGGTGGGGTCACGCTGCGGTGCCGCCCGGAGGTCGAAGGCGCCATCTACCTGCAAGCGGTGCAGAACGACCGCTTCGCCCTCTTGCCGGAGGTGAAGGGCCCGGTCGTCGTGGCGTGCGGGGCCCGCACCGAGGCCATCCGGCCACCGGTGGCGGAACGGCTGGTCGACGCCCTCCCCGACGCCCGGTTGCGGGTGTTCAACCGCCTGGCCCACTTCGGGCCGTTGGAAGACCCCCAAGCCGTGGGCGAGGCGATCCTCGGTGATCTGGCGGGCTGAGACCCCCGATCCCCCCACTGTCATACCCCCCTCTGTACGCTCGATCTCTGATGTCGCTGCCCCTCCCGAGCTCGCTCACGCCGTCGAAGGTCGCCGCCTTCAAGGACTGCGCGTTGGCCTTCCGGTTCTCGGTCATCGACGGGCTCCCCGAGCCCCCTTCGGCGCCGGCCGTCAAGGGCACGCTCGTCCACCGGGCCCTCGAGCTGCTGTTCGGCGCCCCGCCGGCCGAGCGCACGCCGGCCAAGGGCCGCGAGTGCCTGCAGCAGGCCCGCCTCGACCTGGCGGCCGACGCCGAGTTCGTCGGCCTGGAGCTGGACGCCGAGGCCGAGGCCCAGTTCGCGTCCGAGGCGGAGGTGCTGGTCGAGCGGTACTTCCAGCTGGAGGATCCGGCGACGGTGCACCCGGTCGGGTTGGAGCTGAAGCTCGAAGTCCAGGTCGGATCCCTCACCTTGCGGGGGATCATCGACCGGTTGGAGCGCGACGAGCGCGGCGGATTGGTCGTCACCGACTACAAGACGGGCCGGCCGCCCACGCTGTTCGCCGAGCAGCAGCGCCTGGGCGGCGTCCACTTCTACGCCTACCTGTGCGAGCAGTTCTACGGCGAGCGCCCGAGCCGGGTGCAGCTGCTGTACCTCAGCGAGCCGGTGGCGATCATGGCGTACCCGTCGGAGCAGTCGATCCGCGGGCTGCAGCAGCGCACGACGGCCATCTGGCAAGCCGTGGAGCGGGCGTGCGAGCGGGAGGACTTCCGGCCGCGGACGTCCCGCTTGTGCGAGTGGTGCGCCTACCAGGCCTACTGCCCCGCCTTCGGGGGCGACCCCGCCAAGGCGCGGGAGCTGCTGGCCACGCCCTAGCGTTGCGCCGTACTGCCGGGCGGCGAGGGCCGGACGCCACCCTGTCGATATCTTTCATCCCTTTCGGCGTAGTGGCAGGGTATGACCGTTGATATTAGGCAAATTCCACCGGAATCCGGTGGAATTTGCCTGAAAGGCGTGTCAGGGCGGGCGCGCGGGGCCGCCCGATCGCCCTCCGCGGTTCCCTCCCTCGGCCGGCAACCGCAAGGCGCCTTGGGCGCCCCTGCGGCCGCTAACGTCCCCCGCCGTGCTCGCCCGCAGCCGGTCTGTCGTGTCGCGCTTCGACGACCGCGTGGACGGGTGGTTCGACCGGGCCCGGGGCCATCGCGTCCCCGACCGGATCTTCTACGCCGCCTCAGAACTGGGCGACTTCAGCCTGTTGTGGCTGCTCCTGGCGTCGGCGCGCAGCCTGCGCTCCGAACGCGACGAGAAAGCGGCGGCGCGGGTCGCGGTGTGCTCGATGGCCGAGTCGGTGCTCGTCAACGGCGTCGTAAAGTCGTTCTTCCGGCGCAAGCGCCCCGTGTTCGACGCCGTCCGCCCGCATCACCTGCGGACGCCGTTGACCAGCAGCTTCCCGAGCGGGCACGCCACCGCCGCGGCGTGCAACGCCATCCTGCTGTCCGAGGACGATCCGTTGTGGCCCCTCTACGCCGCCCTCGGGCTGGTGGTGGCCACCAGCCGGGTCTACGTCAAGATTCACCACGCCTCCGACGTCCTCGCGGGGCTGGGCCTGGGCGCCGTGCTGGGCCTCGCCGCCAGGCGTCTGTGGCCCCTGCCCGACCGGCGCCCGCGCTAGGGCAGCGCCCGGCGCGGCGCGTCGACCACCCAAGGAGCGAGCCGGAGCGCCAACTTGTAGCCAGCTGTCGCCCTCGGACAGCAGCACTGCGCAGGGCGGTGCGCAGGGCGGGGGGAGCGGGGCTAGCGGAGGGAAGCCCTCAGAGCGTCCATGGAGTTTTAGGATCACCCGAAGATCGGGCGACGGCGCCCACTCGCGGGCCGGCGCCAGCGCTAGTTCGCAGCGCCCGCCGGGGTCTTTTCGAGGTCGATCTCGAGCTCTGCCGCAACCAGCACCGAGCGCATGTCGAGCAGGATGTCGGACATCTCCGCGGTCGACACCAGCTCGCGCCGGTGGAGGGTTCCCAGGCTCCGATCGATGATCTGAAGCGCCTGGGTGATGGCGTCGCTCTCGAGTGTCTCCCTCATCGCTCTCTCCAACGTCGGGCCGGTTGCCTTTGCTTCCCAAGTTTCGACAGATTCGGCGCCGTGCTTGATACCGGATGTTCCTCCCCGTCCTACCCTAGCCACCAGGTTTCCACCCCGTGGCCGCGCGGGCATGAACAAATTGTCACACCCCGCTGCCATCCTGGTGACATGAACGATCAGCTCGTGCTGCTGCAAGACGATGAGGCCCGCCGGCATGCGGCCTACCACCGGCTTGACGAGCACACCCGCGAAGTTGGCCGCCGGGGCCTCGCCCTGGCCCGCGAGGCCCTCCGCCAGGCGGCCGCGGCCGACCGCGCCGCCGCCTGACGAGTCCTCCCAGGCATCGCCACCCATGGCGCGCCTCGCTGCGGCTCTCCTGGCCGCACTACTCCTCGCTACGGGGTGCGCCCGCCCCGCCGCCGTGCCTGCCCCGCCGCCCGGGCCGGTGGCCGAAGGTCTTCCGGTCGGGGTCGACGTGGTGGTCGAGCGGGTGATCGACGGCGACACCATCGTCGTCACGGGCAACCGCCACGTGCGCCTGATCGGCGTCGACACACCCGAGACGGTCGACCCCAACCGGCCCATCGGGTGCTTCGGCAAGGAGGCGAGCCGGTTCGTCACCTCCCTGCTGCCCAAGGGCACGGCGGTGCGCCTGGTGGGCGATGTCGAGCAGGACGACCGCTACGGCCGGCTGCTCGCCTACGTCTACCGCCGGTCCGACGGGCTCTTCGTCAACGCCGAGCTGGTGCGCCAGGGGTACGCCCACGTGCTCACCATCGCCCCGAACGTCGCCCACGCCGACGAGTTCGTGGCCCTGGCTCGCGACGCCCGCAACGCCAGCGCGGGCCTGTGGTCGGCCTGCCCGCCCTAACGTTCGGGGCGTGAGCTGGTACGTGGCCTGCCTGTCGAGTGAGCTGGGGCGGAGGCGGCCGCTGGGGCGCACCGTCGCGGGCTCGCACATGGCCCTGTTCCGCGACGGTTCGGGCCGGCCCGCCGCCCTCGTCGACCGGTGCCCGCACCGCAACGTGCCGTTGGCGTGCGGCCGCGTGCGCTCCGGCCTGCTCGAGTGCTGCTACCACGGCTGGCGCTTCGACGGGGAGGGCGCGTGCCGGGCCGTGCCGGGCCTGGTTGACGCCGACGCCGACCGCCGGGCCCACCGCGCCATCGCCCACGCCACGGCCGAGTTCGACGGGTTCGTCTGGGTTTGGCTAGAGCCAGGCGAACCGAGCCCGGCGGCGCCGTTCCGGTTCCCCCACGTCGACGACCCCGCCTACGCGACCGTGCGCCGCCACGTCACCCTGCCCGCCGGGTTGCACGCCTGCCTCGAAAACGCGCTGGACGTCCCCCACACCGCGTTCCTGCACGGCGGCCTGTTCCGGGGCGGGCGCGAGCCGGTCGAGATCGAGGTGGTCGTGCGCCACCACGCCGGCGGCGTCGAGGCCGAGTACCTGGGCGAGCCCCGCCCCGAAGGCCTGATCGGGCGCATCCTCGCCCCCGAGGGCGGGGTGCTCACCCACGTCGACCGGTTCCAGCTGCCGTCGATCGCGCAGGTCGAGTACCGCCTCGGCGAGAACCACCTCGTCGACACGATCGCCTTCACCCCGGTCGACGACGGGCAGACCGAGCTGTACGCGGCCATCACCTTCCACCTGCGCCTGCCCCACGCGCCGGTGCGGGCCGCGGTCACGCCCATCGTGAGCCGCATCCTGGCCCAGGACGCCCGGGTCCTGCGCCGCCAGCGCGAGAACATCCAGGCCTTCGGCGGCGAACACTTCGCCTCCACCGAGCTGGACGTGCTGGGCCAGCACATCCGCCGGTTGCTGCGAGGGAGCGAGGCCGAGCCGGGCGAGCGGCGGATCAAGATGCGGGTCTGACGGCGTCGATGACGCGGAGGTAGTTCCGGCCCACCACCTTGGCCACCCGATCGGGCGTCCAGCCCCGGTCGAGCATGCGCTGCACGAGCACCGGGAACTCGGCCGCGGTGGGCATGTCCCGGGGCGTCACGATCATCCCGTCCCAGTCGCTGCCGACGGCGGCCGCATCCTCCCCGCCCACCGCGACGACGTGCTCGAGGTGGCGCACCACATCCTCGGCGGTCGGTCCGCCCACGAAGCCGCGGTGGAACATGATCCCGACGACGCCGCCGCGGTCGGCGATGGCGCGCACCTGGCGGTCGTCGATGTTGCGCCAGCTGCGGTGCACCCCCGACACGCCGGTGTGCGACACGATCGGCGGCAGCGATCGGTCGTGGGCGTCCAGCGCGTCCCAGAACGTCGGCGCGTTGGCGTGGGCCAGGTCGACCAGCACCCGGCGCTGGTTCAGCCCGGCCACGAACTCCCGGCCGAACGGCGTGAGGCCGCCCCCGCCGCCCAGCGGCGCGCTCGGGGCGCCGATCCTGGAACGGGTGAGGTGGACGAGGGTGACGCGCGACACGACGGCGGGAAACCCGTCCACCGAAGCCACGGCGTTGCCGCCTTGGACCGCGACGAAGCAGGCGAACCGCCCCTCGGCCCGCGCCCGCCGGTACTCGGCCGCGTCGGTCACGACCGCGGCGCCGCCGAGGCTCGCCACCAGGCGGGCCACGTTCTGGCTCAACACCGGCTCGCGGCGCAGCGGGTTGGTGGCGATGCTCAGCACCGCGCCGGTCAGCCCGCCTTCGCGCATCCGGGGCAGGTCGGCCTGGGAGTACAGCCGGCCGCCGAGCAGCCCCCGGCCGTGGCGGTCGGCCACCTCGTAGCCGATGAGCCGGCTCCATACCGACGACTCACTGTGGATGTCGAGCACGTCGCACTCGGCCAGCAGGTCCCGGGCGTCGGTCCGCATCGCCGCCATCCTTATCGACCGGCACAACCCGGCTATATCCTCGGGCGACAGTTCTCGGGATAGGAAGGCGGGCCGTGCCGGACGAATCCGTGGGGTCGGTTGACCCTGACGACGTGTCCCGGTGGATTGAGCCGGTTCGGCGGCATCTCCGATTGGGCCAGATCGAGCAGGCACGGACGTCGTTGTCGGCGGCTGAGGTCGCCGCTCCGGCCAGCCCGCTCGTCACCGAATGGAGTCACTGCGTCGAGAGCGCGCGGCTGCAGACCAGCGGCTGTCTCGATCAGGCCGCGAAAGTTATCGACGAAGGCTTGCAGGCGTTTCCCGAGAGTGCGCCCCTTCTCGTGCAGCGCAGCTACCTCCACCTCAAACGGCAAGACTTCTGCGCCGTCTACGAGGATGCGCGAGCGGCGCGGCAGCTCAAGGAAGACTACGACGTTGCGTGCGCGCTGGAGGTCGCGTCGTTGCGGATGCAACTGCGCTTCGATGAAGCGCTGGCCGTCGTCGGCGCCGCGTTGGCTCGCGACAGGGAAAACGCCGTCCTGATATTTGAACGCGGAATGGTCTACTTCGATCTCGGATTCCCGGGCCGTGCGATCAGCGACTTCGTCGTGGCGGAGAAAGAGGCCTACGAGAGGGCGAGCGAGTGGCGCTGCGTGGCCGAGGCCGATGAGCTCCGGCTGGCGAAGAACTATGCAAAGGCCCAGGAACGTGCCGCCAAGGCAATGGAGCGGTTCGGCGGCAGCGTCCACCTCCGCAATCAGCTCGGGCTCATCCACTACGACGCAGCCCAATTCGACGCGGCACGCCAGACGTTTGAGAAGGCCCTGGCGGTCGAGTCGAAGTCGGATTTCGCCGCCGGGTGGCGGTTCATCGCCGCCAGCGCCCACTGCCGGTCGGCGCAGGACCGGGAGCAGGCGCAAGCGCTGATCGAGTCCCATCCGAAGCTCCCCAAGAACGAGCTCGTGCTGACCGAAACGGGGTACCTCCTGCTTTTCCTGGGCCGGGTGCGTGACGCGACGCAGGCGTTCACCGAGGCGGCCGCGGCCGCGCCGGACTTCGGCCCCGCGCATGTCGGCTTGGGGATTGCACTCGCTCAGCGCGCCGCCACCCGGGCCAAGGCGGAGGAGGAGTTCCGGCTCGCGATGGAGCTGGAGGCAGGCCGCGACCAGCCCGTGTCGGTCGCGGTGCACCTCGCCCGCCTGCTGAACGAGGACGGCCGCCCTGACGAGGCGCTCAGCGTCATCGACGGCGCCAGCGACGGCTCGGTCGAGGCGCTCACCGTCCGGGCCGCGGTTGCGACTGCCCTCGCGGACAAGTACCACGACGACGATTACCGGCGCAGCGCAGTTGTCGATGTCGATCTCGCGCTCAGACGCGTGACGCCGGCGACGAGCAAGGACGAGAAGGCCTACGCCCTTCTCCTGCGCGGCAACGCATACGCGATGTTGGGCGAGCGTGGCAAGGCCAGGGCCGACCTGCGCGCGTGCCTCGATCTGAAACCGCCGTCACGGGTGGCCCTGGTGGCCGAGCGCAACCTCCTGCATCTGCGCGGCGACCGCACTGACACCCTGCCCCGCTGGCTTCCGCATTTTCTCCTGACCCTGCTGACCGCGCTGATGATCTACGTCGTCGTCCTCCTCGAACGCGGCAAGATCTCGGCCGTGGAGGCGTTGCCGGTGGTCATTGGCCTTCTCCTGCTCATCGTGGCTGCGTTCACGCTGCCGGTCGTGACGAAGCTCAAGTTCGGGGGTGTCGAACTGGAAAAGGCGGCCTCGGTCATCGCCGCCGCGCCCCGGCTCGAAGCGCCGACGCAGATCCCCTTGCTGGTCGCGGGCTGGGGCTTCCTCCACCACGAGCGGCCGTGGCGCACCACACCAGGGCCTTCCGCTACGTCGTCAGACGACGCTCCATGAGAATCGCGGTCGCGGCCGACCACGCCGGGTTCCGGCTCAAGACCGTGATCGCCGCCGCGCTGCGTGACCACGGCCACGACGTCGTCGATCTCGGGACCGACTCCGAGGATCCGGTGGACTACCCGCCGCTGTGCGCCGCCGCCGGCCGGATGGTCGTGCAAGGGCACGCCGACCGCGCCCTCGTCCTGGGCGGGAGCGGGCAGGGGGAAGCGATAGCGGCCAACAAGGTCCACGGGGTGCGGGCGGCGCTGTGCCTGGACGAGTACACGGCCCGCCTGGCCCGGCAGCACAACGACGCCAACGTCCTGTCCCTCGGCGGCCGCATCCTGGCCGACGCGTTCGCCCTGGCCATCGTCGACGTCTTCCTCACGACCGCGTTCGAGGGCGGGCGCCACCAACCGCGACTCGACCAGATCGCCGCCATCGAGCGGGAAGAGTGCGCCGGCTCGTAACGGCGGTGTTGCTGGTGGCGACCGCCTGCTCGGGCGCCGCCGGCCACCGCACCGAGTCGGCCACCCACATCCGCGACCCGGCCAAGGCCGTCGACCCCGACCCCGACTACACGCTGGCGTGCGCCCCCTCGGGCGTCGACAGCCACCCGACCTGCATCGAGGTCACCCTCAAGGCGGTCGACAACGCCCGCGCCAAGGAACACGTGAAGCCGATGGCGCTCCCGTCCACCTTCCCCCGCCTGGGCGCGGCCGAGCAGCTGTTCATCGTCGTGAACCGGGAGCGGGTGGACCGCGGCCTGCCCCCCTTCGCGGGGCTGAGCGCGGCCCTGAACCAGGTCGCCCAGCGGGGCGCCGACGCCGCCGACCTGCCGCCCGACCCGGGCGACGCCTACCTGGACGCCGCCACCGAGTGGCTCGGCGCCGTCCCTAACGGCCTCGACGCCGGTTTCTACTGGATGTACGGCGAAGGCCCCAAGTGGGAGGACCGCCACCTCCTGCTCGACGACTACGGCCGCGACAACCTGGTCATGGGCGCCGCCCTCAACCCGACCGCCGACAACAGCCCCGGCGACCAGGGCGGCCCCTCGCTGGCCGCCGTGTTCGCCGTGGCCCACGATCCCAACGAGCCCCTGACCTACACCTGGGCCCAGGCCCTGGCCGACACCGAGAAGGGAACCGTCCGGCCCCAGCCGGCGCCTCCGGCCAACGCCTCGGCCAGCCACATCCCCGACCCGCCCGCCAACGTGGCGCCCAACCCCGACTTCGTCCCCTCGTGCGCGCCCACCGGCCTCGACAGCTCGCCCGCCTGCGTGGCCGCCGCCCTGCTCGCCCTCAACCGCGCCCGCGCCGCCGAGGGCGTCAAGCCCATGGCCCTGCCGCCCGGGTTCGGCCAGCTCAGCGTGGCCGACCAGCTGTTCGTCGCCATCAACCTGGAGCGGGTGGACCGAGGGCTGCCGCCGGCGCTGGGCCGCACCGCCGCCCTCGACCGCAACGCCCGGGCTGGCGCCGACGCCGCCGACGATCCGCCCGACCCGGGGGACGATTACGACGTGTCCGACGGACTTTGGGCAGGCGGGTCGTCCAACGGCCTCGACGCCGTGTACGGGTTCATGTACGACGACGGCCCCGGCAGCACGAACCTCGACTGCCCGGCCAAGGGCGGCCCCGGGTGCTGGGGCCACCGCCACGGCATCCTCGACGCCTTCGGGACGGTCGGCACGCTGCTGATGGGCGCGGCGGTGAACCCCACCGGCGACACCTACCCGGGCGACGAGGGGGGCACGTCGATGGGCGTCACCCTGGCGATCACCACCAAGGCGCCCGGGCCGCTGGCGCCCACGTGGTCGCAATTCGCCCGGGAGTAGCGTCGGCAGCCGAGATGACCGCCTTGGCCGAACGGCTCGGCTACCCGCCCGACGCCCGCCTCCTCATCGTCAACTGCGACGACCTGGGCATGAGCCACGCCGCCAACGTCGGCGTCTACCAGGCACTGCGGGAGGGCGTGGCCACCAGCGCCAGCCTCATGGTGCCGTGCCCGTGGGGACGGGAGGCGGCCAGCCGGTACCGGGGCGAGGACGTCGGCGTCCACCTGACCCTCAACGCCGAGCACGACCTGTACCGCTGGGGACCCATCACCCACGCCCCGTCGCTGCTCGACGGCGACGGCGGGTTCCCCCGCACGCTGCTGGACGTGTGGGACCACGCCGACATCGACGAGGTGCGCCGGGAGTGCCGGGCCCAGCTCGAACGGGCCATCTACTGGGGCTTCGACGTCAGCCACCTCGACTCCCACCTGGCGGCCCTCGAGCTGCGTCCCGAGTTCTTCGACGTCTACCTCGAGTTGGCCGTCGAGTTCCGCCTCCCCATGCGCCTGGGCGACGCCTCGACCGAGCGGACGGTGGGGTTCCCGTTCCGCATGCTGGCCGAGGAGGAGGGCGTCGTCTTCCCCGACCATTACGTGCGGGTGTCGCACGTCGGCGCCCGGCGGGTCATCGAGCGCGCCCTCAGCGAGCTACGGCCGGGCGTGACCGAGGTGTCGGTCCACCCCGCCGCGGACACGGGCGAGCTGCGGTCGCTCACGCCCGACTGGGGCGCCCACGTGGACGACCTCGACGTCGTCACCAGCCCTGGCGCGCTCGGTGCCCTGGCGGCCAAGGCCGGCGTCAAGCTCATCGGCCACCGTCCCCTGCGGGAGCTTCAGCGCGCCAGCGGCGGGTGACCGTAGACCGACGGCGGGGCGGCGAGCGCCCGCTGGCGGGGCGTCAGCACCGGCAGGAGGTCGTCGGGCACCGGCATGGTGTCGGCCCACGCCGAGTTCCCCGGGCAGTACTTGAACAGGATGGTGTAGCGGTCCTCGGCGCCGTGCCAGGGGATCGTGCAGTGGAACAGCGCCTCCGTGAAGATGACCAGCGATCCGGCGCGCAGCGGCGCCTCCTCGACCAGGCGCTCGGCCCCCGGCGGCAGGGGCTCCTCGGCCCGGTGGCTGCCGGAGATGCACCCGAACCCGCCGTCGCCGGGACGGGCGTCGGTCAGCGCCCATGAGCACGCCACCATCCCGTTCCACATCCGCCCACCCCGGTGGAGGTAGAACTGCGACGGGTCGAACGGCTGCTGGGGGCCGTGCAAGCCGAGGCCGGACGTCCCCGGACGCATCATGATCCCGTAGGAGTGGTCGAGGCGCGCCGACGGGCCGACCAGGTGGTACAAGGCGTCGACCACGAGGGGATGGTCCATCAGCGCCCGGAAGCCGGGGTGGCGCAGAAGGCTGCCATGCTCGCCGAACCGCTGCGAGGCGAGGGTGGCGCCGGGCGGGGGCAGGCGCATGGCGGCGATGGCGGCCCTCAGCTCGGCGACCTGGGCGCCCGACAGCACCTGGTCGAACGCCACCCAGCCCCGGCAGTCGAAGACGTAGCGGTCGAGAGCGGAGAAGCGCGGCTTCACCGCCCGCACGCTAACGCCCGGTCATTGCGGCGATAGCGCTGTGATCTCGGCGAATCCAGCCAATTTCACAGCGCTACCGGCGCACCAACTCTTTGCTATTGGAAGGTTCCGACCACGGTGGGCTGCTGGAAGGACGTCACCACGCCGCCCGCCTGCTCCTCGGTGATGGCCAGCGCGGCCGCGTCAGGTGGGGCGTGGAAGGCAACCGGGCCCGGCGATGGGCCCAGCACGCCGACCGAGATCTTCGCCGACCCGACGACGGCCCAGAGCTGGTAGGTCCGCTGCGGGTTGAGCTGCGGCAAGTCGGTCTTCACCAGGTACCCCGTGCCGTCGGTGAGAAGGACGGCGTCGACCGAATGGTGGCCGTCGGACGATGTCATGGAGACGAGGCGAGCGTCGCTGCGATGAGCGGCCGCGGCCGCGGCTCGTCCCACGTCGCCGTCGGCCAGTTGCGCGGCGAGGTGGTCCACCTGATGCCCGGTGTCGACCACCTTGACACCCAGGAAGGCGACCAGCGCCACCGATGCGGCCACGCCCACCGCCACCGCCGCCCGCACGGGGCCGACGGACCGGCGGCGGCGTTCCTCCCGTTCGGCGCGCGCCGCACTGAAGGGGATGAGCATCGACGGCGGCGCCTCCTCGAGCGAGCCGGCGATGCGGTCCCACACACCCTCGGGCGCGGGCGTCCAGCCGGTGGCAAGCATGGCCGCGACCTCGCGGTGATCGCTCACCTCGATCCGGCACGGCACGCATTCGATGAGGTGGCGCTCGACGGCCTGGGCCTCGTCGTCCTCGACGGCGTCCAGGGCGTAGGCCCCGAGCAGCTCCCGGACCTCGCTGTGGCTCAGTTCTCTGCCCATGTCCCCATCCCTGCTTCCACCAGCGCCTTGCGCATCCGGCGCAGGCCGGAGCGGATCCTGCTCTTGACGGTCCCCTCGGGGGCGTCCAGCAGCACCGCCACCTGGCGGTAGGTGTGGCCCCCGAAATAGGCCAGTTCGATCGCCCGCCGCTCCTCGGCCGGAAGCTCCGCCACCACGCCCTTCATGCGCTCGGCCACGGTCATGTCGACGACCTCGCGCTCGATGTCGTGCGGGTTCTCGGCCGTTTCCCGCGCGTCGCGTTCCTCCCGCCGGCGCCGGGATGTCTCCGACCGCAGCATGTCGACCGACCGGCCGTGCGTCTGGGCCAGCAGGTACGAGCGCAACGTGCCCCGCTCGGGGTCGAAGCGGTCGGGCCGGTTCCAGAGCCGGAGGAACACCTCCTGCACCACTTCCTCGGCCATCTCCTTGTCGCCGAGCAGCCGCCGGGCCAGGGCGAACGACGCTCCCGCGTGGCGGCGGTAGGCCTCGGCCAGCGCGTCCTCCCGCCACCGCCCGATCGCCAGCACCAGCGAGGTGTCGCTGAGGTCGCTGAGGGGTTGCGCCACCATTGCCGATAATACGGACCGGGCCGCAGGGACGGATGGGTTCCCATCCGGATCCGTGCCCGGCGACGTACCAACATGGGTGGCCTCCAAACGAACGACGGCGCCGCCGCCGCTGTCGCCGGCGTCCCGTAGCTCGGAGCCTCCGTCGGTCGAAGCGGCCCGCCTTGAGCCCTGGGGCGGGCCGCTTCGCGTCTACGGTCGGGGGTCGTGGACCGAAGGGCGTTCCTCAGCCTCACCAACGGGCGGACGTTGGCCGTTGCCGCGGCCACCGCCGCCGACCAAGCCCTCGACGTCCAGGTCCTCCAGACAGCCGCGTCGGTGGAGTACGCCATGATCGGCGCGTACGAGACGATGCTCGGGCTGGCGCTGTTCACCAGCAACAGCGCCAACCCGGTGCTCAAGAACCTGCTGACGACGGCGCGGGCCCAGCACACCGAGCACGCCGGCGCATACAACGCCATCGCCACCGCCCTCGGCGGCAAGGCGCAGACAGGCGCGAACTCCAACCTCGCCCAGGCCGTCACCCGGGCCAAGGCGGGGCTGACCGACATCGGGCCGGCCGTCGAGCTGGCGCTGCTCCTCGAGTCCACCGCCGCCCAGACGTTCCAGAACGACCTGGGCCTGTTGACGGACGTGAACGCGCGGCGGCTCACGGGCAGCGTCCTCGCCGTCGAGTCCCAGCACGTCGGCCTGCTGTTGATCGCCAAAGCCCTGCTCGGGGCGCGCGCCCTCGAGCTGGTCAGCCTCGAGGCGGGAACGCGCGACAAGCTCCCCGCCGACGCGGCCAAGGCCGGGTTTCCGGTGAGCATCGCCAAGACCGACCAGGCCCGTCCCTCCAGCGAAGGCGCCGTCAAATGAACCCGCTCGACCGGCGGACGGTGTTGAAACTGGCCGGCGCCGGAGCGGCGCTGGTCGCGGGCGCCGCCTCGGGCGCGTGCGGCGGGTCGGGCGGCGCCAAGCCACCCGTCGAGACGGCGATCACGCGTGGCGACAAGCTCGAGGGCGACCTGTCGCTCGCCGCCCTGCTGGCCTCGCTGGAGAACCTGCTCGTGTTCGCCTACCAGGACGGCCTGACCCGCAAGGACCGTTTCGGCCCCTATCCCCCCGCCGTGCAGGCCGTCATCGAAGAAACGCTCCGCCAGCACAAGGAGCACGCGGTGGCGTGGAACAGCATCCTGTCGGGCGCCGGCAAGCCCGGGATCACCGGCAACAACCTCACCGTGAAGGGGGCCATCCTCGACCCCCAGCTGGCCCGGGGGCGCGACACGACCTCCTTCCTCGGGGCGTGCCTGGACCTCGAGACCACGACGGCGGTCACGTACCTCGCCACCATGGGCACGTTCGAAAACGTCGCCGCCCTGAAGGTGGCGGCGTCGATCCACCCGGTCGAGAACCAGCACATCGCCGCCCTGTCGTTCCTCCTCGGCCGTCCGCTTTCCTCCGACGCCTTCGCCCACCCCGACGGCGCCCGGACGCCCACCGACGCCATCGGCTGACGGAGGCGACGAACCCGACTCTTTTCCGTCGGGACCCGCCGATTGGCGCGAGTCATGGGCGCCCGACCCGTACCATGTGCGCCAGTGCTGACTGCGCCGCCGCGGACCGTGCCGCAGAGGCCGGGCAGCCAGCCCCGACTCGGCTACCGGCCCGCGCTGGATGGCGTTCGGGCGCTCGCGGTCGTGGCGGTCTTCGCATACCACGCCAACCTCCGGTGGGCCCGGGCCGGGTTCCTGGGCGTCGACCTGTTCTTCGTCCTCAGCGGGTACCTCATCACCGCTCTGGTGCTCGCCGAGCGGCGGCGTGAGGGGCGCATCGACCTCCGCCGGTTCTGGATCGGGCGGGCCCGCCGGCTGCTCCCGGCCGTGCTCGTGCTGCTGGCCTCCGTCGCGGTGGCGGTGCCGATCCTCGCTTCGGACCAGGCCTACCGCCTGCGCGCCGACCTCCTGTCCGCCCTGGGGTACGTCAGCAACTGGCGGCTGATCTTCGGCCACCAGTCCTACTTCCACTCCGCCGGGCGCCCGCCGATCCTCCAGCACCTGTGGAGCCTGGCCGTCGAGGAGCAGTTCTACCTGCTATGGCCGCCGGTCCTCGCCTTCGCCCTCCGCCGCCGCCCGTACCGGCGCATGGTGCGGCCGCTGCTCATCGCCGCCGGCGCCTCCGCGGCGCTGATGGCGCTGCTCTACCAGCCCTACAGCGACCCGTCCCGCGTGTACTTCGGCACCGACACCCGCGCCGCGGCCCTGCTGATCGGCGCCGCCCTGGCCGCGGCGACGACCCGTTGGCAGCTCGTCGAGGGCATCCGCCGTTCGGGGCGCTTGCTCCTGGAGGCGCTCGGGATCGTGGCCCTGGCCGCTCTGGTGTGGGCCGTGGCCAACGTCAGCGAGTTCGACCCCGCGCTGTACCGCGGCGGTTTCCTAGCCGTCGCGCTGTCGGGGGCCGCCCTCGTGGCCGCCGCCGCCCGCCCGGGCCGGCCCGTCCTGCTCGGGCGCGTGCTCGGCGCCCGTCCGCTGGTCTGGCTCGGCCAGCGCTCGTACTCGGTGTACCTGTGGTTCTGGCCGGTGCTGATGCTCACCCGGCCTCACTACGACGTCCCGTTCACCGGGCTGCCCCTCCTCGGCCTGCGCGTTGGCTTGACGCTGGCGCTGGCGTGCGCGTCCTACCGCTTCGTCGAACTCCCGGCCCGGGCCGGCGCCGTCGGCCGGCTGTGGGCCGACATCCGCATGGCGTGGTCGTTCCGCAGCCCGCCGGCGCGCCGGACCGCGGCGTGGGTGCTGGCGTTCTCCGTGGTCCTCACGTCCGTCGGGCTCGGTCTAGTCGTCAGCCACGGCGTCGTCGGCGGGACCAAGGTGGCAGCCGCCGCCGGCCTCAACTCGGCCGCCGCAGCCAAGGTGGCGACGCTCCCCGGGCCCGCGCCGACCACCATTGCCCCGCCGACCACCGTCGCCGCGGCAGCGACGACCGCCGCCCCGGCGCCGGCGCCCTCGGCGCCCCCGACGACGACGGCCCCGCCGACCACCGTCCCCATCTCGATCGCGACCATCGCCGCCAAGGTGACGGCCATTGGCGACTCGGTCCTGCTCGGCGCCAAGCCCTTGTTGGAGCACCAGATCGACGGCGTCGTGGTCGACGCCGAGGTCGGGCGCCAGTTCTCAGTTGTGCTCTCGACCGTGAAGGCATACAAGGACGCCGGCAAGCTCGGCGACGTCGTCGTAATCCAGACCGGCAACAACGGGCCCATCAGCTCGGGCCAGTTCGATCAACTGATGGACGCGTTGCGGACCGTGCGCAAGGTGCTTGTGGTCAACGTCCACGTCGACCGGACCTGGCAGGACCCGAACAACGACGTCATCGGCGACGGCGTCAAACGGTGGCCCAACGCCTACCTGGTCGACTGGCACCTCGTGGCCGCCGGCCACCCCGAGGCGTTCTACGACGACGGCCTCCACCTCACCCCGACCGGCATCCGCCTCTTCACCGCCGCGGTGATCCAGACGATCTAGGCGCCAGGCGCCGCCGTCTTTACCACTCGGTGAGCTCGGTCACCTTGGCCTTGATGGTCTTGTACTCGGGGCTCTGGGTGAGGGGCATGAGGTTCATGAGCTTGCCCATGTTGCCCTTGACCTTCAGCCGGCCTTGCATGAACGCGGCCGTCTCGTCCAGCTCGGCCTTCTGGATCTTGACCGCGTCGTCATAGGTGAGGGTCATGATCACCTCGGCGTCGGGATCCTCGCCCAGCTCGTCCTCATGCAACTTCCCGTTCTCGACCGTCCAGTGGTAGCGGATCTCGCCGTCGGGGCCGCCGGTGACGATGTACTGCAGTCGGGCCGTCGCCCCCGGGCGCTCGGGGAACTCTTGGGCGATCTCTTGCTGGGTGTCGAGCCACTCCTGGCTCAGGTACTTGGGCATCGCCCGGGATGGTAGTCACTCCTGAAGCGGGGGCTCCTTCCCCAGCGCTTGCTCCCGGCGGCGGAGCTCCTCCTCACGCCGGCGCAGCTGCTCCTCGCGGAGCCGCAGCTGGGCCTGCTCCTCGCGCTCGCGCACGGGCGCGCTGAGCGAGGACAGGTCGACGCCGAAGTCGGGCCGGTCCTCGAGGCCCACCGGACGCCGGTCCGGCCGGTAGGAGTTGTCGCCGATCCGGAAGCTGGCCCGCTCCGGCCGGCCCGCCACCAGCCAGATGATGGAGCCGATGTCGGGCAGGAAGAACACGATCATCAGCCAGATGGTCTTGGGCAGGTTGCGGCACAGGCTCTCGTCGGTGGTCACCACATCGAAGATGCAGTAGATCCACAGGCCGAGAAGCACCAGTGCTACGACGCCGTCTACTTCGAGCATTCGCCGTGTCGCCTTTCATGAAGACAATGCTCTCGGAGAGTACCGATGGCCACTCACCGTGGTCGAGGGATTCTGAGAAATTTCTCCCGGGCTCAGCGGCGAACGGGGTCCCGCAACCCCGCGAACAGGTCGTCCTCGGGCACCGGCCCGGCCACGAGCGTGCGGGCGAGGATGTAGTCGTCGTACGGGTAGGCGACGACGTCGGGGGGCAGGCCGAACCAGAACGGCGAGTTGGGGTCGATCTGGGTGGCGTGGGCGATCAACGCGGCGCGGCGCACGCCGTGGAACTCGGAGATGTCGATCTTGGTGCTGATGCGCTCGTCCATGCCGAAGCGGTTGAGCCAGTCCTCGCTGAACGGCGACTCCAGGCCCAGCTCCAGGAACTTGGCGTGGATGGCCTTCACCCGCGCCGTCGACCAGGCCGAGTAGTAGATCTTCAGCGGCTGCCACGGCTCGCCCGCCTCGGGATAGGCGTCCGGGTCGCCGGCCGCGTCGAAGGCCGGGCCGGTGATCTCGTGCACCCGCAGGTGGTCGGGGTGCTGGTAGCCGCCCTGGTCGTCCGGGTAGGTGATCAGCACGTGCGGGCGCTCCCGGCGGATGATCGCCACCAGTCGGCCGACGGCCTCGTCCAGGGGTGCCTGGGCGAAGCACTCGGGGTGCTCGTTGGCCTCGGCGCCGGACATCCCCGAGTCCCGGTAGCCCAGCATGTGGACCGCGTCGTAGCCGATCACCTCGGTGGCCCTGGCCAGCTCCTCCCGCCGCACCGCGGCCAGGTTTTCCCTGACCTCGGGCCGGTCCATGACCGGGTTGAGGATCTCCCCCGCCTCGCCGCCGGTGCAGCACACCAGCACGGTGCGCACCCCCTCGGCGTGGTAGCGGGCGACGGTGGCCGCCCCCTTGGACGCCTCGTCGTCGGGGTGAGCGTGGAGGGCAAGCAGGCAAAGCGACGCAGACATGTCCATGACAACAGTAGGCGGGCGCGTTCGCATCCCGGCGCGCCCGACTGTCCGTCCTTAGAGTGTGACTGTGAAAGTCGCCTTCGTTGGTTCGTTCTCGACGGGCAAGACCACCCTGGCCAACCTGTTCGCCCGGGAATGGGACCTGCCGCTGCTGCCCGAAGTGGCCCGCCAGGTCGTCGAGCTGGGCTTCGCCCTCGACATGAGCGCCACCGCCGAGACCGAGACCCTCATCTTCCTGAAGCAGTGGCGGGCCGAGGCCTCCCACGAGCGCTTCGTCGCCGACCGCTCGCTCTACGACGTCCTCGCCTACGCGGAGTGGGTGATGGAGCACAACGACGCCACCCGCAAGGAGAACCACCTCTGGTACGAGTCCCGCGAGATCGCCTTGTTCGACCTCCGCGCCCGCTACGACCACGTCTTTTACCTGCCCATCGAGTTCCCGATCGTGCTCGACGGCCTCCGCCCCGACGACACGGCCTTCCAGGCCGACATCGACCGCCGGATCCGCCACCTGCTCGAGGCCGCCGACGTGTCCTACCGCACCCTCACGGGTTCGGTGGAGGCCCGCCAGGACCAGGTCCGGGCCGCGGTGAAGGCCGCCGTCTGAGCCCGTGATCAAGGCGCTCGTCTACCGGAACGGCCGATCCGACGAGGTGAGCGACACCGAGATCTCCAAGCACGTCGGCGCCGAGAAGCGGCTGCTGTGGGTGGACGTGGCCGACCCCACCGAAGCCGACCTCGAGTGCCTGGAGAAGGAGTTCGGGCTCCACCCCCTCGCCATGGAGGACGTGCGCCAGCGCCAGCAGCGCCCCAAGCTCGAGCACTACCCCACCCACGCCTTCGTCGTCGCCTACACCGCGGAGCTGCAGGAGGTGGACTTCTTCATCGGCCCCGGCTGGCTGATCAGCGTCCGGGAATCCGACGGCGGCGGGCCGACGTGGTCGCTCGACGAGGCCCGCACCCGGTTCGACCGCAGCCGGCCCGACCCGCCCACGCCCGGCTTCCTGCTCTACGTCCTGCTCGACGTGCTCGTCGACGGGTACTTCGGCGCCGTCGACGCCGTCGAGGACCAGCTCGAGGACCTGGAGGACCAGATCTTCGCCGAACGGCTCGCCGACGAGCAGGCCATGCAGAAGGCCCTGTTCGGCGTGCGCCGACGGCTGGTGCTGTTCCGGCGGGCGGTCGTGCCCCTACGCGAGGTCGTGTCGTCGCTTCTCCGGGGCGAGGTGAAGTGGATCGACGAGCACACCGTCACCTACCTCCAAGACGTCTACGACCACGTCCTGCGGGCGGTCGACCAGGTCGACGCCCAGCGCGAACTGCTCGGCAACGCCGTCGACGCCCACTTGGCCATCATCTCGAACAAGATGAACCAGGTGATGAAGACGATGACCTCGGGCGGCGCCATCCTGCTCCTTTCCACCCTCGTCGCCGGGATCTACGGGATGAACTTCGACCACATGCCCGAGCTGCACTGGCGCTACGGGTACGCCTACGCCCTGGGGCTCATGGTCCTGATCACGGTCTTCGGCTTCCGCTACTTCCGCAGGAAGAACTGGCTGTGACGGCGACCGACAGTCAGGTGTGCACCCGCCACGGCACGCCCACCCGCCTGACCTGCGCCGCGTGCGCCACGCCGATCTGCCCCGAGTGCCTGGTGCGGACGCCCGTCGGCATGAAGTGCCCCGAGCACGCTGAGGCCGTGCCCGTCCCGACGATCAAGCCGCCCCGGTCCCGTAAGAACCTGCTCATTGTGGTCTTCGCCCTCATGGCGGTCGTCGGCGGCGGCATCGCCCTGGTGGCCAGCCTCGGCGGGAGCGAGAGCGGAGACTCGACCGGGCCCGCCCCGGTCGGGCTCCCGTCGCCCGACAAGATCCGCACGCCCCAGGTCGCCATCATGGACGCCGACGGCGCCAACAAGCGCCTCCTCACCAACCGGCCGCTGGCCTTCGACGCCGCCCCGGCCTGGTCGCCGGACGGCGCCCGCATCGCCTTCGAGAGCCAGCTCGACGGGAAACGCTCGATCTGGGTCATGCAGTCCAACGGCGAGGGCATCCGGCGCATCACCGAGGGAACGGGTTCGGACAGCGCCCCCGCATGGTCGCCCGACGGCACGCGCATCGCCTTCATGAGCGACCGGGACGGCAACTCGGAGGTCTACGTCATGAACGGCGACGGGTCGGCCGTCCGGCGTCTGACCACCCAACCGGGCCAGGACGGGTACCCGGCGTGGTCGCCGGACGGGTCGCGCCTGGCGTTCGTCAGCGATCGCGACGGGGGGCCGAAGATCTGGACCATGGCCCCCGACGGCACGGGAGCAAGCCGGTTCCTCGACCTCCCGGCCGCGGCCGCCCGCCCCGCTTACTCGCGCGACGGCAAGCGCATCGCGTTCAGCACGGACAAGGACGGCAGCCCGGACATCTACGCGGCCAACGTCGACGGAACGGGACTCACCAAGCTGGCGGCGTCCCCGTCGGCCGACGGCGAGCCCGCGTTCTCCCCCACCGGCACGGAGATCGTCTTCGCCAGCGACCGCGACGGCGCCCCGGCCATCTACGTCATGGCCGCCGACGGCAGCAACGTCCGCAAGCTCACGACCGGCCCGCGGGGCTTCACCCCCGCCTGGTCGCCGGACGGCAAGAGCATCCTCTACATCAGCGACGCGGGCTAAGAGCCGCCCTGAAGGCCGGACTCGATGACCAAGGCGTGGTCGGTCAGCGCCCGGGCGGACGCGTCGAACGACTCCCGGTCGGCGATGGCGCGGGCGGCCGAGGCGGTCGCTCGCTGGACCGTCGCCGGCAGCAAGGGGTGGGCGGCCAGCTTTCCGAGCCGCCGCTCGGCGGTCGCCCGTTCGTGCTCGAGCGACTCGGCCTGGACGCGCAGCAGGACGTGATCCGGCGCCGCCTCGCGGAGCCGCCACACGATGGCCAGCGCGTCGAGGGTGGCCATGCCCTCCCCGAGCACGTGGCCCAGCAGGTGGGCGACGGACCCAGCCGAGCCCGCCGCCAACACCGCGTCGGCGGTGGCGAACACCGACTCGACCCAGCCCGCGTACTCCGTCGCGTCCGCCGGCCGGTCCGGCGCGGGCGCCCCGAGGGCGGCCAGCGCGTCGGCGGTGCGGTCCAGCCGCGCCAGTGCGTCGTCGCGGCGGCGGACTACCTCGTCGCTCTCCTGGCCGATCCGGTGGGCCAGCTCGCCCTCGGCCCCCCGGGCCGCCTCCGCCAGCAACGCCAACCCGCTGTAGTACGGGCTGGCAGCCGAGGGTGCGTATCCGGCGACGAAGGCGTCCCGCATGGTCATCGCGCCACCGCCACCCCGGCCGGCCGGGTTGCGAGCCAGGCGACGGCGACGACGCCTCCGATCAGGTCGAAAACGAGGTCCCACCCGGTGTTGACGTAGCCGCCGACGTTGGTGTGCGGCAGGAGCAGCGTGGCGAAGAACTCGACGATCTCGTTCACGGCGCCCACGCCCAGCCCAGCCAGCACCACGATGACCGCGACGGGCCGCGTGACGGCCGGCCGGGGGAGGAGCCGCAGCATGACCCGGCCGCACGCCAGCGTGGCGAAGCCGAACCCGAAGGCGTGGACGAGGCGGTCGAAGTGCAGCAGCTCGATCGGCAGCACGGCGTTGTACAGCGTGCGGTCGCCGTCGAGGGGGATGACGCCGCCGGCCATGTGGCCGGCGCCCCAGATCGACAGCCCCCAGAGGGTGCTGGTCCCCAGGTCGTACCGGAGGTCGAGCCGGCAGACGAGAACGATCAGCAAAGCGATCAAGACCGCGTAGGGCACGGCCACGTCGCTGCCGATCGCCACTCCATAGACCGCGAAGAACCCCAGGTAGGCGACGGTGAACGCGGCCAGGGCCGGGTGGGCGCGTACGACGGTCCGCATGGCCTCGCCAGCGTAAACAAGGGCTGTGATCATCGTTGCCATATCGCGGCTTCGGTGTCACACTGCGCTGGAGAGAGGGACGAGGAGGGTTCATGCCACGGGCTCGGGGCCGCCGTTTCGCTACGACGGTGGCGACGACGGTTGCGATGCTCGCGGTGCTCGGCCCCGCACTGTGGATGGCCAGCGCCTACGCGTGCACCAACCTCGCCACCATCTCGCTCAGCTCCGGCTTCGGCCACCCCGGCGAGCGCATCACCCTGATCGGGACGTCGTTCCCCGTGCCCCGGACCACGAGCACCACGCCCGCCACGCCGGTGGTCGTCCGGTGGAAGTCGATCGACGGACCGGTCATCGCCAACGCCGTCCCCGACCGCACCGGGACCATCTCGGCCACTTTCACCGTGCCGCAGAGCGACCCCGGCAACGTCGTCATCGTGGCCGTGCAACGCCGGGCGGTCGTCGACCCGGCCCAGCCCGACAACCCGCCCAGCCTCCTCATCGACGAGGCCGGCACCCCGGCCCGGGCCACCTTCCGGGTGCTCGCCAACGGTGAGTTCGCGCCCACCTCCGTCCCCTTCAGCCCCGTGCTCGCCACCGGCGAGGGCGATGGCGGCTCGACCGCGCTGATCGTGCTGATGGTGCTGTTCGGCGCGGTGGCGATGTCGCTGTTCGCCGGGGGTGTGATCGCCTTCCTGCACCAGGTCCGCGCCGACCGCCCCGCGCCCGCCCCTCGGGCCGTCTGGCCGCCGTACTAGTCGCCGCCAGGGCAGGTTCGGCGGGTTGACTACCGCCGGCGGTAGTGAAGACGCCGAACCACACGTCGCGAGCGTCGCGAGCAGCGGCCGCTAACGGCGCGAGCCGCTGGGGAGCAGCTCGTCCTCCCCCGTCTCTTCGTCCTCGATGAGCTCGTAGCCGCCCAGTTCGGCCAGGAGGTGGTGGCCTTCGTCCGGCCCCGTGGCGATCAGCTCGTCGCCCGCTTGGAGCACGACGTTGGGGCGCGGCCGGTACAGGTAGCGGCCGCCACGGCGGATCGCCAGCAGGTAGAAGCCGGTCTCGGTTTCGAGGCGCAGCTGGGCCAGTGACCGGCCGGCGGCAGGCGATCCGGCGGCCACCGGGACCCGCACGACCACCTCGTCGGCGTCGCCCAGGGCCAGCGCCAGCACGGGGTGCAGCTCCTCGCCCTCCTCCACGAGCCACACCATCTGCTGGGCCGCGTCGCCGATCTCCTCGGCGGCCTGGGCCAGATGCACGAGCCCCCGCAGCGGCGACGGGTCGACCCGCTCGTGGGCGGCGCGCAACACCCACAGCTCGAGCCGTTCCTGCATCTCGTCGAGCCGGTCCTCCAGATGGCTCACCTCGGCCGCCAGGCCATGGTCCCGCAGGACGAGGGCGGAGTAGGCCAGGCCGACCGCCACCTCGGAGATGTTCTTCATCTCGACCAGCACGTCGATGGCCCGGTCGAGGTCGGACACCGCTGGTTCCTCGTCCAGCTGCGGCGGCGCCCACTCCGGAGCCCCGGCCAGCGCCCGCAGCTCGGCGATGCCTGCGGCCGTGCCTTGCAGGAACAGGACGTCGCCCGGCACGAGCACCTGGTCGCCCTCGACGTCGGTGATCCAGTCGTGCTCGCGGCGGATGGCGACCACCGTCATCCCCACCTCGACGGGCAGTTCGAGGTCGGCCAGGCCGCGGTGGGCCATCTGCGAGCCCTCGCGCACCCGCACCCGGTGGGAGATCTCCTCCGCCGCCGAAAGGTCGGCGACGAGCGCCCGCGGAATGCCCAGCCGACGCGTGACGATGCGGCCGATGTCGACGGCGGCGTTGCCCATCCTCTCGATGGCCCCGACGACCTGCAGCACCGACGCCATGGCGTCGGCGTCCCGCGGCGACCGGGCCGCCAGCACGCAGACGGCGCGCATCTCGTGCACGAGGTCGGACAGGCGCGTCTCCAACTCGTCGACTTCCTCGGCCATGTCGGGATCGCCGAAGTACACCGACGCGTAGGCGAGATCGATCATGAGCTCGGAGGTGTCCTTCGCCTCCGACAGCATCGCCTTGAGATTTCGAGGTCTACCGTCGTCCATGGGGACAAGCCCAATGTAGCGGCCGGGCACGGGCAAACTGCGCCGCGTTCACCCGATGCCCACCAGCACGATGGCGAGGATGAGGGCGAAGGCGCCGATCAGGTCCATGGACGACGTGATGAGCGGGATGCCGTGGTTGTCAGGGTCGAGGCCCAGGCGGTAGGACGCGATGGCGCCGTAGTAGGCGATGACGACGGCGAAGCTGGTGGCCAGGAACCCGCCGATGAGCGAGACGGCGACCATGCGCACCACGCCGGGCGTCGCCAGCCCGGCGACGGTGGCGGCGATGTCGGCGGACACGGCGACGAGCACGAACACGGGCGCGGCGAAGAAGAACGTGAGCCAGAAGTCGCCACGCGCCGCCCGTTGCGGCACGTTGCGGGGCTCGATCAGGCCGAGGTGCAGCTTGCTGGCGAGGCGGCTCGAGAGGATGCCGCCGAGGGCGCCGGTGTCCTCAAGGAAGGGCGGCACGAGCACGAGCAACCCGGGGAAAACGAGGAACGACGCCAGCCGCTTCTCGATCGTCACCCCGGCGAGCACGTCGACGGTCCCCGCCACGAGCAGCACCGGCGCCGACTCGCGGACAATCCGGCGCAGGAGGGGCAGCCCGGCCCGCAAGGCGGCCACGAACGCCGCCGCCGAAAGCGTCGCCGTGGCCAGCGCGAGCAAAGGCGAGACCCAGTTCACGCCGATGAGGTAGGTGGCGAGGAAGAGCGAGGGCAGCGTCACGATGTCCCCCGCGGCGGTGACGAGCGGGGCGGCCACGTTGTCCAGATCCCACCCCTTGGACACCGAGCGGGCGGCCACGGCCAGCGTGAGGACCAGCACCACGACCGACGACAGCGCGCCGCCGACCACCGAGATGACGACGAAGTCGACCACCGAGATGGTGTTGGGCACGCCGAAGGCCACCGCCACCGCCTTGGCCAGTACGGCCAGCGCCAGCGAGATCGACAGTGTCAGGGCGCACGAGGCGAGGATGTTCTGGCCGACGACGGTGTCGCGCCGGCGGGAGACCCGGAACGTGCCGGCGTGGATGGTGGTGCCGAGGCGGCTGCCCAGGGCCCCGAAGATGTTGCCCCGCATGCCGATGGCGGCGGGCACGAGGACCAGAAGCCCCGGCAAGTGCTCGAGGGTATGGGTGATGGCGCCGAGGGTCAGCCCGGCGAGGAGGTCACCGCCCGAGGAGACGAGGAGCGCGGCCAAGCCCTGCCGCACGGTTGCGGCATCCGACCCCAGCCGCGCGCCGAAGCGCGCGCCGACACGGCGCAGGCGACGGGCCATGGGCGACTCGGAGGTTCCATCGGTTGATCTCCCGGGCCAAAACGGCGGTGATCTTACGCTTCAACTGCCGCCGGCGTCGCGCTCAATCGGGTCATCGGTGCTGGTCAGGGCCAGCCCGCTCGAGGGTGATCTGCACCATGACCCGTTCCTGCTCGGCCATCGCCCGGCGGTAGTCGTCCCAGTCGGGGTGCTCGCCCGAGATGCCCCGGTAGTAGTCGACCAGCGGCTCCATGGCGTCGGGCATCGAGAGGACCGCGGCCGTGCCCTCCACCTGGATCCACTGCCCCGAGAGCCCGTCGCTGAGGATGAGCAGCGAGACGTACGGGTCGCGCCGCAGGTTGCGCACCTTGAAGGCGTGCTCACGGCTGCTGACCACGACCCGACCCTCGCCGTCGACGCCCGCCCCGACGGGCGTCATCTGGACGCCGCCGCTCTTCTTGCGGGTGGCGAGGACGGCGCCGTGGTGCTCGCGTATGAAGGCGCGCGCCTCGTCCAGGTCCACCGCTACGTCGCCTGCAGCTGGCCGCGGAGGGCGCCAGCGGGGTAGGTCGGCGTGCTGTGGAGGTTGATGTAGTACTGGCTCGGGTTGGCGGCGATGTTGTCGAGCAGCGCCTCGTTGGCGACTGTTACGCACTGGAAGGTGCGGGTGGCGCCGGGCGCCGGCACGGCGAAGGGGACCACGACCGGGCCGGGGTCGGTCGGCGGCGCAAAGTGGATGTGGAGACCGCTCGGGGTCCCGTCGACGTTGCTCCACCGCAGGGACAGGCACAGCATGTTGGAATCGTCGTCGATGAAGATGACTGCCCGCCCGGTGGCGTCCGGATCGCCGGGGCCCGGTCGTTCGTTGGCGCCGTTCAGGATGGCCGTGATGATGGCGTCGTCGGCCTGGGCCGGGCCAATGCCGGCGAACAACGCGGCAACGAAAACCATCAGGGCAGCAAGGGCGAACTTCCGCATCGTTGACGTACCTCCGCGCTGGTGTCTGGCGGCGCAGCTTACGCCCGCGACAGCTCGACGAGGACGGCCCGCTCGACTTCGCGCCGGTGGTCGGCGTCGGTGAGCTTCCCGCCGGCGGCGTCGACCACGTAGAAAGCGTCCACCACCTCGTGGCCGAGCGACGCGACCTTGGCATGGCGGATGTCCAGCTCGAGATCGGCCAGCGCCCGGGTGATCCGGTACAGCACGCCGACCTTGTCGGGCGCGTGCACCTCGATGACAGTGGCGTGGGCCGACGCCTCGTTGTCGACGGTGACCGACGTGCGCGCCGGCGCGGCCGCAGTCTGCTTCGAACGGCCTGCGTAGGCATGGGCCCGGTCCGCCAGCCGGGCCTCGAGGGACAGCCGGCCCGCGAGCACGCGCTGGACGTCGGCCTCGACCGCATCCCACTGGGGCTCGCCCCCGAACAACGGCGCCACCCGGAACTCCTCGACGGCCACGCCCTCGTCGCTCGACCACACCCGGGCCGCCAACACGTCCAGCGAATGCAGCGCGAGCGTCCCCGCGACGCGGCAGAACAGGCCGCGCCGGTCGGGCGCGGCGAGCACGACGTGGGCGCCGTCGCCCTCGAGGACGATGTCGCCCCGCGCCGCCGCCCGCTCGATCAGCGCCTGCTGGGCGGCGGTGGGAAACTCGTCGGCCGCGTCGTCGTGCGGCACACCCGCGAGGGCCTTGCGGGCCCGCCCGACAAGGTCAGCGACCAACCCCGCCTTCCACGGGCTCCACGCCGCCGAACCGGTGGCCAGCGAGTCCGCCTCGGTCAGGGCGTGCAGCAGCTCGAGGACGCCGGTGTCGCCCACGGCCGCAGCCACCAGCTCGACGGTGGCCGGGTCCTGGACGTCGCGGCGGGTCGCGGCGTCGGCCAGCAGCAGGTGGTGGCGGACCAGCGTCGCCAGCACGGCGATGTCCTCCGCGGGAAAGCCCATGCGAGCCGCGATCGACTCAACCACGGGGACGCCGGTCTCGCTGTGGTTACCGGGCTTGAAGCCCTTGCCGATGTCGTGCAGCCACGCCCCCAGCAGCAGCAGGTCGGGGCGGCGGACGCGCGCCGCCAGCGCCGCCGCGCCGGCCGCCGTCTCGCTGAGGTGCCGGTCGACGGTGAAGCGGTGGTAGGCGTTGCGCTGAGGCAGGCACCGGACGTGGACCCACTCGGGCACGAGGCGCACGAGGAGGCCCTTCTGGTCGAGGGCTTCGAGCACTTCGAGCGCCGCCGCGCCTGCCCCGAGCAGCCGGAGGAAGCTCCGGCGCGCTTCGTCGGGCCAGGGCTCGGGCAGCGCCGGCGCGGTGGGCGCGGCCAGGCGGCTCAGCGTGTTGCGCCCGATGCGGGTTTCCTGGGTGGCCGCGGCGGCCGCCGCCCGTAGCGCCAAGCCCGGGTCGGTGGACGGGTCGGCCCCGGGCGCCAGCTCGACCAGCCCGTCGCGCAGCACGAGCCCGGCGCCCAGCGGTTGGTCCTTGGTGGCGACGCGTCCCCCCGGGCCGGCGAGCAACGCGTCGATCCGCTGCCAGGTCTCGTCGCTCGTCCAAGCGATCGTCCGCGCCGCCGCGGCCACCCGGGCCATGAGGGCGTCGGCGTCGCGGTCCCCGAGGGCGGCCGCGACGGCGTCCTGCTCTTGGAGGAGGAGGCGGTCCGTCGCCTTCCCCGTCCGCCGGTGCAGCTCGACGCGCACCGCCAGGATCGTCTGGTAGGCGGCGTCGAGGGCCTCGTGGTCCTCCTCGAGCAGGATGCGCTGCGCCGCCTCGGCCCAGCGCAGCGCGTGGACGTCGCGCAGCCCGCCGCGGCCCTCCTTGAGGTCAGGCTCGAGGAGGAACGCCACCTCGCCCGCCTTGGCGTGCCGCTGCGCCACCGATTCGGAGAGCGCAGCCAGCCACCTGGTCGACCGGGCCCGCCACTGCGCGCTGGCGCGCTCGCCCAGCTCGTCGGCCACGGCCGCGTCTCCTGCGATCAGGCGCACGTCGAGCAGGGCCGTCGCCGTGTCGAGGTCGTTGGCCGCCAGCGCCAGCGCCTCTTTGACCGTGCGCACGGCGTGGCCCAGTTTCACGCCCGCGTCCCAGACCGGGTACCAGATCCGCTCGGCCACCTTGGCCAGCTCCCGCCGGTCGCCGCGCCGCCCGCCGTCGATCAGGAGCAGGTCGACGTCGCTGCCCGGGCACAGTTCGGCCCGCCCGTACCCGCCCACGGCGACCAGGGCGACGCCGCGCGGCTGCGCCTCGCCGATCGCGCCGGCGTAGAGCCCCGCCAGCCATGCGTCGGTGGCGGCCGCGAGCGTGCGGCACAGATCGCCGCCGCGCAGCGACCCGTCGGCCCGGATGTTCAGAATCGTGTCAGGAACGGCGGCCGGCACATTCCATACTGCCGTGCGGCTGTCACCCACCGCGGGCGGCTACAAGGCGTCGTGTCCCATTTCGCCGGTGCGGATGCGGACCAGCTCCTCGACGGGCGTGACCCAGACCTTGCCGTCGCCGATCTTGTCGGTCCGGGCCGCGGCGACGATGGCATCGATGATGGCGGCCGCAGATTCGTCGTCGGCGATGATCTCGAGCTTCACCTTGGGCACGAAGTCCACCGTGTACTCGGCGCCCCGGTAGACCTCGGTGTGCCCCCGCTGGCGACCGAAGCCCCGCACCTCCGACACGGTCATGCCCTGGACGCCGAGGCCCCGGAGCGCCTCCTTGACGTCCTCCAGCTTGAACGGCTTCACGACGGCGGTGATCAGCTTCATCGGGCCCCTTCCATCACGCGAGACCCGAGTACGCCTGCTCGGCGTGCTGGGTGAGGTCGAGGCCCTGGTCCTCCTCGTCGGCCGTGATGCGCAAGCCCATGGTCGCGTCGATCGCCTTGGCCAGGATAAACGAGATCACGAACGACCACGCCAAGGTCGCACCGACGGCCAGCAACTGCTTGCCCAGCAGGGACGCGCCGCCGCCGAAGAAGAGCCCGTCGGCGCCGAGGGAGTTGACGGCGGCGTCGGCGAAGAAGCCGAGAAGCAGCGACCCGATGATCCCGCCGACCAAGTGGACGGCCACCACGTCGAGGGCGTCGTCATAGCCGAACTTGAACTTGAGCTGGATGCACAGGAAGCACACACCGCCGGCGATGAACCCGATGATGATGGGCGCCAGCCCGCCGACGTACCCCGCGCACGGGGTGATAGCGACGAGGCCGGCGACGCAGCCGGAGGCAGCGCCGAGGGTCGTGGCGTGGCCGCCCTTGAGCCGCTCGACGACCAACCACCCGAGCATGGCGGCCGCCGCGGCCATGTGGGTGTTGACGAACGCCTGGGCCGCGAGCCCATTGGCGGCGCCCGCCGAACCGGCGTTGAAGCCGAACCAGCCGAACCAGAGGATGCCGGCGCCGATCAGCGTCCAGGGGAGCGCATGGGGCGGCATCGCCTCCCGCGGCCACCCTTTTCGCTTTCCGATGACAATGATCAGGGCCAGCGCGGCGATGCCCGCGTTGATGTGCACGACCGTGCCGCCGGCGAAGTCGAGCGCGCCCTTCTTGAACAGCCAACCGGTGGGGCTGAAGACCCAGTGCGCCACCGGCGCGTAGCAAAGGATCGACCACAGTCCGAGGAAGAGGGCGTAGGCCGAGAACTTGAGCCGGTCGGCGGTGGCCCCGGTGAACAGGGCCGGGGTGATGATGGCGAACATCAGCTGGAACGCCATGAACGCCAGTGGGGGCACGCTCAGCGCGAAGTCGCCGTTGTAGCCCGGCAGCGCCAGGTTGACGTCGCCCATGCCTTTCAGGCCGGCGAGGCCGAAGCCGCCGATGAAACCGCTCCCCTTCCCGAACGCCAAGCTGAACGTGAACAGGGCCCACAGCACGCTGACCAGGCCCATGGCGAAGAAGTTCTGCATCAGCATGCCGAGGACGTTCTTGGACCGCACCATGCCGCCGTAGAAGAACGCCAGGCCCGGCGTCATGAACAGAACCAAGGCGGCCGCCGCCAGCACCCAGGCAGTGTTGCCTGAGTCGATCATCGCTCCCTCCCCCCGCTACGGATGTGAGGGGCGAAAGCTACCGGAAATCAAATCGAAAGGCACGGGTCAGAAAGGCGGGCGGGTATCAACCGGGCGTCCCGACGACTCAAAGCGTCGAAAGGATGAAAGGACCTCCATGACTGACCTCGCTGTCCCTGTCGAAGCCGTCGCCATGAGCCCGGCGCCGCCCGGCGCCGCCGCGCCGCAACGCAGCCACCTCCGGGCGACCCTGCACTCGGCCGGGCTGCGGGCGGCCCGCACCTTCACCCAGGCGTTCATCGCCGTGCTCACTGCCAGCCCCGTGTTGCACCTCAACGTCAGCGTCGTCAAGACCGCCGCCACGGCGGGGTTCGCCGCCGTCCTGACGCTCGCGCAACGCTGGCTCGACGATACGAACGTGCCAACCATCCCGGCGGGCTGAGCGCAAGCGGGCGCCCCCGCCGGCGCCTCTCAGCTTGGTGCCCGCGCCCCGCCGGCGCCTCTCAGCTTGGTACCGGCGCCCCGCCGGTACGATGGGCCCGCATGCGGCCGTCAGCGCTCGACCACCTCGTGCTGCGGGTCGCCGACGTGGACCGCTCCCTTGGTTGGTACGTCGCCGTCCTCGGGCTCGCGCCCGAGCGGGTCGACGAGTGGCGGCGCGGTGAGGCGCCGTTCCCGTCGGTGCGGGTCAGCGATCAGGCCGTCATCGATCTCATCGCCGCCGATGCCGACCACACCGCTCCCAACGTCGACCACTTCTGCCTGGCGGTCGAGGACGTCGACCTGCACGAGGTGGTGGAGTCGGGCCGCTTCGACGTCATCGAAGGCCCCGTCCCGCGGTGGGGCGCGCGGGGAACGGCCACCGCGGTGTACGTGCGCGACCCCGACGGCAACATCGTCGAGTTGCGCGTCTACCCATGACCGCGCTCGTCACCGGCGCGTCGAGCGGGATCGGGAGGGCGTTCGCCGTCGAGCTGGTGAAGCGCGGGACCGACGTGGTCGTGGTCGCCCGCCGGCGCGACAAGCTCGAGGAGCTGGCGAAGGAGCTGGACGGCAAGGCGGACGTCGAGATCCTGGTCGCCGACCTGTCCGACCCCGACCAGCTGGCGACCGTCGAGGCCCGCCTCGCCGACGCCGAACGCCCGATCGACCTGCTCGTGAACAACGCCGGCTTCGGCACCGCGGGCCCCTTCCACCAGCTGCCCGTCGAGCGGGAGGACGAGGAGATCCGGCTCAACGTGGTGGCGCTGGTGCGCCTCACCCGGGCGGCGCTGCCGGGGATGGTGGCCCGGGGCCGGGGCGGCGTCGTCAATCTCTCGTCCGTGTCGGGCGAGCAGCCCTTGCCCGGCTGGGCGACCTACGCGGCGACCAAGGCGTTCGTCACCAGCTTCTCGCGAGCCATCGCCGCGGAGCTGAAGGGCAGCGGCGTGAAGGTACTCAACGTCCTGCCCGGCTTCACCCGCACCGAGTTCCAGGACCACGGCAACTTCGGCCAGCACTTCATCCCGGGCCCCGTGTGGATGACGCCTGAGCAGGTCGCCCGCAAGTCGCTCAAGGCCCTCGACCGCGGCCGCTCCGAGGTCGTCCCCGGGCTCCAGTACCGCTTCGTCGCCCTGGTGACCCGCCTGTCGCCGTGGCCCCTGACGCGGCTCGTGCTGAGGGGCGCCACCCGCAAGATGTGGTGACGATCCGCGCCGCGACGGAGGAGGACGTTGACGCCACCCTCGACCTGTTCGAGGCAGTGGTCAACGAGGGCACGTGGATGGGCGCCGAGCCAGGTTTCGACCGCAACGAGCGGCGCGGGCGCTTCCTCGCCTCGCTCACGGAGGACCGCTGCACCCAGCTGGTCGCCATGACCGACGGGGGCGAGATCGTCGGCATGCTGAACCTCGAAGTGGCGCCGTACGGGGTCGCCGGGCTGGGGATGTGCGTGGCCCGAGTGTGGCGGCGCCGGGGCGTGGGCGGGGCGCTGGTGGAGGGGGCCGTCGACGCCGCCCGCCGGCTCGGCGCCCACAAGCTCAGCCTCCAGGTGTGGCCCCACAACGAGGCCGCCCTCCGCCTCTACGCCCGCCACGGTTTCGTCGAGGAGGGACGGCTCCGCCGCCACTACCGGCGGCGCAACGGCGAGTTGTGGGATGCGGTCATGATGGGGCTCGTGCTCGAAGAGGAAAACGCCTGATGGCGGAGAAGGGCTGGCACCGCACCGTCCGCAGCGCCGACGTGCAAGCAGGCGACATCTTCCCGGCCAACGTCGGGCCCCGCTTCATCCTCGTCGCCCGGCTGCAGAACGGGGACGCCGTGGCGTTCGCGGCCAGCTGTCCCCACCAGGGCACCGACCTCGAGACGGCCACGCTGTGGGACAACAAGATCCGCTGCTCGCGCCATCAGTACATCTACGACGGCTGCACCGGCCTCAACATCTTCCCCACCGAGCGGTTCGGCCCCGACCGGCTCTGGAAGACCAAGCCCGGCTACCTGCCGACCTATGCCACCGAGGAGCGCGCCGGCTGGATCTGGGTCTACCAGGACCCCCGCCCGCCGCCGAAGGGGTACGACCCCAAGCTGGAGATCCCGCCGGAGGGCGCCGAACGCGAGGCGCCGCTCGAGCCCGAGGAGGACGCAGGCCCCACCGAGCAGGTGAAAGTCGTGCGGGTGCGGGAGGGCGCGGACTTCGAGCTGCGCCTGCCCATCAACCCCCTGCCCGGCAACGAGTGGCGGGTCGAGGTGGTCGGGGACCTGCTGGAGATCGTCGACGAGGGCCTGCGCCCCACCGACCCGCCCAAGTGGGGCGTGAAGATCCACGCTCACGAGGCGGGCGAGGACGCCGTCGAGTGCCGCTTCCGGGCGCCGTGGGACGTCGAGCCGTCCGAGCTGCGCCGCTACGTCGTCCACGTCATCGCCGGCGCGGAGGCCGACTAGCCCGCTCAGGGTGTCCTGTCTGTCATACCCCTTCTGCATCACGGTGTCAGCCGGCCGCGCTCCGGCTCACCGCCCCCCCCGGACTGAGCGCCCAGTTTGAACGGGTTTGGACGGTGCGGCTCGGCGCCGGATCGTGCACCACCGACCTGTTCGGGCAGTACACGTCCCGTAGCCGCTCGCCGCGAACTGGGCGACCTCGCCTCCTACGGCTGTCGGGCGGCACGATCACGTACCACCGGGCCTGTTTCGGGCCGCCTTCGGGTTCCGCGAGTCGACGCGGCCGAGGTCAGCATGGCCAAGGGGTTGTTCGAGATTCCCCGGCGACGTCGGCGTCGTTCCCGGTGCCTCGGCTGCGGCTCAGCGCCGAGCTGCTCACGAAGAGGTTGGCCGCGAGGCGGAAACACCGCCACCACGAGAACGGTCGCGGCCACCACCGTCAGTGAGAGAAGGCGCCACCCGCCGTTGGGAACTCGTCCAATTCGCTCCCGTCGTCGCCTCTCGGCATTGTCGTGCCCGTTCGCGGGCCGCGCCAGCGTGGTCGGACGCTAGCGCCGGTTCAAGAGGGCGAGGGCGAGGGTCAGCAGGAGGGAGAGGGCCAGGCAGGTGGCGAGCGGGAAGGAGAAGCGGAAGTTGCCCCGCTTCACGGCGATGTCGCCCGGGAGGCCGCCGAGCAGCAGCACGGCGCCGACCGCGACCACGAGCAGCCCAACGACGATGAGCGCCTTACCGACGGCGGACGAGTCCACTACAGGCCGACGGTACCAAGCTCGGCTCCGGCATCGGGCCCGCGCTCGGGCGTGCCCGGGCGTCGCCGGCGCGCCGCCCCGCGAGCGCAGCGGACGCCCGCGACCGTGCATGGGAGGCCGCCACCTGCACAAGCTGGGCGCCCGGCACGATTTCGCCGGGCGTTCGACCGACCGGCCTGGGCGCAGACGACCGAGGCCGTCGGGGTAGGCCAGCAGGCTCGTGTGGCGCGCTCGATCAGCTCTTGGCGCCGACGGCGCCGGCCCGGGCGCCCGTGGGGTCAGGTCCACCCACCGGTTGCGCCGCTCGCCGAATGCACGACGGCGACCCCGCGGGGGTGGCCCGCCAACATCTCGCCTCAGGCCGGCGGCCCGCCGACGACGACCAGGGCGTCGTACATAAGGATCGGATTTACCCAGGTCATTGCTGGGTAAGCGTGACGTCGTCGAGTCCAAAACGAAGCTTTCCGCGTGCCCGTCCAGCGTCGGTGCGGCCCGTCGCTTCGTACGCGACGTCCTGTGCACCCGCAATGTGAGCGATCGTGTCGCCGACACCGTCGCCCTGCTGACCAGCGAGGTGGTGACCAACGCCATCGTCCACGCCGGGGCGGCGCCCAAGCTGGTGGTGCGCCTTTCGCGTGGGCGGGTGCGGGTCGAGGTCCACGACCAGCACACCGAGGTGCCGGTGCGCCGCCGCCACGATCCCCTGGCCGTGTCGGGTCGGGGCATGGAGATCGTCGACCAGCTGGCGCGGGAGTGGGGCGTCGAGCACGTGCCCGACGGCAAGCGGGTCTGGTTCGAGGTGCCCTTCAGCTCCCCCGCGCTCCCCGACTGGGTCAAGGCCCGCGCCGATCTCGTGCCGCCGCGCGAAGACACAACCTGAGCTGAGAGCGGCCTGACCCGGCCTTTCGGCACGCCCCTACCGGAAATCCCGCGACCGTGGGGTGTCGGTGGCCAGGCTGAGCGCCTCCATCCCGTCCGCCACCAGGTTGATCGCCCCTTCCGCCCGCTCGAGACGGCCCCGGATGACCAGCGCCGGTGACGAACGGGCCAGGCGGCGGTGGCGGGCCCACACCCCGGCCGAGCAGATGACGTTGGCCATCCCCGTCTCGTCCTCGAGGTTGACGAAGATCGTGCCCTGGGCGGTGGCCGGGCGCTGGCGGTGGGTGACGATCCCGCCGATGGCGACGCGCCAGCCGTGGGGCGTGGTCGCCAGCGCCGCCACCGTCACCGCGCCGATCGAGTCGAGGTGGTCGCGCGCGAACTGGATGGGGTGGCGGTCGGCCGATATCCCGGTGGCCCACAAGTCAGCGGCCGCCAACTCCGGCTCGGTCATGGCGGGCAGCGCGGGGGCGTCGGCGCCCACCACCACGCCCGGCAGCCGGTCGTTGCGGTTCTGGGAGACGGCGCCAGCGGCCCACAGCGCGGCCCGTCGGTCGAGCCCGAGCGAGCCGAAGGCGCCGGCGGTGGCGAGCGCCTCGACGGCGGGCAGGCCCACGCCGGTGCGCCGCACCAGGTCCTCCATCGACGAGTAGGGCCGCCCTGAGGCGATCGCCTCAGCCATGTCCGCCCCCAGGCTGCGCACGTATTCGAGGCCAAGGCGCACCTCCACCCCTTCCGAGCTCTCCGCGCACTTGGGGTCCTCATGCCCCAATTGCGCGGAAACGTTGCAGGGGGTGGGGGTGAGGGTGGCGGAAACGTCGGAGTGGTTGACGTCCGGGCCCCGCACCACCACGCCGTGGCGGCGGGCGTCGGCGACGAGGGTGTTGGGCGAGTAGAAGCCCATGGGCTGGGCGTTGAGCAACGCCGCCAGGAAGGCGGCCGGGTAGTGGAGCTTGATCCACGACGAGGCGTAGACCAGGTAGGCGAAGGAGACCGAGTGGCTCTCGGGGAACCCGAAATTGGCGAAGGCGGCGAGCTTGTCGTAGATGGCGTCGGCCACTTCGCCCCTGATCCCGTGGCGCGCCATGCCTTCGTACAACCGGCCTTTCAGCGCCGCCATGCGCTCGTTGCTGCGCTTGGAGCCCATGGCCTGGCGCAGCTGGTCGGCCTCTCCCGGGGTGAAGTCGGCCACGTCGATGGCCATCTGCATGAGCTGCTCCTGGAACAGCGGCACGCCCAGCGTCTTCTTGAGCGACTTCTCCAGCCGCGGGTGGAGGTAGGTGACCGGCTCCTGGCCGTTGCGCCGCCGGATGTACGGGTGCACCGACCCGCCCTGGATGGGGCCGGGCCGGATCAGGGCCACCTCCACCACGATGTCGTAGAACGTGCGGGGCTTGAGCCGGGGCAGAGTGGCCATCTGGGCCCGGCTTTCGATCTGGAACACGCCCACCGTGTCGGCCCGGCACATCATCTCGTAGACCGCGTCCTCCTGGGGGATCGTGGCCAGGTCGACGTCGACGCCGTAGCCCTCACGGATCAGGTCGACGGCCAGGTGCAGGGCGGTCAGCATCCCCAGCCCCAGGAGGTCGATCTTCACCAGCCCGGCGGCGGCGCAGTCGTCCTTGTCCCACTGCAGGACGGTGCGACCCTCCATGCGCGCCCACTCCACCGGGCACACCTCCACCACCGGCCGGTCGCAGATCACCATCCCCCCGGAGTGGATGCCGAGGTGGCGGGGGTAGCCCTCGACCTGGCGGGCCAGCTCGATGACGTCGCGCGGGATCTCATGGTCGGCGTCCGTGTCGGCCACCTCCTTCATCCACCACCCCTCGACCTGCTTGGACCAGGCGTCGAGCGTGCCCGGCGGGTGGCCGAGCGCCTTGCCCATGTCCCTGATGGCCGACTTGGGCCGGTAGGTGATGACGTTGGCGACCTGAGCGGCGTTCTGGCGCCCGTAGCGCTCGTAGACGTACTGGATGGCCTCCTCGCGGCGCTCGTGCTCGAAGTCGACGTCGATGTCGGGCGGGCCGTCGCGCTCGAGCGACAGGAACCGCTCGAACAGCAGCCCGAGCGCCACCGCGTCCGCCTTGGTGATGCCCAGGGCGTAGCAGACGGCCGAGTTGGCCGCCGACCCCCGTCCCTGGCAGTAGATGTCGTGGGTGCGGCAGAACTCGACGATGTCCCACACGATCAGGAAGTAGCCGGGGAAGCCCAGCGCCTCGATCACCGCCAGCTCGTGCTCGATCTGCGCCATCGCCTTCTCATTGGGCGGCGGGTAGCGCACGGCCGCCCCCCGCCGCACCAGCTCGCGCAGCCAGGTCATCTCGGTGTGGCCGGGCGGCACCGGGTAATCCGGCAGCCGGGGCGCCACCAGCGACAGGTCGAACGCGCACGCCCGCCCGTACTCGGCCGCCCGCTCCACCGCCCCCGGGTAGCGGGCGAAGCGGCGGGCCTGCTCGGCCCCCGAGCGCAGGTGGGCGGCCGCCGACCCCGGCAGCCAGCCGTCGATCTCGTCCAGCGACCGCCGGGCCCGCACCGCGGCCAGCGCCGTGGCCAGGGGCCGCCGGCCCGGGAAGGCGTAGTGGACGTTGTTGGTGGCCACCACCTCCACCCCGGCCCGGGCCGCCAGCGCCACCAGCGCGTCGTTGCGGACCGAGTCGAGCGGGTCGCCGTGGTCCCACACCTCGACGGCGACGTTGTCCCGGCCGAAGGCGTCGACCAGCGCGGCCAGCTCGCGGGCCGCGGCCGCGGGCCCGGCGTCGACCAGCGCAGCCGGAACCGTCCCCTTGCGGCACCCGGTCAACACCAGCCACCGCCCTCCGTGCGCCCCCGCCAAGTCGGCCAGCGACGCCCGCGGCAACGACTTCTCCCCCGCCGCCAGGTGCGCCGCGGAGATTGAACGGGCCAGCGACGCATACCCCGCCGGATCCCGCGCCAGCACGACCAGGTGGCGGCCCTCGGGGTCGGCCAGCCCGGCCTGCGACCGCCGGGGCAGGTCCAGGGTCAGCTCGGCGCCGAACACCGTCGGCAACCCCAGCGCCGAGGCCGCCTCGGCGAAGCGGACCACGCCGTAGAAGCCGTCGTGGTCGGTGAGGGCCAGCGCCTCCAGCCCCAGCCTGCACGCCTCCTCGGCCAGCTCCTCGGGCGGCGACGCCCCGTCGAGGAAGCTGAACGACGAGTGGCAGTGCAGCTCGGCGTATGGAACGCGCTCCGCGTCAGCAAACGGTTTTAGGCCGTCCCGAGTAGGGACGGCCGTAGCCTGCGTGGCCGAACGCATTGAAGAGGGAACGCGCTCCGCGTCAGCAAACGGTTTTAGGCCGTCCCGAGTAGGGACGGCCGTAGCCTGCGTGGCCGAACGCATTGGAGGGGCCTGGTACTCCCCCCGGTTCGGCCCCCAGGCCGGGCTGTCGCCGCCATCGGCGTGCGGGGGCCGGGGCCGGTCGGACAGCCTCCGCTCCAGCTCTGACCACGGCATCGGAGGGTTGTCCCAACCCATCTATCGAACATACATTCGTTTGCCGTCCGCCGCCAACAGTGCAAGGATGATGGTGCATCAGACCCGTCTCCCAGCCGCGCTCATGGCCGTGAGCAGCACGTTTCCAGCAGCGATCCGGCTGAGACCCCTGGGAGCGCGCTCCAAAGCTACGGTGCATCCCGTCCCTCCGCCAAGGACCCCGAACACCGATGAACGGCACCCCGCCTCGATCCTTCGCCCTCAACGTCGAGACCGCCGACCAGCGCGCCACCGTTCAGGTGACGGGCGAGGTCGACCTTGAGACGTCCGCCGCCCTGCGCACGGCCCTCCTCGACCTGGCCAACGACGGCGCCCAACTGGTCACCGTCGACCTGGCGGAGACGGACTTCATCGACTCGACCGGCCTCCATGCGCTCGTCGTCGCCATGAAGCAGCTGCGCGAACACGGGGGCGACTTGGTGCTGCGATCGCCGTCCCGCAACGCCGCTCGCGTCCTCGAGCTGAGCGGGCTCGCCACGGTCGTCAAGATCCTGAACTGACGCCGGTTTCAGAGTAAAGGTCCGAGGAGTAGCGTAGGCACCCCTACCGGGGAGCCATTGCGATGCCCCACAGCGACCGAGAAGCGGCAAGGCAGGTCGTGCTGCTGGGCGCCTCGGCCGGAGGGGTGGAAGCGATTTCGACGGTCGTCGCCGGCCTCCCGGCCGACTTGCCGGCAGCCGTGCTGGTGGTCCTCCACATCCCCGCGTGGGGTACGAGCGTCCTCCCGAGCATCCTGGGACGCTGCGGACGGCTCCCGGTAGCCCATGCGGTCGACGGCGAGCCGTTGCTGGCCGGCCGGGTGTACGTGGCGCCGCCGGACAACCACCTGGCGACCGAGGACGGCAAAGTCCGCGTCACGCCCGGCCCCAAGGAGAACGGCGTGCGGCCCGCCGTCGACACCCTCTTCCGCTCCGCGGCCCACACCCACGGCCGCCACGTGGTCGCGGTCGTACTTTCGGGAACGCTCGACGACGGCACCGCCGGGCTGGTGGCCGTGAAATCTCACGGCGGGATCACGGTGGTCCAAGACCCGGCCGACGCCGCCTTTCCGGGCATGCCCGAGAGCGCCGTGCGCTTCGCCCACCCGACCCACGTGGCGCCCGTGCGGGACATCGCCGCGTTGGTCGCCCAGTGTGTCCTCGACGCAAGCGTCGGCGCCCCGCACGGAGGGGACGTCATGACCGACGGGCCCGACCGCGCGGAGACAGGCGCGGCCGACCAGGAAGGGGTCCCCTCCGAGCTCAACTGCCCGGAGTGCGGGGGCACGCTGTGGGAGCGCGCCGACGGCGACCTCCTTCGCTTCCGGTGTCGCGTCGGGCACGCCTACTCGCCCGAGAGCTTGTTCTCGCATCAGCTCGAGTCGCTGGAGGGCGCGCTGTGGACGGCGGTCGTCGCCCTGCAGGAACGGGGCGACCTGGCCATGCGGTTGGCGAAGCGGATGGTCGGCCGAGGCCACCACGGCCGGGCCGTCCGATACGAAGACCAAGCCGCCGACGCCCGCCGGCGCGCCGACCAGGTGCGGGCCGCCATCGTGCAGTTGAGCCGGTCGGATGGCCCCGCCGACCTCAAGGCGACGAAGCGCTAGGCCCATGGCGATCCCTCCCGCCGACACCGCGTTCGAACAGCTCCTCAGCTACGTCCGCGACGAGCGAGGGTTCGACTTCACCGCCTACAAGAGGCCCAGCCTCGTCCGTCGCATCACCCAGCGGATGCACCTCGTCGGCACCGACGGGGACTACCGCGCCTACCAGGCGCGGCTCGAGGCCGAGCCCCACGAGTTCAACGAGCTGTTCGACACGATCCTCATCAACGTCACCGGGTTCTTCCGGGACCGCCCGGCGTGGGACTCGCTGGCCGCCGACGTCATCCCTCGGATCATCGAGGAAAAAGAGGAGAGCGCGCCGATCCGCGTGTGGTCAGCGGGGTGCGCGTCCGGCGAGGAGGCGTACTCCCTCGCCATCTTGTTGTGCGAAGCCGTCGGCGAGAGCCGGTTCCGGGAGCTGGTGAAGGTGTACGGGACCGACGCCGACGACCGCGCCCTGTCCCAGGCCCGCCAGGGCCGCTACCCCGAGAAGGCGCTGCACGACGCGCTCGACGACGTGCGGGAGCAGCGCTTCTTCGAAGCCGACAACGGGAACGGGGGCCTGGCGTTCCGCAAGGACCTGCGCCGCTCGGTCATTTTCGGCCGCCACGACCTGGTGCAGGACCCGCCCATCTCCCGGATCGACCTCCTCGTCTGTCGCAACACGCTCATGTACTTCAACGCCGATACCCAGCGGCGGGTCCTCAACAGCTTCCACTTCGCCCTCAACGAGGGGGGGTTCCTGTTCTTGGGCAAGGCCGAGGCCCTGGTCACCCGCACGACCCTGTTCAGCCTCGAGGACACCAAGCACCACATCTTCTCCAAGCGCGCCGGGCGCCGCGAGCGCCCATCGCTTCCCCGCGTCACCCCGGCGCCCATGGCGTTTCGAGCCGGATCGCCCGTCCTGCTGGACTCGGCGTTCGAGAACAGCCCAGTGGCGCAGATGGTCATCGGGCGCGACGGCATGCTCGACCTGGCCAACCGACACGCCCGTTTGATGTTCGGCCTGGGCATCGGCGACGTGGGCCGCCCTCTCAAGGACCTGGAGCTCTCGTACCGACCCATCGAGCTGCGCTCGCGCGTCGAGCAGGTGCTCGTCGAGCGGCGGCCGGTGACCATTGGCGACGTGGAGTTCCAGCTGCCGGGCGGCAGCGTGGACTACCTCGAGATCCAGTTCCTCCCGATCGGCGTCGACACTGCGGGCGTGAGCCTCACCTTCACCCAGCTGGGCCGGCACAAGCTGCTGCGCGACGAGCTCGAGCGGGCCCAGCGCGAGCTGGAGACGGCCTACGAGGAGCTCCAATCCACGGTCGAGGAGCTGGAGACGACCAATGAGGAGCTGCAATCCACCAACGAGGAGCTCGAGACCACCAACGAGGAGCTGCACTCGACCAACGAGGAGCTCGAAACGATGAACGAGGAGCTCCAGTCGATCAACGAGGAGCTGGAGACCATCAACACCGAGTTGCGGGACCGCTCGTGCGACCTCGACCACGCCAACGCCTTCCTCCACTCCATCCTGACCAGTTTGGGGTCGGGCGTCGCCGTGCTCAACGCCAGCATGGCGGTAAGGGTGTGGAACCGCCAGGCCGAGGACTTGTGGGGACTGCGGGCCGACGAGGTGCAGGACCAGCACTTCCTGAACCTGGACATCGGGTTGCCCGTGGATGAGTTGCGCCCAGCCATCCGCGCCTGCTTGAGCGGGAAGTCACCGGGGGAACAGCGGACGCTGGCGGCGGTGAACCGCCGGGGCCGGACGATCGAGTGCCGGGTGATCGTCTCGCCCCTCGTCGACGGGAACGGGAGCGCGGGCGGCGTCATCGTCCGTATGGACCAACTCGACGGACATGGCTGACGCTCCGTTTGGGACCGATTTGGCGATGCGTCGAATCCTCGACGAGGCCGCGGTGCGCGAGTCGCGCGAGCGCCTGGTCCATCTCCTCTCCGAAACCGCCGACGAGGCCTACGCCTCGAAGGAGCACCTGCAGCGGTTCGTCCAGGAGCTGTCGGCGGGGATCGAGGAGCTGCTGGTCGCCGAGGAGGAGCTGCGGGTGCAGAGCGAGGAGCTCGCCGTGTCGGCCGCCGCGATCGACGCCGAGCGCGAGCGGTACGGCGAGCTGTTCGAGTTCGCGCCTGACGCGTACCTCGTGACCGACACGCACGGCAAGATCTTGGAGGCCAACAGCGCGGCCAGCCGGATGCTGGGCGTGGCCGCCCGCTACCTCGAGGGGAAGCTGATCGTCAGCTTCGTCGACGACTCGGCCCGACGCGACCTTCGGGACCTGCTGGCCGCCCTGTCCCCATCGCCGCTTCCCGTGCAGGAGCACTACCTGCGGATGCGCCCGCGCGACGGCGAGCCGTTCGTCGCCGAGGTCCGCGCCGTGGGGCGGGTGCACAACGGCGTCGTCGTCGTCCGCTGGATGGTGCGCGACATCACCCAGCGGCTGCGGCTCGAGGAGGAGATCCGGTTCCTGCACACCGAGGTGGAGCTGCTCACCAGCCTGGGACAGGTCGCCCGCCTGACGGCAGAGCCCCAGTCGGTCGAGGCCATGCTCGACGGGGTCCTCGAGCTGGCCGCCCAGGCGCTCCCCGAGTGTGAGGTCAGCGTGGCGCTGTCCGTACCGGGCGGGGTGCGGTTCCCGGCGTCGTCCGGCGCTCGGGGACAGCGCCTCGACGAGGCCGCACGAGAGCACGACGGGCCTTGCCTGACCGCCCTCCACGACGATGCGGCCGTGGAAGCGTCGCTCGCCGAGGCCGTTGGCCGGTGGCCGGCGTTCGGCGCGGTCGGGCAGGAGGTCGGCCTCGTGTCTGCCGGCGGCTATCCCCTCACCGCCCCGGGCGGCCAGCGCGGCTCGCTGAACGTCTACGCCTTCGCCGAGCTGAGCGCGCCGACGCGGGCGTTGATGCCGCTCCTCGTCGATCAGGTCGTCGTCGCGTTGACCAACGCCGAGCTGTACGAGGGCGCCCACAGCCTGGCCGGCCACCTGCGGCGGGCGCTTGAGACCCGGGGCGTCATCGAGCAGGCCAAGGGTGTGCTCATCGCCCGCCAGCGCTGTACCGACGAGCAGGCCTTCGACATCCTGCGGCGGGCCTCGCAGCGTATGAACCGCAAGCTGCGCGACGTCGCCGCCGAACTCGTCGCCCATGTGCAGGCGGGCCAACGAGGCCCGTCCAACGACTTCTTGGCGGCCCGGGACGTCGACGCGCCGATGACACCGCCTTTGCTCCGGCCGCCCGCTAGGTAACCGGCTCGGCCTGCTTGGTCGTCTTGGCGGGCGGTGTGGCGCCGCGGCCCTGGCGGCGGATCAGCAGCACGGCCAGGCACATCGCCAACCCGAGCCCGAACAACCCCCCCGCCAGCCCCGCCTGCAGGCCGGTGACCTTCCGGGGCTTGACCTTCCCGAACGTCACCGTACTGGTGAAGATGTCCTGGGTTTGGCTGATGGCGTTGCCGTTGCGGGTGTCGGACCAGGCGATGATCGCCCCGTTGTTGAACGAGGCGATGGCGACGGGCGACATCACGTCGATGTTGTTGATCCAGCTGCCGATGGTGCGGTCGATGGGCACGTCGTTGACTTTGGTGTTCTTGTCCCAGGTCTCGCCGCCGTCGCGCGAGCTGGTCATGTAGACGCTTGCCACCCGGCCCCGGTTGGTGAACAGCGACAGCGTGTTGCCGGCGCCGATCGTGGGCGGCGGGAACGGGTCGTCTCGCCAGTCGTACCACGCCACGTCGATCCGCCCGTTCTTGCTCAGCGAGATCTGCGGGTAGTGCTGGCCGGTGCGGGTGCCGCGGGGGTCGTCGTTGAGCAGCTTGGGCTGGCTCCACGAGTCGCCATCCTTGGACTTGGAGAAGTAGACGTCGAGCTCCTTCTCGCGGTTGTCGTGCCAGACCACGTAGAACTGCTGGCGCTCCCGGTCGTAGAGCGGGTACACCTCGCTGGCGTCGTTGGCCCGGGCGATCTCGACGTCCTTCGTCCACGTCTTGCCGCCGTCGGTCGACGTGTTGACGTACAGCTTGGTCGTCGGCGGCTCGGTCGGCGCGGGGGCGTTCGGGTCGGTGGACGCCGCCGGCGCCGACTCCCGGTAGAAAGCGTAGAGCTTGTTGCCGACCACGATCGGCCGGGGGCCGTCAAAGCCGTTGTTCTTCTCGAACATCAGCTGGGGCGGGCTCCACGTGGCGCCGCCGTCGGTCGACGTCGACATGTAGGGCCGGGTCGGCTTGGCTGGTGTGAACCGGTTGAACGACCGCCGCCACATGGCGTAGATCGTCTTGGGCTTAGCCGGGTCGATGGCGATGTGGCCCTCGAAGTTGACCTCCATCTGCTGGCCCATCTCCGGCGCGATGGCGCCGGGGTCGATGACCGAGGTCTCCCACGAACGCCCGCCGTCCCTGGACCGGCCGATGAGCACGCTGCGGCTGCCGTTGCGATCGTCGGCGTTGGCCTGGAACACGTTGTAGATCGTGCCGTCGGGGCCTTGGGTCAGCTCCTGGCGCAGGTTCTGCGAGGTGGCTCGGCCCTGGGCGCAGTTCTTCGTGTACGGCAGGAGCGCCGGCGCGTTCTCCTGGCGCCAGCTCAGGCCTTGGTTGGTGGAGACGTAGAACCGGCACTCGCCGGTGGTCATCTCCGTGTTGCCCAGGTAGACGGTGTTGGGGTCGTCCTGGTCGACCAGCAGCGCCGGCCCCTCGTGGTCGCGCGAGAGCGGCAGCACCTTGTCGTACTGGTCGACCTGCACGTTCTTAGACGGAGTCGCCGCGCCCTTGGCGGTCGTGGACGAGCATGCCCCCGCCACGAGCGCCAGCACGATCACACCGAGCCCAGCCTGCACCTTCCGCATGGCTCCCCCTTCCCCCACGCCGGGTTTCCTAGCCGCCGGACCGCCGCGCTGCAATAGAGGTAGCCGACACCTACCGGGCGCCCCTCCTACTTGATGATGAACGTCCCCATCATCTGGGTGGGGTGGACCTCGCAGTGGAAGTGGTACGTGCCCGGCCCCGGCAGCTTGTTGGCGGCGATCTTGAAGTCCATCTTCTTCACGCCCGTGATCTGACCGGTGGAGAAGAAGACCTGGCTGGACTCGTGGCTGGCGAGGACGGCGAACGAGTGCGGCACGCCGTTGTCCTCGTTGTCGAACGTGACAGTGATGTCCTGGCCGGCCGGGACGGCCAGGCAGTCCTTGTCCCATGCCAAGCGGGCGTTGGGGAGGGCCTGGATCGCGATGGTCGGCCCAGACGGCGAGCACGTCGCCGTGGACGCGCCGTGGTCGTGGGCGGTGGTCCCGGTCGCCCCGCCCACCGCGTCGTCGCCGGCACTGTCGTTGGAGTCGCTCCCGCACGCCGTCAGTGTGAGCAGGGCGCCCACGAGCAGAACTGTCCAGGCCTTGCGCATCGTTCCGTCATCCTCCTGAGCATGCGGGCGGCCACCCAGCGGGGCAGCCTACTGGGCGCTCTACGGATGAAGGGCGCAAAGGGATCGGTCGCCGATCAGTGGCTGGTCCCGCCCGCCGCTTTCCGGCGTCGAACACACATCCGGCGTCGAAATGCCCGTGCCGGTGCTTTGCACGCCGGAGAGCCCGGCCGAGCCCGGGTCGCCCGTCAGTCGTAGGCCGCTTCGACGAGCCAGCGACCGCCCTCGAGGCTCAGGAGGTAGGCGTCGCCGTCGGCGGTGACCACCTGCCAGCGGGCGCGGCGGCGGTGGTCGGAGGGGTCCCACCAGCGCTCGTCGACAGGCCACGGGCCGGCCCACGCCGCCACTCGGGCCGGGGGGCGACCGTCGACGGCGAGGCGGGCGGGCGGGCCGCTGGCCGATCCCCGGCCGTTCACGTGGACCGTTGCGCCCGTGGCGTCGACGACGTCGGCAAGGAGCGGCGCGGCCAGGACGGTCGCCGGCGCGGGCGAGGGCAGCCGCCCGGGCCACGGCGGGCGAGGCGACGTCTCGCCGGCGCGTGGCGCCCCCCATGGGACGAGGCGGGCCTGCTCGCACGGCCCGCGGCCGCCCACCACCTCACCGGTGGCGACGGCGGCGGGGCCCAGCCGGCCTTGGATCCGCTCGAGGGCGCGTGCCACCCGCTCGGCGACCGCCCGGTCGCCGCCCCAGAACCCCGCTTGGCGCCCGCCGTCGGGGCGGACCTCTTCCGGCGCCAGCCGCAGGAGCGTGATCGGCCCCGTCGGGCGGCCCGCGCCCGGATGGTTGAGCCAGCCGTCCAGGTGCCACCGGGCCCGTTCCGCTAAGGCGGCCGCGCCGGCGCCGGGGCCGCCGCCCGATCCGGCGTCCGATTGATCGTGCAGCCGCCACAGCCGCGACCGCGACTCGCCGTGCTCGGTCTCGGCGTCGATGCGCACGGCGACCAGGGCGAGGCCGCGGGCGGCCAGCGATTCGTGCAACTGGGCGGCCAGCGACCGGGCCACGAACGCCGCGGTCTCGACGGACTCGGCGGGGGGGTCGAGCTCGGCCGCCACGGCCAGGTCGGGAGGCGGGGTGCGCGCCGCCAGCGGCCGCTCGTCGAGGCCGCGGGCGAGCCGGTGGGCCGCTTCGCCAGGGAGGCCGAAGCGGGCCAGGACGGCCCGGCCCGGGAGGGCGGCGAACTCGCCCAGGGTGCGGATCCCGAGTCGGCGGAGCAGGTCGGGCAGGTCGGGGGCACAAGCGTCGAGGACCCTGACTGCGAAGGGGGCCAGGAACGCTGGGCTCTCGCCAGGCGGGACGAGCCGGCCTCCCTGGCGTTCGGGCACGCAGCCGGTGCGGGCCGCGAGCTCGGCCGCGAACCGCCCGTCGGCGATGCCGACGCGGGCGCCGTCGACCTGTTTGGCCACCGCGGCCGCCAGCACGTCAGCGAGGGCTTTGTCGCCGCCGAAGTACCGGGACGGGCCGCGGGTGGCGAACGCCGCCACCCCGGGGCGGAGGATCTCGACGGTCGGGGTGAACGCCTCCAGCGCCGCCACCACCGGCTCGAACGCACGGGCGTCGCGGCGGGGGTCGTGGTCGAGGACCGTCAGCCCCGGGCAGCACGCCTCCGCCTGGCGGCGGCGGTGGCCCCGCCGCACGCCATCGGCGCGGGCGGCAGCCGAGCACGCCACCACCCGGCCCGCGTCGAGGACCGCGGCCGCCTCGGTGGGCGCCACGCCCGCCGCCACGACCGGCCAGTCCGGGCGCCAGACGACCAGCATGCGCGTCGTCATCGAACGCCGGCCATCGAACCGCGGGCCATCACCCGGCGCCCGCCATCGCGTCCTGGCCTGCGCAGGCTCGCATTTCGGCGTCTTTTCGCAGGCCAGAACCGCCTGACGCCGCCGACGCCCCACCATCGGGCCCGGGCAGCCACAACGCCACCCGTTTCTCCCGCGCCGCCGCCCCCCGGCCGTTGGCGACCACGTCCACCCGCCGGGCCCCCAACCGGCCGTCGCCCTGGCCGATCCCCTCCCAGGCCGCGCCCGTCACCGCCAGCCGCACGTCGGCGCCGGGCCAGGACCCGACGGCCACCAGGACCGCCGACCGTTCCCGCGCCTTGGCCGCCAACCGCCGGGCCACGGCCTCCCGCACGAGGCCGGCCGGCCGGGCCAGGACCACATCGACCGCGTCCATCAGGGCCGCGACCGCCCATGCCCACTCCTCAGGAGAAGGAGGCGCCGCCACCAGCGGGAACCGTTCCAGTGCGATCCCCACCTCGGCCGCGGCCACCACGCCCAGCGACGCCAACCCCACCGCCGCGCACCACGACCCCGCCGCCGACGCCCCCGCCAGCAGCGCCAGCGCCAGCGAGGTGGACCCGGCTACCGATATGACCGACCCCCGACGCAGCGCCCCGTCGGGCAGCAACGGCGCCAGCGGGGCGAGCACGGGCAGCAGCCGCTCGCCCGCCAAGGCGACCGGTCGCGCCTTCTCCGCGAGTGCGTCCAGCCCCATCCCCGCCATCGTAATCGAATGCTTGTTCGTTGCAACCCGCCAGCATGTGATACACTGAAAACATGTCGACAGCACCCGAGATCATCGCTAGGAACGTGACTGCCGACGAGTTCCTCGCTCGGGACGACTGGCCTCGCGGATCGCAGCTCATCGCTGGTGAGGTCATCGTGAACCAGCCGCTCCTTCCCCACCAGTGGTACCTGAGCAGAATTTTCGCCCGCCTATAGGCGTGGACCGAAGCTGGGCTCGGTCGGGGCTTCGTCTGCCTTTCAGTCGACCTTCGCCTCGGTCCGTCCGACGTCTACGCGCCCGACCTGTGTGGGTGCGCGAGACAAGAAAGCCCGCGCTCCGCGCCGTGGCGCTCGACGGTTTGCCCGACCTGATCGTCGAGGTCCGCTCCCCCTCCACGTGGCGATATGACACCGGCCGGAAGCGGCTCAAATATGAACAGGGTGGTGTCGCCGAGCTATGGCTAGTCGACACCGTGGCCCACGTCGTCCTCGCCCACCGCCGGTCGACCCCAGACCAACCCAATTTCAACGAGGCGCTGGTCATCCCCGTGAGCGGGGTGCTGGGATCGCCCGTGCTGCCCGGGTTCGCCCTGCCCGTGGCCGACGTCTTCGCCCGGTAGGGCTAGGGCGCGACCTCGTCCACCGCCGGCTCCGCCACCTCGACGCCCGGCCGGTAGTACGTGAACAGGTCCACGATGATCTCGGCCAGCCCGTCGCTCGACGCGCCCTCGGCCAGCTCCACCGTCACCACGTTCGAGTACACGTGCACGGCCTTCACGCCGGGCTGGTCGAACAGCCGCCGGGCCAGCGCGTCGCACGGCCGGTGGCCCACCGCGTCGGCCGCCGAGCGGTACCGCTCGTGGCCCATCCCGGTGAGGCTGCGGTTCAGGTCGAACGCGGCCGTGCCCGGTTTGGTCCCCCGTCGCTCGGTCACCCGGATCAATTGACCCACGAAGGGGCACACTATCGGGGCATGGCGGACCCGACCGAATTCGCTCGAGCGCTGGTCGACGGCGTCGCGTCCGTCGTCCTCGGCAAGCGCGACGAGATCGCCCTCGTCGTCGCCGGCCTGCTGGCGGGCGGCCACGTGCTGGTGGAGGACGTGCCGGGTGTAGGCAAGACCCTCCTCGCCAAGAGCCTGGCGCGCTGCGTCGGCGGCAGTGTCGGCCGGGTCCAGGGCACCGCCGACCTCATGCCGACCGACATCACCGGCGTGAGCGTCTTCAACCGCCAGAGCGGCGAGTGGGACTTCCACCCCGGCCCGGTGTTCCACCACGTGGTGCTGGTGGACGAGATCAACCGGGCCACCCCGCGCGCCCAGTCCGCCCTGCTCGAAGCCATGGCCGAGGGCCAGGTCACCGTGGACGGCCGCGGCCACACCCTGCCCCAGCCCTTCTTCGTCATCGCCACCCAGAACCCGTACGGCGACGTGGGCACCTTCCCGCTCGTCGAAGGCCAGTGCGACCGCTTCGCCCTCGTGGTCTCCCTCGGCTTGCCCGATCGCAACGCCGAGCGGGCCATGCTCCAGGGCGACGGCGGTCCCGCCGCCCTCGACCGCGTCGAGCCCCTCGCCACCCCGGAGTCGTTGGCCCAGGCGGTGGCCGCCATCGACGGCGCCTACGTGGCGCCCGGGATCCTCGACTACGTCCTCGACGTGGTGGCCGCCACGCGGGCCCACCGCGAGGTCGACCACGGAGCCAGCCCCCGCGCCGCCGGCGCCCTCCTGCGGGTGGCGAAGGCGTACGCGGCCGTGTCCGGCCGCGACTTCGTCACCCCTGACGACGTGAAGGCGGTGGCCGTCGCGGTGCTCGCCCACCGGGTCGGCGCCGTCACCCGAAGGGGGACGGAGGCCATGCGCCCGCTCCTGCGCGACCTCCTCGCCACCGTCGCCGTCCCGCCCGTGTGAGCGACCGCCCGGCCGCGCGGGCCGACGGGCGCGACACCCAGTGGCGCACCACCGGGCTCACCTTCGCCGCCGGCCTGCTCGCCTACGCCACCTGGCAGGTGTGGCGCAACAGCGGTTCGCGGCCGTGCCTGTTCGTCTGTGTGGCGACCGTGGTGATCGCCCTCGTCGATGTCGTCTGGGCGCGGGTCTCGACCCGTCGCACCCAGGTGCGCGTCGTCGCCAACCCCTCCGAGCTCTACGCCGGCGACCCCGTCGCCGTGGAGCTCGACATCGCCGGCCCCCGCCGCAGCGTCGGCGTCCGCCTGGCGACGTTCGACCAGGACGCCGAGAGCGCGGCCGCCGACATCCCCTCCCGCCGGCCGTTCCACGGTGTGGCCGCCACCCGCCGGTTGCACACGGAGATCACCGTCGAGGTGCACGGCTTCGGGCTGGCCGGGCTGCTCTCCACGATCCGGCGGTTCACCGTCCCCCTCGCCCGCCCCCTGGCGGTCGGGCCCCGCCCCGTCGAGGCCGCCCAACCGCTCCCGGACCTGTTCCGGAGCTGGGGCGACGGCGAGCCCCGCCCCTCGCACACGGGCGACGTCGTGCGCGGGGTGCGCCCCTACGTCCCCGGCGATCCCGTCCACCGCATCCACTGGCGGGCGACGGCCCGTACCGGCGACCTGGTGGTCAAGGAGGTGGACGAGACCGGCGCGCCCCGGTTGACCATCGCCCTCGACCTGGGCGGCGGCGGGATGGCGGGTGAACGGGCCGCCGGCCGGGTCGCGTGGTATGCGCTCGAAGGCCTGCGGCGCGGCTACGCCGTCGTCGTCCTCGCCACCGAGCGGCGCCAGACCGTGCGCGGCGCGGTCACCTCCGCATCCGACGTGATCCGCCGCCTGGCCGCGGCCACTGCTCCCGGCGCACCCGACCTGTCCGTGGACGACGAGGCGTCGGTCATCCTCCTCGTGACCGACCAAGGCGACTCGTGGCGCTGACCGCGGCGCTGGCGGCAGCCGTCGCCGCCGTCTGCGCCGCCGCCGCCACCGGGTTCGCGCCCGCCCTCGTCGCCCTGCTGCTCGTCCCCGGCGTGGCGCTCACGGCCGCCCGGCCCGGTCGCCGGGTGGTCGCTCCGCCGTGGGTCGCGAAATGGCTCCCGATCGCGGGGGCGGCCCTCGGCTTCGCGGTGCTGCTCTCCCTCCGGACGCCCCGGCCGTCCCGGTACCTGATCCTGCTCGCCGTGGCGCTGAGCCTTCTGTGGCCCCAAACCGTCCGGATGAGCCTGTTCGTCACCGCCGCCTGCCTGCTCGGGGCCGGCCCGTCCCTGAGCGCCGTCGCCCTCCCCCTCGCCGGCTTCGCCGCCGCCAGCGCCGTCGTCCTCGTCGCCGCCAACCGCACGATGGGCACGAAGGGAGGGCCGTGGGCAGGACCAGGGCCGGGGCGGGGCCGGGGGACGGCCGTCGACGCCGCCACCCTGCTCGCCATCGCGGGCCTCGTGGCGCTGCTAGCGGCCGCCCTCCTGCCGAGCCCGGACACCGCCAACCGGCCCTCGGCCGGCCGGTCGCCGGGCAAACCCCGAGCTCGGGCCTCGGCGCCGGCCGCGCCGTACCTCCAGCCCACCGACGAGCTCGACGCGGGCGGCCCGGGCACGGGCAAGGGCGACCAGATCGTGTTCCGGGTGACCGCGCCCCGGACGGCGCTGTGGCGGACGATGACCTTCGACGAGTACGACGGGCGCACGTGGCGCCGGTCGCCCCAGCTCTCGCCGGCGCCCGCCCGTTCCGGCCCGAACGTCTTCGTTCCCGGGGGCCCCACCGACGAGCCGGACTACCGGCAGCCGCCGCTCGTCCAGCGCATCCGGATCGAGGCGCCGGCCGTCGGCGTGCTTCCCGCGGCGGCGCGCCTCCTGAGCGTCGAGCTGCCTGGGCAGGGCGGCGCCGCGGTCGCGCCCGACGGCACCGTCCAAGCCACCCCCCAACTGGGCAAGGGCGCCACGTACATCGCCACGAGCTACGTGCCGGGCCCGCCCCGCGCCGCCCCAACCGGCGAGGACGTCCCCCCTGAGCTGGCCGCCCAGTACCTCGGCTTTCCCGCCCTGCCCGAGCGGGTTGCTCAGCTGGCTCGCGAGATCGTCAGCGGCGCGGGCCCGACGGCGTACGCAAAGGCTCAGGCCGTCGAGGGCTGGTTCCGCGCCAATACCGACGTCGCGGCCGGGACGCCCGCCCTCGCGCCGGGCGCCGACCCGATCGAGGAGCTCCTGTTCACCGAGCGGCGCGGGTCCTCGCAGCAAGCGGCGTCAGCCATGGCGGTCATGCTCCGCGCGCTGCGCATCCCCGCCCGCCTCGCCGTCGGGTACGTGTCGCCCCGGCCCTTCGCCGTCGGCGGCGAGATGACCGTCCGCGCCCGCCACGCCCACGCCTGGGTCGAAGCCTGGCTTGCGGGCGCGGGCTGGGTGGCGTTCGACCCGGCGGGCCGGTTCACGGCGCCGGGCCAGGACGTCGAGTCGCTCTGGTCCCGTTTGAAGCGCCTCGTCGCCGCCCTGTGGTGGGTCCTCGCCGTGGTCGTGGCCGCTCTCGCCCTCTGGCTCGGCTCACGGCTCTGGCGCAAGCAGCGCCTGCGCCGGTCCCGCCCGTGGGCCACCCAGGCCTACGAACGCATCGCCGCCGCCGGCGAAAAGCGCGGCCGCCCCCGGCGGCCGGCCGAGACGCCGATCGAATACTGCGCCGCCCTCGGCGCCGAAGTGGGCGACGGCGCGCTCGCCGTCCGGCTAGCCCGCGTCGGCGCGCTCGTGACCGCCGCCGCGTGGTCGCCGTGCGAGCCGCCCGACGACGAACGGGCGTGGGCCGACGACGTCGTGCGCGACCTCCAGGCGTCCCCGGGGAGCAAGCACGTCGCTGGGTAGGCTCGCAGCGCATGGCTGAGGAGCGACCGGTTCCCGTCAAGACGATCCTGGTCTCGATCGGCCTGGTCGTGGCCAGCTACGTCGCCCTGTACCTCGTCGTCAAGCTTGTCCACATCTGGACCCTGATGGTCGTCGCCCTCTTCTTCGCCATCCTCTTCACCCCGCCCGTCGACTTCCTCAAACGCCATCTCCATGTGACCAAGGGCATCGCCACGACCCTCGTCCTGCTCCTCACCCTGGGCCTCGTCGCGGGGATGATGTACGCCTTCATCTCGCCCCTCGTCGACCAGACCCGTCACTTCGTCGACCGCTTCCCGGTGTACCTGGAGGACGCCCGCGCCGGGCGGGGCCCGGTCGGCCACCTCGTCCGCAAGTACGACTTGGACCAGAAGTTCGAGGACAACCGCACCAAGATCAACGACGCCATCAGCGGGGCGGGCAGCAGCGTCTTGAAGTACAGCCGCAAGGTCTTCGCCGGGGTCATCTCCGGCCTGACCGTGCTCGTGCTGTCGATCCTCATGATCCTCTACGGCCCCCAGATGCTGGCCAACGGTCTCGGCGCCCTCTCGCCACCACGGCAGGAGCGGTGCAAAGCGGTGGCGCGCGACTGCGCGCGCGCCCTCACCGGCTACGCCATGGGCAACCTCCTCATCAGCGTCATCGCGGGAGTGTGCACGTTCATCGCGCTGTGGATCTTCGGTGTGCCCTTCAAGGGCGTGCTCGCGCTGTTCGTCGGGTTCTGCGACCTCATCCCCCTCATCGGCGCCACCCTCGGCGCCATCCCGACGATCCTGGTGGCCTTCCTGCACTCCACCACCGCGGGCGTGGGCATGATCATCGTGTACGTCGTGTACCAGCAGTTCGAGAACCACGTCCTGCAGGTGGCGATCATGTCCAAGACGGTCAACATCAACCAGTTGGTCGTCATCACCAGCGTGCTCATCGGCGTCGAGCTGGCCGGGTTCCTGGGCGCCCTGCTGGCCATACCGGTGGCCGGGGTGCTGCAGGTGATCGCCCGCGACGTCTGGGACAACCGCACCGGGCGTCTCAAGCACGAGCCCACCATCGGCGCCGACGAGATCCCCGTCTCGGAGCTGGACGACGACACCAGCGGCGCCGACACCAGCGGCGCCGACACCAGCGGCGCCGACACCAGCGGCGCCGGCGATCCGCCCGGTGCCAGCGACCCTCCCGACGCCGCCGACGCCCACCCGCTCGCCGACGGCGCCGACACTGCCGGCGATCCCACGCCGGTGCCCTATGGCGACTGAACGCGTCGCCGTCGTCGGCCACATCGTCGACTCGTTGATCCTGGCCAAGGTCCTCGACCTCATCCTCGACGCCGGCGCCGACTACCACATCGTCGACTTCGAGATCGGGCGCACCAGCGCCGACCCCAGCCGGGCGGTGATCGACGTCACCGCCGACGACGAGGACCTGCTGGCGCGCCTGCTCGTCGAGCTGCAGGCGCACGGGGCCAACCCGGTGGCCGAGGCCGACGCCCGCGCCGCGCCCGCCGACCGCGACGGCGTTCTCCCCGAGGGCTTCTACTCGACGACGAACCTCCCGACCCAGGTCCGGCTCCACGGCCGGTGGGTCGACGTCGAGAACCCCGAGATGGACTGCGCCCTCGTCGCGCTTCCTGACGGCCGGGTCCGCACCGAGCCCATGCACCGGGTCCACGTCGCCGACCAGGTCGTCGTCGGAAGCGACGGCGTGCGGGTGCAGCCCCTGAGCCGGCCACGCGGCGCCACGCCCTTCGAGTTCATGGCGTCGGAGGTCTCCTCCGAGAAGCCCAAAGACCTGATCGTCGCCGAGGTGGCGGAACGCATCCGCCAGGCGCGCCGAACGGGCGGCAAGGTCCTCGCCGTCTGCGGGCCGGCGGTGGTGCACACCGGCGCCGCGCCCCACGTCGCCCGGCTGGTACGGGGCGGATGGATCGACGTGCTGTTCGCGGGCAACGGGTTCGCGACCCACGACATCGAGTCGAACGTCCTCGGCACCTCGCTGGGCGTCACCCTTATTCACGGCAACCCCACCGAAGGCGGCCACAGCAACCACCTCCGGGTCATCAACGAGGTCCGCCGGCGGGGCTCGATCGCCGCCGCCGTCGCTGACGGTTACATCCCCGGCGGGGTGATGTTCGAATGCGTGAGCCGGGGTGTGCCCTTCGTGCTCGGTGGCTCGGTGCGCGATGACGGTCCCCTGCCGGACGTGCACACCGACGTGGTAGCGGCCGCCGACGCTATGCGAGCCCAGCTCCCCGGCGTCGCGGTGGCCCTGATGCTGGCGTCCACCCTGCACGCCATCGCCACGGGCAACCTGCTGCCCGCCGGGGTCGAGACGTTTTGCGTGGACATCAACCAGGCCGTCGTCACCAAGCTGGCCGACCGGGGCAGTCACCAGGCCCTGGGCATCGTCACCGACGTCGGCCTCTTCCTCCACAACTTGGCCGACCACCTGGCCCCGGCATGACCCTCCCGCTCGATTTCGCGCCTTTCCACGTCAGGGGGGCCATTCGCGCGGAGTGCTCGGGATAGGTGGGGGTCCTCCCGTGGGGGCGGCGTTTCCTCATGTGTCCCCCCGAGCACTTCGAGGTGCTCTACGAGATCAACCCCTGGATGCACGCCGAGGTGGCGGTCGACCCGGAGCGGGCGCGGGCCCAGTGGGAGGCGCTCGCCCAAACCCTGCGTGACGCCGGCGCCGAGGTGGAGACGCTGGCCCCGCAACCCGGCCTCCCCGACATCGTCTTCACCGCCAACGCAGGAGTCGTCAACGGGCCTCCACATTGGGCGCCGGCGGCGGCGCCGCGCTTCGTGCCGAGCCGCTTCCGCCACCCCCAGCGCCAAGCGGAGACGCCGCACTACGTGGCCTGGTTCGAGGCCCACGGGTACGAGGTCTTGGCCCTCCCCGAGAACCTTTCCCACGAGGGCGCCGGCGACGCCCTGCCCTTCGGCGGCGCGTACCTCTCGGGCTACCGCTTTCGCTCCGACGCCGCCGCCCACGTCGAGCTGTCACGGCTCCTCGGCGCGCCGGTCCACCCCGTCGAGCTGACCGACCCGCGCTTCTACCACTTCGACCTGACGTTCTGCCCGCTCGACCAGCGGCGCGCGCTGGCGGCACCCCAGGCGTGGGACACCTACGGGCGCAAGGTCGTGGCCGCCGCCGTCCCCGAGCTGTTCGAGCTCGATGCGGACGAGACGGGCACGTTCTGCGCCAACTCGGTGGTCGTGGGGACGACCATCGTGATGCCGTCGTGCCCGCCGCGGGTCGGCCGCCAGCTGGAGGCGTGGGGGTTCGACATCGCCGTCGTCGACGTGGGCGAGTTCCTCAAGGCAGGGGGCGCGTGCCGCTGCCTCACGCTCGCGCTCGACGTCGTCGTCCCTCGTTAGCCCCGTTCCGGCGTAGGTTGCCGGCGTGTGCATCGGGATCCTCGGCACGGGCAAGGTCGGGACCGCGCTCGGCGGCGGCTGGCTGGCCGCTGGCCACGACGTCCTCTACGGCTCGCGCTCCCGCCGGCCTGCCCTCCACGACACCGAGCTCGGCGCCGCCGTGAGCGACATCGCGCACACGGCCCGCCGGGCCGCGATCGTCGTGCTCGCCACGCCGTTCGAGGCGGCGCTCGACACCATCGCCGCCGCCGGCGACCTCTCCGGCAAGCTCCTGATCGACGCCACCAATCCCATGGGCGCCACCCTGCCCCGCCCGCACCGCTCCGGCGCGGAAATGGTGGCGGCGGCCGCCGGGCCGGGGGCCATCGTCGTCAAGGCGTTCAACACGATGGGGTTCGAGACGATGTGGGATCCCGAGGTCGACGGGCGGGCCGCGCTCGGCCTCGTCGCTGGGGACCACGCAGAGGCCAAGACGACCGTCCTGCAACTGGCGCGCGACCTTGGGTTCGACGCGGTCGACGCGGGCGGCCTCGACGCAGCTCGGATGCTCGAGAACCTGGCCGAGCTGTGGGTCCAGCTCGCCATCCGGCAGGGCCACGGCCGCGGGGTGGCCTTCGCCCTCCTCCGCCGCGACTGATGGAGAAGGCGCGCGTCGAGGCGTTCAGCGACGGCGTGCTCGCCATCGCCATCACGCTGCTGATCCTCGAAATCCGCGTCCCCGAGCCCGAGGCGTTGAACGGCGCCGGCCTCGCCCACTACCTCGGCCAGCAGTGGTCCAGCTACGCCGCCTACCTGCTGAGCTTCGCCGTCATCGGGATCATGTGGGTCAACCATCACGCCATCTTCCAGGCCGTGGCGAGAGTCGACCGCACCCTCCTGTTGCTCAACCTCCACCTGCTGCTGTGGATCGCGTTCCTTCCCTTCCCGACGGCGCTGGTCGCCCGCTACTTCCGGCGCGGCTACGACGCGGGCGTGGCCATGGCCGTCTACAGCGGCGTCATGTTCGTGATCGGCCTGTCGTTCCAGCTGCTCTGGCGGTGGATCACCCGCGACGATCGGCTGCTGCACGGCCACATCGACCAGCCTCAGGCCCACGCCCGCGCCACTCGCTTCGGCCTCGGGCTGGGCGTCTACCTGGCCGCGGTGGGCCTGTCGTTCCTCAGCGCGTTCGCGACGCTGATCCTGCACTTCCTCATGGCCGGCTACTACGTCGTGGATCAGCTGGCGGTGGGGGGACAGGCGCCGGACCGCGCTTGATCAGCTCGCCCAGGTCGATGTGGCGTTCGTCGACCACGGCGTGGGTCGCCGCCGCGAGTGCGGCCCACGGGCCCGCGTCGGCGTCGATGAGCCCGCTCAGGCGATCGAGGAGCGGGTTCGGGGCGTCCGCGTGCACCTGGGCGAGGCGCACCCGGTAGTCCTCCTGGTTGTAGACGCGCAGCGACGCGACGTTGAGGTCCTCGTCGAGCAGGATGGCGGCGCCTCCCTGGAGGGGGGCCGACCGTTCGCTGTCGACCACCCAGCCGCCGGTGTTGTACACCGACACCGGGCCGCGGTACCCCTTCGGCGCCAGCTCGACCTCGAACGGCTTGTGGGTATGGCCGAAGACGAACGTCAAGTCCTTCGGCACGTCGGGCAGCTCGTACCACTTGTCGCCAATCTCCTCGAGAAGCTGCGAGCGCAGCGGGCCTTGGAGGTACAGGTGCAAGCCCTGGTCCGCCTTGGCGCTCAGCGGCTTGCTCGGATCGCTGCGCTCGAGGCGGCTCGCCAGCCGCACCAGGCGGCCCAGCCCGAAGTCCAGCACCTTGCCCCCCAGCCACCGCATCGGACTCGGCCACGTCAGCTTGCCGGCGATGCCCGTGGCCAGGTTGTGCGCCAACTGCTTCATCGCCGGCTCGCTCTGCAGGGAGGCGTACACCAGGCCGACATCAGCGCCCACCTCACCGGAGCGGCCCAGCGTCGACCAGAAGAAGTCGATCCAGGCGAAGTTCTCCGCCTCCCACTCCCAGATCTTGTCGGCCGGCGGGCGGCCGGGGAAGACCATGTCCTTGAGCGTGGTCATCAGCCGGTACATGCCCTCCACGAAGTGCCCGTGGTGGACGACGACGCTGCGCTCGCCCGCGGTCAGCCGCAGGTTGGGGTAGACGGCCACGACGGTCGCTTCGCGCAGGTGCTGGTAGCGACGCATGAGCGTGGTGAGCAGCTCGGCCTCGACCGCCTCCTCCTTCGGGGGGACCATTCGTGTCGTGTGCCAGGGGATGGACAGCTCCTCTTCCGGCCCCGGCGCCTGCTTGCTCACGTACTTGGCGTACTGCCGCTCCCGCGCCGTCTCCCAGAGGTGGTGGTCGTGGTTGCCGGGGACGAAGTAGACCGTCTTGTCGAACAGCGGCCCATTGGGCGGGAACGCCTTCTCGAGGAACCGGTCGAACACCATCGCCGCGATGTTGTCGGTCGCCAGCGCCAGCTCGAGGATGTCGCCGCACAGGATGAGCTGGGGCTGGTCCGGACCCTCGTTCTTCGTGACGAGCTCGGCCAGGCATTCCACCAGGCTTTCCATGACTGCGCTCGGCTTGTGCGGATCGGCCTCGATCCCCCCCGGCTTCAGGCTGGTGAGGACGCTGTTCTCAGCCCCGAAGTGAAGGTCGGACAGGATGACGTAGCGGATGTCCGGCATGGAGCTCGCCCCTCTCTGTGCCATCGTGGACACATGTGCCGCAGCATCATCACCCTACGGGGATCGGAACGGGCAAGCGAGGAGGAGATGCGAGCCGCCGCCCTCCAGTTCGTGCGCAAGGTCAGCGGCTACCGCCAGCCCTCCAAGGCCAATACCGAGACCTTTCAACGAGCGGTCGACGAGATCACCGACTCCGTGCAACGGTTGCTGGACAACCTCGCCCCCGTGCGGGGGCCGGCGGGGCCCTAACTCGCCTGCTGCGACTGCGGCTCCGGGGGTTGCGGCGGCTTCTCCGGTGGCGGCGACCACGTCAGCAGCCGCTTCCCGTCGGGCGCGAACGTCACCCCCCGCCGGCGGGTCCCGAACGCCGGGATGGTGCACACCGGGTCTTGATTGCCGAGGGCCCAGACGGAGACGACACCGTCCTCGGTCGCGGCCGCGATTCGGTCGCCGTACGGGGAGACGGCCACGGCGGCGACGGCGCCGGGCGAGCGGAACGTCTCCCGCAACCCGCTGGGACCGCCAATCCAAACTCCGGTGTCCCGTGATCCGGACTCGAAGTCGGTCACCCCGACAAGCCGTCCGGACCGGTCCCCGGGCAACGGGACAACCGCGACCTCGGCGTGAAGGCCGCCAAACTCGACCGCCTCGCCGCCACCCGTTTTGCGCATCGCGACCCGTCCGTCGTGCGACGCGTACGCCACCGATGCGCCATCCGGAGAGAAGCCGCCGAAAGCGACGGGTTGGCCGAGCAACGCCAGCTTGCCGGGGCCCTCGCTGACGGCGAGGGTGACCAGGGCGCCTTCGCCGTTCTCGTCGGTGGTCATCCCGACATCGGCGATGGGCGACAGGGCCAGGATCGGCGCCCGCTGGTAGAAGGTGTTCAGCATGCGGCCGGTGGCGAGGTCGTGGGTGAGCACCGCGCCGCCCGACACCGAAACGATGCGGGCGCAGTCAGGTGAGACGGCAACCGCCGACACGGCGCCGTCGTGGCCGTAGATCGTCAACAGCTCGTAGCCGGTGGAGACGTCCCAGACCTTCAGCGTCCGGTCGGCCGAGCCGGTGACGACGCGCGTGCCGTCGGGCGTCCACGCCGCCGCGGTGACTCGGCCGGTGTGGCCCTCGAACCCCACGAGCCGCCAGCCGGTGGCGATGTCCCACAGCTCGGCGGGCCACACCCGCGTCATCGTCAGCCCGGGGTGCCCGAAGAACTGGAGCGTGAAGCCCGCCATCTCGCCGACCGGCGACGACCGCACTTGGCGGAGCACCTCGGCTGCTGCCACCCCACCAGGGAGCGCTTTTTCGTAGAACTCCTCGCCGACGCCTGCCATGCGGTCGGCGGCGGCCACCCAGCGGGCGACGATTGCGCCAACCGCCCCGCTCGTGAGCCGGCTCTGAGCCGAGAAGACCTGGAAGGGCTCGTCGAGGTACGTGAATTGGGGCCGGACCGACGCGGTCGCGCCGCCCGCACCCGCGCCCAGGTGCAGCAGGTCGGTTTGGCGCATGGCCTTGGAGGGCTCGGGGTTGACCGGGAAGGCATCCCACCCCGAGACGATCGCCTCGGTCACCGGGCCCCCGGCGTACCGCATGTCGTCGATCGCCAGGTCGAGGGGCAGCGGCAGGGGCTGGCCAGCCAACCAGTGGGCGACGGCCGCCTGGGCGCCCAGGAATGGCGGGCCGTCTGGGAACAGCGGCTCGCGCAGCGGCACGAGCTCCCACGGGAGGGGCGGATAGTCGGCGACGACGAGGAGGCTCGGCGGCCGGCCCGTCCCGCCTGTGAAGGCGGCCCGTTGCAGGACGTCCCAGAACACGCCGTCCTCCATCGCCCGGCCCAGGGCCTCGCCCACCTTGAACTGCTCGTTCAGCGACGACGCCGAGCGGCTCATGGCGACGACTTCCTCAAGGTCGAGGGGCAGGCCGACCACGGGGCCTGACTCGAGGTACGGCGACGTGATCGAGAGCTCGAAGCCGCCGTCCGGCGGGCGGACGAGGTCGAGGCGGATGTCGATCTGCGGCACGACCAGGCGGTGCGAGGCGCCGAGGCCGTCCTCGACCGCGACGTCGCCGGCCGCGTCGACGACCCGCACGTCGCCGTAGCGCAGGGCCACGGTGCGGGGCATGCCGTTGTCGTCCGCACCCGACACGCGCAGCACCAACGCGTCGGAGGCCGGCACGGAGATGCGGTGGGCACGCGGCCGCGGCGGGTAGGTCAGTTCGACCGCCCCCTCGAACAGGCGAAGGCCAACAGCCGCCTCGGTGATGTCCTCGGGGAGGACGGCGGCGAGGCGAGCGGCCGTCCCCGGCGGCGGATCGCCGGCCAGGACGCGCCGCCCGCCGATCCGCGCCCCCGCTCCCATCGCCAGCAGCCATGCGGCCTGTGACGACCGGACATCCTCGGGCAGGCGGGGCACGGCGCGCGCCGCCCACCGGGCCACGTTCGCCCCCTGGTCCGGCGCACCGACCATGGCCTTCACCGCCGACAGCAGCTCGCGGTCCACTTCCTCCTCGCCGCCAGGCCGGGCCGACAGCCATGCGACCCGCTCCTCGAGCTGCACCGCGGGCGGCGAGCCCCTGTGCATCCGCTCGGTCAGCGCCCACGCGTCGGCGAGCACCTGCGGGCGGGCCGCAAGCCGCCCGCGCAAGACCTCCGCCACTTCCGCGCCGAGGACGAACCCCAACGGGCCGCGCGACTCGACCAGGGGGCTCCACCACAGGTCCGCCTCCGCGGAGACGTCGACGTCGGGCAGCAGCGCCAGGCGCGCCGCCCGCAGGAGCGCGGGCTCGATGTGGACCGCCAACGACACCACTTCGGCGAGCGCGGCGACGCCGGCGCGCTCTCGCGCCACCGCCCCAACCAGGGCGGCGGCCGGCGTCGTCACGAGCCCACCACCTGGCGGACCACCCGCACGCTCGTGGACCGGTCCCAAGGGATCACCGTGATCGCCCGGCGCAGAGCCGGCGGCACCCGCGCCGCGGGGTAGGGGACGAACGCCACAAGCGGGCACCCGGCCCTGCGCACGGTCGCCGCGAAGTCCTCCCATTCCGCCGCCGTCGCCCGCTCCGGCGATCCGGTCTCCACCAGGCCGAGGTCGGAGACGACGACCACTGGGCGGCCGCGGCGCGGCGGCTCGTACCCGATCCACGTCGCCCGCGACTTCGGCCCCGTACCCCGCGAGGGGCAGCCGGCGAAGCGGAGCACCTCCACCTGGTCGCGGCCGACGAGGGGGACGGCGGCGTCGACGATCTGGCGCTGATCGCCCCGGAACGCCAGCATGCCGTCGCCCATGTCCAGCAGCACCTGCGCGCCGAACCGGTTCGTGGGCCACGGCAGGCGCGGCAGTTGTTGCAGCGGGCGTCCGGCGGCCAGGTCGTCGACGGCCCGCTCGACGTCGAAAGGACCGTCTTCGCTCCGGGTTGCCACCGCCGCGGTCAGGATGCCGCGCGCCCAGCGCGGCACGAAGAGGGGTTCGAGCGCGGGTGGCGGAGCCACCGGCCCGGCCGGCGCGTCCGCCAGTGCGTCGACTTCGGCCAGCCACGTGGCCGTGCGCCGGGTGGCCGACCGGCTTGCCACCGGCTCGAGCGAACTGGCGAGCGCCTCGTCGCCGTGCTGCGAGGGGGCCTTGCCACCGAACTGATCGGGCTGCTCGACGTCGCCAGCCGTGGGGTCGCCGGCGTCGGGCGCCGCGGCTGGAGTCGTCGGCGACACGGAGGGCTCCCCCGCCGGGGCGGGGGGCGCCCGTAAGCCGAGGACCACGGCGATCCGGTCCAGCGTGTCCTGGTCGACGGGATGCAAAGCGCCGGCGGCGCGGAGGAAGTCGCCGATCGAGATCTGCGGCAGCAGGCCCCGCTCGGCGAACCCTATGTCTGGCTCATCGGCCCGACGCGCTTGCGCAATGTCGCTCGTATGACCTCCTCCCAGTTCGGGGCAACGGTCGAGAGCTCGAGCTCCGCGGCGGCCCGCACGGCGTCGAGGTACTCGGCCGTGCTCGGCGCCGGCGACCCGTCTGTCGGCTTGCCCAGCCGCTTCACCTCCTCGGCGATCTTGCGGTGCTGGTCCGCGTCGCCGGACGGGAAGTGGGCCGCGGCGATGCTGACCAGCCGGTCCACCAACTTGTCCTCGGGCGGGTCGGGGATGGGCAGGGACACACAACGCCGGAGGAACGCCCGGGGCAGCTCGCGCTCGTCGTTGGTGGTGATGATGATGAGCGGGACGCGCTCGGGCGCGACGGACACGGCCCGGCCCGACTCGTCGACCTTGAACCCCAGCGACCCCAGCGCCACCAACAGGCTGTTGGGGACGTCGGGATCGGCCTTGTCGATCTCGTCGATGAGCACGACGGCGCGGTCGCTCTCGCGCGGCGTTCCCGGCTCGAGTGGCGCCCGCCAACCCTCGGGGAGCTCGTCGTCCTCGGGGAGCCCGCGCCGCTCGGCCTGGGCCCGGTCGAACGCCCACCACAGCACGCCCGGCTCCACGTAGGCGTCATCGACCATGACCGCCTGGTTGGCCTGGGCGTCGCTCAGCCGGCGCACGACGTCGAACCGCCACAGGAGGTCGCGCGCCTGGGTGCGGGCCGTCACCACCGCCTCGTAGTACCGCCATCCCATCCACATCGCCACGCTGGCCGCCAGCGACGACTTGCCCGAACCCGGGTTGCCGCTCACCAGCAGGGGACGCCCGGTGGCGAGGGCGATGTTGACGGCGAGGACGATGTCGTCGGTGTACTCGTAGACCTTGCCGTCCCGACGATCGCCGACCGCCCCGCCGGCGGGCGCCGCCTTCGTCGGTCCCTGCCGCTCGGGCGCCGGTTCCAGCACAGGCTGGGGATTGAAGAACTTCTGGTAGCCCATTCAGGTCCTCCCTGCACCGCACGCGCGCTTGGCGTCGCGTAGGGCGCGGTTGATGTCCCGCCAGTACGCGGCTTCGCGCGCCGGGTCCAACTCGGGAACCACGTAGTCGACGTCGGGGAGCGCCAGCGCCGCGAACTCAGGGCGGGTCATCTCGCCGGTGAGGAACAGGAAGCTGACCTTGGCGTAGCCCTTGGCCCGGATGGCCTGGAGGTCGGCGGCGGTGGGAACCGGCGGCGGGAACACGAGCACGACGGGCAGGGCGCTGAGCTCTTCGTCCAGGTCCTCGGGGGGGAACCCGAGCGCCTCTTCCACCGCGCTGGCCACGCGTTGCTCGAGGTCGGCGAGGTCGGGACCCCAGCCGCCCGGGACCTCCTGCACGCCCCACATCGGGGGCGCCCAGCACGCGGCGCCGGTCACCATTCGCCCCGTCTCGGTGCGCGCCGACTTGACCCCGAGGCCGCGCCGCGACGGCACGGCGTCGCGAACCAGGGCGACCGCGGCCTGATCGATGCACGCGAACGGCGCGGCCACGGTGACCACGGCGCCGGCCCGCTCGCACAGCTGTGAAGACAACGCCGTGACGGCCGACACCAGCGTCTCCAAGTCGGTCTCCAGCAGCCTGCGCGCGAGCACCCAGCGCATGTCCTCCTCCGTGCCGCTGAGGACGACGCCGAGGATCTCCCCGGCCTCCTTGTAGAGCCCGACGTCAGCGCCCTTCAGCAGCCCGGCAAGCTGACCCTCGACGTGGTGGCGAGGGGTCTTCTCCACGATCTGGACGGATGCCGCCGGGCTCGCGGCGACGGTGATGTTGAAGATGTCGCCACCGGCGACGTCGCCGACGTTCACCGAGCCCGCAATGGCGCCCTTGAAATCCACGACGGCGCGCCCGACGCTGACCGCCTTGGCGCCGACCAGTGCCTCGATGAGCTCGGCTTCGGCCGCGAGCGCGTCCTTCGCGGCTTCGGGGGTGGTGCCGCCATTGGCGAGGTCGGCGACGATCCGCGCCAGCGTGGGGACGCGCCCCTTGAGGGCCGGCGGGGCCGCCCGCTCGAGGACGGCCTCGAGGTCCGACGAGGAGACGGTCACCCGTGCGTGCGGGCCCGCTGCAACAACACGCCCACGGCGTCGCTCAACGTCTCCGGCGCGCCCATGGCCAGCAACGCCCGCTGCGCCGAGTCCAACTTTTCGAGCATGCGCCGGTCGTCGCCCGCGTCGCCCGCCTCCTTGGCCTTGCGGAGGTCGTCGGCGGCGTCCTCCTGGCGGCCTTTCTGCGCGGCTGGCGCGGCGAGGCCGGCGACGTCGGCCCGCGCCCCGGCGATGGCGGCGAGAAGGTCGGCGCGGCCCGTCACCGCCGCCGCCGCAGCGGGCGTGGTCGTGATCTTCACGATGTCGCGCCCGGCCACGTCGCCCATCGTCACCGAACCGATCGTCGCACCCTCGAACGACACGACGCTCGTCTTCTCGACAACCGCCACCGGGAACGTCTCCACGGCGCCGTCAGGGAGGCTCTGACGTATGGCCGGCGCGCCGAGGGCGGACCGGTCGACGATGCCGTCGCCGAAGAACGAGACCGCGAACGGGCCCACCCCTTCGGACAGGTTGAGGACGGGCTCCTGCGCGACCCGCAGCTCGGCCGCCCCCGCGATGACCGTCTTGTACAGGTACTCGTATAGCTCGAACAGGCCGACGTAGCCCGGACGGTCCATGCCCTTGCCTCGCAGCCCGTCGATGAGCGCCTGCCCGAACAGCGTCGTCGGCGCCTGCGGCCGGTAGTACGACGACTGCGTGGCGCGCGCCGCGGTGATGACGGCCCGGCCCTCGCCGCTGGCGAGCACGCGGGCGCTGAGAGCGGGCGTCGGGGGAGCGCTCTCGGCCCCCAGGGTGGCGTGGATCTCGCCCGACAGGCACGCGTTGATGACGAAGAGGAGCTTGCGGGCCTTGATGGCCCGCAAGGCGGCCAGCAGCGCCGGCTCGCCCAACCCGGTCCCCTGCAGCGCCAGCTTCCCGGGGCTGAACTGGGTGTCATGGGTCGCCAGCGTGTACTGCCCGTCGTCGCCCGGGACCCCGTGGCCGGCGAAGAAGATGAGCACGACGTCGTCGGCGGTCGCGCGCGCCGCCAGGTCGGCGAAGGCGTCGTTCACCGCCTCGAGCACGGCGCCCTCGTCGTGCAGCAGCCCGACCTGGCCGGCCGGATAGCCGGCGACCTTCTCGTCAATGAGCGCGTCGCGCACTCCTGTCGCATCCCCCACGGTGATGGGAGCGCTCCACCCCGGGGCCTGGTACTGGCCCACTCCGATCACCAGCGCGTGGCCTTCCGCGAACGCCATGGCGCGGGAGCCTACCGACGGACGAACCACGCCGCCCCTGGTCCTCTACCATGCCGCCGTGGCAGGCCCAGAGATCACCAAGCAGCCCCAGCGCCAGACCGTCGCCGCCGGCATGCCGGCGCGCTTTGAGGTCGTCGCCACCGGCGCCACCGAGTATGCGTGGGCGAACGAGGCGGGACCGATCGCGGGAGCGACATCGGCCACCTATGTCGTCACCGCGACGGCCGAGCTTTCCGGGACGAAATACCGCGTCACCGTCAAGAACGCGGCCGGGGAATCACGCATCAGCGACTGGGCGACGTTGACGGTCGCCGCCGAGGTTCCCGTCGTCTACGAACCGCGGTTCGCGGCAGTCGCCGCGGCCGCCTTGCTGGCGACCTTCCTTGTGGTCCTGTGGCCGATCTGGGCAATCGCCGGGCGGGTCGCGTTCAACAAGAACGTGAGCTTTCCCGCGGTCATCGCCGTGCAGCTGGTGATCGTCGGCGTGCTGATCGCCCTGGCCGGCGTGTACCTCTCGCTGCTCGAGTTCCGGGGCCGGGCCCGCACCATGGCCGAACTGCGCCCGCCCGCCGGTCCCGAGGCGGCGGCCGTCGGGGACCTCGGCGCGGTCGACGAGGTCGCCAAGTCCATCCCCGAAGCCCTCAAGGCCTTCGGTCAGCTCAAGGCGCCGGCGGCCGCCATGGCCGTCGCCGCCCTGCTGTTCATCTGCGCGACGGCGATCTCGTGGCGCGGCCTCCCGTCGACGTCCTCACCAACCGCCCCGACGACCACAGCCGCGCCCACCACGACCAAGCCATAACCCCAGGCGCCCGCGCGGCCGCGGGCGCAGTCGACGGGGCCCTGCTCACGACCGGTCCGCCGTAGAAGCCGCCTTCGCGAGCCGGGGCAACGAGCTCGCCCAGCCCCACGCCCGGCGCAGCCACGGACGGCGTTTTCGTTGACGCTCGGCCACGCGGGCGCGACCATGCAGCTTCGCGTCAGGCGAAAGGTGGGCGAGCATGAAGCGTCGCGGGATGCTGCTATTGGCCCTGTTGGCGGTCGTCCCCGCGGGGCCGGCCCTGGCGGCGGCGAAAACGTTCCCACCCAACGTGGACAGCTCGGTCCAGGTGACGACCGACCCGAGCGCGTCGCGAGCCCACACGGTGCCGGCCGTCGCCGTCAGCCCGAAGGACGACAACATCGTCGCCATCGCCGAGGCGGACGCCTACTCGTCGCAATGCGCCGTCCACATCTCGACCAACGCGGGCCTGAGCTGGACGACGGCGGCCGCGCCCAAGACGGTCGGCGACTGGCCGAACTGCGCCTTCGTCCCCTTCGGCCCCGTGGTCGACGTGGCCTTCGGCCCCGACGGCGCCCTCTACTACGCCTACAGCGGCTTCAACCCGATCAGCAAGAAGTCGCGGGTGTTCCTCTCCCGCTCGAACGACCTCGGCACCACGTGGGAAACGACCATGCTGCCGTGGATCGCGCCGGACCTGACCAAGGGCGAGGCGGGCGTCGACGCGGTGCCGTCGATCGCCGTCGACCCGCACAACGCCCAGCACGTGTGGGTGGGGTGGGGGTCCAACTGGGCCACCTACACGCTCAACGCCGAGGTCTTGCAGAGCAAGCTGTACTACTGGGACGTGATCGAGCGGGTCTACGTGGCCGCGTCGACCGACGGCGGCAAGACTTTCGCCGACCCGGTCAACGTGGGCGACGGGCTCAAGCTCACTCCGGACATCGAAGGCGTGAAGCCGCCGCCCCAGGTCATCGCCGGCAACAACGGCGAAGTGTTCGCCCTCTTCGGCGAGTACTCGCGGGGCGGCTCCCGGGACGTTCGCACCGGCAATGCGCCCCCCGCCCACGTGTACTGGGCGGCGTCGACCGACGGCGGCAAGACGTACACCAACAAGTCGATCTACACCCAGCCGACGCCGACGATGACCTCCGACTGGACGTGGGTGCCGCGCGGCGGCATCGACCGCTCCAACGGCAACCTCTACGTGGCGTGGGAGCAGATGTCGGCGGCGGGGGCGGCCGTGCAGATCTCGACCATCCGCTCGGTCGACGCGGGCAAGACCTGGAGCCAGCCGGCGAAGGCCAACGACTACACCCCGGTCCGGCAGTGGAACTACCCGGAGGCCTACCCGGCGCTCAGCGTCGCGCCCAACGGCCGGGTCGACGTGGCCTGGTACGACTACCGCAACGACTCCACCTACGTCGCGCCCGCCCGGGCCAACAACTTCCAGGACGTCTATTACACCTACTCGACCGACGGCGGCCGCACGTGGGCGCCGAACGTGAGGATGACCGACCGGCTGATCGACCGGCGGTTCGGGCCGTCGCAACAGGGCGGCATCCGGGGGCCGGTGGGGCTGGCGTCGCGCGACGACACGGCCTTCGTCGCGTGGGACGACTCGCGCAACGGCAGTCCGACCAATGCGTCCCAGGACATCTACTTCGCCCGCGCCCGCCTCGACTCGCCGGCCGAGGTGTTCGGGTCGCCGCCGGGCACGTCCCGGGTAACGTGGGCGTTCCTCGGCGCCGCCATCGCCCTGGGCGTCGGGGGGTTGGCGCTGGTCCTCGCCTTGGCGACGGTGCGCCGCCGCCAACCCGAGGCGGCCGCCTCCTAATACGGCCGGCTCGCCGCCTCCTCACGAGCACGCAGGCCGCGGGCCGCCTTCGAGGCGACGCGCCACATCCCCACCGCGAACGTGACCGAGATGACGGCCAGGGTCACGTGCACCACTTTGAAGCCGACCGCCCGGCCGCGGTCGCCGAGCAGGTTCTTGACGAAGACGGCCCAGACGAAGGACGTCCAGAGGGAGGCGGCACGGAGCAGGAGGACGTCACGGCGGGACATTGCCGTGACGGTACTAGTAGCCGGGACGGTTGCTGCCGGCGGTCGTGGTCGGGCCTTGGATGACCCCGCCGTTGTCAGAACTGCCGCAGCCCGCCGCGCCGAGGACCGCGAGCGTGGCCGCCACCGCCGCCACGGCCGCCCACCGGCGCAGGCGCCCCAACCCCGGTCGTGCGGTCATTCGTCCCACAGGGCGCCTTGCCCGTCGTCGCGCACGAGCCGAGGCACGCCGCCCCAGGGGATGTGGTCCATGAACACCCAGGCCCGGCGGTGGATCGACGTCGGCCCCCACGCCGCCAGCGCCGCCTTGTGGCGCGGGCACGGGTAGCCCTTGTTCAGCTCGAAGTCGTAGCCCGGGAAGTGCTCGGACTCGGCCCGCATGATCCGGTCTCGGGTGACCTTGGCCAGCACCGATGCGGTGGCGATCGACAGGCATGACGCGTCGCCCTTGACGATCTTTTGGACCCGGACCCCGCCCACGAAGTCCCAGCTGCCGTCGACGAGCACCGCGTCAGGCGTCACGCCCAGCCCCTCGATGGCCCGCCGGGCGGCCAGCTTCTGCGCCGCCGACATGCCCAGCTCGTCGCACTCGGCCTGGCTCGCGTGGCCGACGGCCCACGCCGCGCACCACCCCGCCAGCCGGGGGAAGATGTGCTCGCGCTCGGGCTCGGTGAGCATCTTGGAGTCGCGCACCTTGTAGACCCGCCGGTCTCGGGGCAGCACGGCGGCGCCGACCGAGATCGGGCCTGCCCACGAGCCGCGGCCCACCTCGTCCACCCCCACGACCACCTCGCACCCCTCGTCCCACAGCTCTTTTTCGGTGGACAAGCTGGGGACAACCTGGCGGCGCACCACCGGCGGGCGAACCGCAGCGGTGAGGGCAAGCGCCATACGCCCTCGAACATAGCGCCGACACCACCGCCAGCGGTGGCTCAGCCGACCGGCTCAGCCTTCGGCAGCCCGCACAGCTGTGACCGGCGGCTGCCCGCCGATCACCGAGACCAAACCGGGGAGGTAACCGGAGGTCATGGCTTCGTTCGTTCGCGCCAGTTCATCGAGCACGGCCCCGAACTGGTGCTCCTCCAAATGGGCCTCGCCCAAGCCGACGCCGCTGCGGAAGCGCACCTCGCCGTCGTCGACGTCCATGTCGAACGTTCCCGAGTTCATGCCGTAGCTGGCCCTGAGCACATACTCCGCCACGGGCGCCCTGGCCTCGGGCGGGACGTGTTCCTCGAAGATCGAGATGAAGGTGACCTGGCCGGTGCGCACATGGACCTGGAGGTAGTCGTGCCACCGCCCCGGGACCCCGTCGTCGATACGGAAGATCGTGTCCGCGTCGCCGCCGTCCTCCTCCCACGCCGACCCCCGAGCGCGGAGCCACGCCCGTGCCCATCCCAACCACTCGGCCTGCGCGGCCACTACGGAACGTTGTAGGTCGATTTGGTCCACTGCTTGACGTTCTTGGACCCGAAGACCGTCTCTAAATCGCTCTCCGACACCGTGATCCCATAGGTATCGCCGTACTTGAAGTGGTGGGCGCCGCCCGACTGGGTCAGGCCGCCGGCGTCGCCCATGTGGACGTGGAGCTGGTCGCGCCAATCGTCGGTCATGCACCAGAAGCCGGTGTTGAACTGCTTCTTGCCCGATGCGGAGCGGCCCTTGTTGAACTTGAGGTTGCCGTGTGTGCCTTCGCCCCTGTTCACGCTGAACGGTCGCAGCGCCCTGCCGCTGCGGTTCCACAGCCGCTGCACGGTGATGGCTTGCGTGACGGCGGCATTGCCAGCCAGGCGCTGGAGGACGAGGATGCCAGCCACGTCCCCGCCTCGGCGGTGGTGCGCCGTCGCCCTGAGGCTTACACCATGATCCCTGGTTGCATATTCGCGCACGTGTTCCCCCGTTCGCCTGCCCCTTCCTGTCACGGGAGGATACCGCGGCCGGCGCCCCGAACGAGGGCGACGACGGCTCGCCGTTTAGCCCAGGTGGACGCCGGCGGGCCCGTCGGTGACGCGCCCGATCGTCACGAACCCGGCCCCGGCCAGGGCGGGGTCGCCGGCCAGGTCGGGCGACAGCGCGGCCAGGAGCCCGCCCGAAGTCTGCGGGTCGTAGCAGAGCGCCTCCAGCTCGGGGGCGAGGTGGCCCATGCTCACCCGGCCCTCGAGGTACTGGCGGTTCCGGGCGTCGCCCCCGGTGCGCACCCCGGCCTCGGCCGCGGCCAGCGCGCCCGGGTACAGGGGCAGTGCCTGGGGATCGATGAACAGCCGGGCGCCTGAGCGCTCCGCCATCTCCCAGGCGTGGCCGAGCAGGCCGAAGCCGGTCACGTCGGTCACGGCGTGGGGCGGCGCGGGCAGCGCCGACAGCGCCTCGGCCGCCTCCCGGTTGAGGCGGCGCATGTTGGCGATGGCCATGTCCTTGTCGTTCGGCTTCCCGCCCGCCAGCAGGATGCCCGTCCCGATCGGCTTCGAGAGCATCACCACGTCGCCCGCCTGGGCGCCGGCCTTGGTCCAGATCCGGTCGGGGTGCACCAGGCCCTGCACGGCCAGCCCGAAGATGGGCTCCTCGGACCGGATGGTGTGGCCGCCCGCCACCACGCCGCCCGCCTCGGCCACCACTGCCGCCGCGGCGGCGAGGATGGCCGCCACTGCGTCGACCGGCAGCCGCTCGGGGAAGGCGGAGATGTTCAAGGCCAGCACCACCCGCCCGCCCATGGCGAAAACGTCACTGCAGGCGTTGGCGGCGGCGATGGCGCCGAAGTCAGACGGGTCGTCGACCAGCGGCGGGAAGAAGTCGGTCGTCGACACCAAGGCGGTGTCTTCGGACACCCGGTAGACGGCGGCGTCGTCGAACGGCGCCAGGCCGACCAGCAACGACGGGTCGAGCGCCGTCGCCAGCGACCTCACCAGCCCGGCCAGGGGCGCCCCGCCCCACTTGGCGGCGCACCCGCCGCAGCTGGTCCATTCGGTGAGCTTCAAGTCGGTGAGGGACACGGCGGCCAGTATCTCAGCGGTTGGGCGTGAACGTGTCGTTGAGGCCGTCCGCCAGCAGGTTGACGGCGATCACCGCCACCGCCAGCGTCGCCCCGGGGAACACCGACATCCACCACGCCACCCGGATGAAGCGCTGGGCGTTGGCGACGAGGAAACCCAGGCTCATGACGTTGGCATCCCCCAGCCCGAGGAAGCTAAGGCTCGCCTCGAGGAGGATGACGCGCGACGCCAGCAGGGCGATCATCACGACCGCGGCAGGCACGACGTTGGGCAGGATGTGGCGCACCACGATGCGGGCGTCGGACGCGCCGACGGAGCGGGCCGCCTCCACGAACTGGCGCTCCCGCAACGACAGCACCTCGGCGCGGACCACCCGGGCGAGCAGCGGCCACGAGGTGAAGCCCAGGGCGATGATCAACAGGCGGGTGCCGCTCCCGAACACGGAGAGCACGAGCAGCACGAGGAAGAACCGGGGGATGGCCTGGAACAGCTCGGTGAGGCGCATCAGCAGGTCGTCGACCAGCCGGCCGAAGTAGCCGGCGATGGCACCGATGACGAGCCCAATCACCGAGGAGATGGCGATGACCCACAGCACGACCAGGGCGGACGTGCGCATCCCGTGGACGATGGCCTTGGCCACGTCCCGGCCCAGGTTGTCGGTGCCGAACCAGTGGGCGCCGGACGGCGGTTGCAGCGGTTTGCCGGCGTAGGCGAAGGGGTCGCCCGGCGCCACGTGGCGCGCCAGCAAGCCGACGGCGACGAGCAGGATCGTCAGCGCCAGCCCCACGACGCCCGCGGGGTGCCGGAGGAAGCGGCGCGCGCCTACCCGCCGCGGTGCGAGCGGCAGTTCAGCGGTAGCGGATGCGGGGATCGATCCAGGCATAGATCAGGTCGGTGACGAGATTGACGACGAGGACGCTGAACGCCACGAGCAGCACGAGGCCCAGCAGCACAGGGTGGTCGCGGGTCTCCGCCGCCCGGACCAGCAGGAGCCCGAGGCCGGGCCAGCCGAAGACCGACTCCACCAGCACCGCGCCCGAGAAGAGGCCCCCGACGCGGGCGCCGATGACCGTGACCACCGGGAGCATGGCGTTGGGCAGCGCATGGTGGAGCAGCGATCCGCCGGGCGAGAGACCTTTGGCCTTGGCCGTGCGGACGTAGTCCGAGCCCTGCTGCTGGATGAGCCCGGTGCGGGCCACGCGCGCTACGAGGGCCACCTCCGACACCGCCAGCACCAACGCCGGCAGCGCCAGGTGGCGGGCGACGTCGAACACGTGCGCCCAACCCGTGTAGTCGGCGCGGGCGTCGGTCATGCCCTGGATCGGGAACCAGCCGGCCCGGAAGGCAAGGCTGAGGAGGGCCAACTGGGCCAGCCAGAACACCGGCAGGGCGTAGCCGACCAGCGCCGCGGTGCTCACCGCCAGGTCGGTCAGCCCCAATGGGCGGCGAGCGGCGAGCAGACCCAGCAGGATCCCACCCACGCTCGACGCGACCAGGGCCGCGCCGGTGAGCAGGAGGGTGGCCGGGATGCGGTCGCGGATAAGCGTCGACACCCGCTGGCCCTGGGCGAACGAGACGCCGAGGTCGCCGCGGAACACGTTGCCGACGTACGTCTTGAACTGCGCCACCAGCGGGCGGTCGAGCCCGAACTTGTGGCGCATGAACGCGTAGTAGGCGCCGTCGCCGTTGCCGCTGGCGACCGCGTCCACCGGATCGCCGGGCGCCAGGTGGATGACGCCGAACGTGATCACGAGGATGGCCGCCACCGACGGGACGACCTGCAACAGGCGCCGGACGACGTAGCGCGCGTTCATCTGCTCGTCACCGGGACAGGGACCACGCCCCCAGAATGGCTCCTCGCGAGCGCGGCCGGCGTACGCCGCCGCCCGCGGCCTGGTTCGGCGTTTCACTACCTCGGGCGGTAGCCAACCCGCCGAACCTGGTCCCGGCGGCGACCTAGCCTTCGCCCGTGAGCCGTGTCCTGGTCGGGGTCCCCACCGCGCCGGGCGCCGGGGTCGGCCCGGTGGTTCGCTTCGACGGGCGCCCGGTCGACGCCGCTCCCCAGGTGGTCGTCGCCGCCGACCTCAGCCCGGCGGACGTGGCGTCGTTCGCGGGCGCCGTGCCGACGGCGCTGGCCACGGTGGCAGGGGCGCCGTTGTCCCATGCGGCCATCCTGGCCCGCTCGCTCGGGATCCCGGTCGTCACCGGCCTGGGCCCTGAGCTCCTGGCGGTGCCGCCCGGCACGACGGTCCTTGTCGACGGCGACGCCGGCACCGTGCGGGTCACACCGACGTCGGAGGAGGTCGAGGCGGCGCATGCCCGCCAGCTCGCGGCCCGGCGCGCGGGGGACAAGGCCCGCCGCCTCGGCGCCGCGCCGGCGCTGACACGCGACGGGCGCCTGGTCCTGGTGGTCGCCAACGTCGGTAGCGCCGACGACGCCGGGCGGGCCGTGTCCGAGGGGGCCGACGGCGTCGGGATGCTGCGCACCGAGTTCGCCTTCCTGAACCGGGCCAGGCCACCGTCCGAACAGGAGCAGTACCTCGCCTACCGGTCCGTGGCGGACGTGATCGGGGCGCGGCCGCTTGTCGTGCGGACGCTCGACCTGGGGGCGGACGTTCCCGCCTGGGACCTCGATCCCGAGCCGAACCCGGCCCTCGGCAACCGGGGGATCCGCCTCGCCCTGGCCCGTCCCGACCTCCTCCGGACCCAGTTGCAGGCGCTCGCCCGGCTGGCCGAGGTCCGCCCCATCGACGTGATGTTCCCCATGGTGACGACGGTCGACGAACTGCGCTTGGCGAAGGCGGCCGTGCCCCTGCGCGCCCGTGTCGGCATCACCGTCGAGGTTCCGGCCGCGGCGCTCACCGCCGAGCGGTTCGCGCCGATCGTCGACTTCTTCGCCATCGGCACCAACGATCTCACCCAGTACACGCTCGCCGCCGATCGCGGCAATGCCGCCGTCGCCGCCCTGGCCGACGGCCTGCACCCGGCGGTGCTGCGCTTGATCGCCGAGGTGACCGCCGCCGGCCGGCGCCACGCACGCCCCGTCTGCGTTGTCGGCGAGCTCGCTTGCGATCCGCTCGCGATTCCCGTACTCCTGGGGCTCGGGGTGACCAGCCTCTCGGTCCGCCCGAACGCGGTGGCCGCGGTCAAACAGGTCGTGCGCACCGTCTCGATGGACGACGCACGCACGCTGGCCGCGGCGGCCGTCGACGAGGAGTCCGCCACCTCCGTGCGCGCCCTGGTGGCGCACGCGAGGGCGGCGGCTTGGCCCCGCTGAGCGAAAGCATGCTGCATCGGTTTGCCATGATCTCCATGGACGAGATCAGCGCCGCCCGCCACGATGCCGGCTTCGATGACCTGAGGGCTCACACGAGTTGGAAGGCGGCGTCGCCGGGACCGCCGGTAGGCGCTCGGCTGAAGGTCAGTGCCCGCCGGCCGCCGCCCCTGAATACCGCCCGGCCGAACGGCGGTGAGCCGGTCAGGCGACCGGTGTCTGGGCGACCGGTTTGCCACCCCTCCCTCGGACTTCAAGCAGGAAGGGGCGCCCGCCCGTCGCGACCAGAGCCCACCCGTCGCCGCCGACCGCGGCGGGGATCGTACGCCCGTCGACGAGCACGGCCACGACGCTCCGGGCCTCCGGTCCGAGCCGGGCGAGGACGATCGTCGCCGGGAGCACGGGGCCCTTGCCGGGAGCGAATGCCTGCCCTTGGGGTGGGCTGGGCGGCGAGCCCGAGTTCGCCGAGACGGCCACCACCTCGACCGCGCTGCCCGTGGGCCGGCCCGCAGAGCAGCCGCCGGCCAGCGGCTGGGTGGCGCCGGCCAGCGCCACGTCGGCGCAGTCGCCGTCGGCGCGCCCCGTGTAGGTCGTCCCCGGCAGGGTGAAGGACACGACCTCGCGTGCCTGGCTGCCCGGCGCTTGGCCGGAGTCGAACCCGGGCCGGCTCCCCGGCGGCGGCGGCGGCGGCGGGCCCGGGGGCGGGGGCGGGGTGACACCAGGCGCCATGCGTTGGAGGCGGACGGTTGCCGCCATCGCCTGCGCCTCCTGCATCAAGCCCGGGTCGGCGCGCGGCCCGAAGTAGGCGGCCAGGGTCCGGATCGATTGGGGGACATCGCCGAGCCGGACCACGACGCCGCCAGGCAGCGGCTTCTGCGGCCCCAGGTCGAGCGCAGGGCCTGGCCCGATGACCGCGTCGGGGCTCAGCTGCACGACCTCGCCGCCGGCGGCGGTCGTCGTCCGTGTGGCCTTGGACGGATCACCGACGTACTTCGCCTTGAGCCGGTCGCCGCCCACGACCAGCACGGCGCCGTCGGCTGGGAAGGCGGAGAACGCCACGTCGTCGCGCGCCAAGACGGCGAGGAGGAGGTCGCGCGAAACGAGCGGTCGGGTGCCGACGACGAGCTTGTCGCCGTCGGCGAAGAGCGTCTGCCACCCGGGCTGCAACTGCAGCTCGACAGTGGGCGGCGCGGGCGTGGGCATGCCGAGGATCGGGACCGCAGTGTCGGTGCCGGCGCGAAGGGTTGCCGCGCCGTCGTGACGTCCGGGGAGGCGAGGCGCCGCTACCCCGGCAGCAAGGGCAAGGGCGGCGACCGCCACACCGGCGACGAGCCACGGCCGACGATTGCCACCCGTCGCCGCGGTCGCGACGACATCGGGCTCATCCCGCCGAGCAAGCACCACCCCAGGATGGTACGCCCGGCGGCCCGCCACGACCAGGGAATCCCCGGGAGCGTTGGAGTCGCATCGCCGCGGCGTGGCGCGACTGGCGACCCCCGGGTTCTGAGTGAAAATGGCTGTATAGCAGCCATTTTCACTCAGAGTCACACCTCGCTGGCAATCATCGCGGGCCGAGGAGGTCTTCGAGGGCGGGCGCCAACTCCGGGAACCTGAAGGCGAAGCCTGTGGACAGAAGCCGTCCGGGAAGACAGCGCCGTCCCGTCAGGGCCAGGGCGGGGTCAGTGCGAAGGACGGCCGCGCCGAGACGGACAAGCGCCGCGGGAGTGGGCAGGGCGACCGGGCGGCGCAGGACCCGGCGCAGCCCACGCATCAAGTCCGCGTTCTGAACCGGGTTCGGGCCGGTGACGTGCACGACGCCCGCGAGACGCTGGTCATCGAGGAGGGCGACCACGGCGGCGAGGAAGTCGGCGATGTGGATCCAGCTCACCCACTGGCGTCCGAGCCCCATCCGGCCCCCGAGCCCCCGGCGGGCCAGGCCCGCCAGCCGGTCGAGCGCGGGGGTGTCCCGGTCGAGCACGATGCCGGTGCGCATCACGACCAAGCGGCGCGTGTTGGCGTCCGCCGCCGCCCCCTCCCAAGCCCTCGCCACGCCCGCCATCTGGGGAGGCCCGGCCGCGGGTCGCGCACTCTCGTCGAGCACCGTGTCCCCGGCGTCGCCGTAGATGGCGAGCGTGCTCGCCTGGAGCCAGACGGGCGGCGGATCACACAGGGCGGCCGCGGCCGCGACGAGCGCTCTGGTCGGCTCCACCCGGGAGCGCTTGAGCAGTTCGATGTTGGACGGTGTCGGCCGCCGGTCGACGAGGGCGCCCGCCAGGTTGACCACGGCCGCGCCGGCGAGCTCGCCGGCCCACGACCCCATGTGGCGACCGTCCCACGCAACCTGGCGATGGGGGGCCGTCGACGACGGCGTGCGGGTCAGGACGACGACCTCGTCCCCTCGCTCCGCCAGGTGGGCCGAGATGCGCCGCCCCAATGCTCCGGACCCGCCCGCGATGACGACCTTCATGCGGCGCGGCGCATCTCGCACCAGCGGTGCGGCCGGACCTCCGGGCCCCCGACCCATGCCCGTGCGATCGAGGACCGGGCGGGCACAAGCACCAGGCACACCAGCGCGTTCAACACCACGAGGACCACCGCGACGCCGCCGAGGGTGTCCCACCCGCCGAGCAGGACCCAAAGGGCGAGGACGGCGATGTCGAGGACCGCCACGACGGCGCCGAACACGATCGCGAGGTCCCGCTGGATCGCTTCGAAGCTCGCCGGGCGGGGATGGCGCCGGTGCAGGACGGCGACGACGGCGAGACCGCCGACCACCGTGGGGAGGATGGCGACGAGCACGCCGTAGAAAAGGCCTGCCGAGGTGAGAAGCAAGGCCAACCACAGATTGCCTGCGCCGGCGCCCGCCAGAAGCCCGATGACCGCCGCCGGCAGGCCACCCGCAAACGCGCCCGTGGCGAGTCCCCAGCCGAGGCACCGGAGATAGAGCCGAGGGAGCGTCACGGGCGCATCGTTGAACATGTTCAACTTGTACGCCGGCCGTGCCCCTTCGTCAAGGGTTTTTTGAACGCGCTCAACTCTTCGCCGCCGTCCAGCTCGGACTTACCGCTTGCAGTAAGCCGCCTCCGCGAACAGGCCGGTGTTCATGAGGTTGAAGCCGGTGCACTGGGCGTTCCAGACCCGGGTGTTCACCGTTTCGGCCAGCCAGATGTACGGGAGATCCTTGACGGCCAGGTCCTGGATCTTCTGGAAGATCGCCTGGCGCTTGACCGGGTCGGCCTCGGTGGTCGACTGGTCCCACAGGGCGTCCATCTCGGGCGTCGAGTAGCCGGAGGCGTTGGTGAACGCTGTCGTGCTGATCTGGCTCGAGTGGTACTGGCGGCGGACGCCGATCAGGGGGTCGGCCTCGTTGCAGTACGAGATGGCCGACGTATCGAACTGGCGGTCACGGAAGACGTTGGCCGACAGCGTCGGGTTGTCCTCCTGCTTGGTCTCGACGTCGATCCCGATCGCCTTCCACTGCTGCTTCAGCGACTGGCCGTAGTCGATCTGGCTGCCGACGAAACCGTGGTAGTCGATCTTGAACGGCGTGCCGTCGGGCACGCCGGCGATGCCCTTGGCGACCCTCGTGCCGCCCTGGTCGACCCAGCCCGCCTGGTCGAGCAGCGTCTTGGCCCGGGCCTGGTCGAACGCCGGCAGGGTGATGCCGGTCGCCTTCGCCACCCCGATCGCGGTGTTGATGGGCTGGGTCGCGAGCTTGCCCTGGCCGAACAGCACGGTGTCGAAGCCCTGCTGGCGGTTGGTCGCCGCCCACAGCGCCTGGCGCACTCTCACGTCGGAGAAGAAGCTGGTGCGGCCGGCGGGGGGCTTGAGGTTGAACGCCACCGTCAGCACGCAATTGCCGCCACCCGGGCCGCGGGGCGCATCGCCGGTGGTGAGGCCCTTGTCGGCCTTCACGGTGGCCAGGTCAGACCCCTGCACCGTCCAGACCCAGTCGACCTCGTGCTTCTGCACCGCGAGGGTCCGCGTGCCCGGGTCGGTGATGAAACGCTCGGTGAGGTTGTCGAGGTAGGGCAGCCCGCTGCGGAAGTAGTCCGGGTTGCGGGTCATCTTGATCTCGGTCGTGTCGTACGAGACGAACTTGAACGGACCGGTGCCCACGGGTGTCTTGTTGGCCGCGCACCCGGCGACGGTGTTGATGGTGGCGCCGCACGGCTCGTAGACCTTCTTGGGGATGATCGGCGCCTCGGTCACGTTCAGCTGCTGCAGGAGCGGCGCGTAGGGCGCCGGGAACGTGAAGACGACGGTCTTGGGGTCCGGGGCGGTGATGGCGACCTTGGCCGCCGTGAGCGACGCCGAGGTGCGGGAGTGGAACTTCAACAGCGCCTGCTCGAAGGTGAACTTCACGTCGTCGGACGTGAACGGCGAGCCGTCGTGGAACTTCACCCCGTCGCGCAAGGTGAACCGGTAGACGGCGCCGTTCTGCTCGATGGTCCAGCTCGCAGCCAGCTCGGGCGTGGGCTTGCCGTCCTTGTCGAGGCCGACAAGGCCGTTGAACATGGGCTCGGAGGCGGTGTGGACGCCGCCATTGGACGTCACCGCCGGGTTGAGGCTGCCCGGGTCGCCGCCGTCGAGGGCGACGACGAGCGTGCCACCCCGCACCGGCTGTTCGGGCTGGGTGGTGGACGGCTGGGCCGTCTTGTTGCCGCCCTTTTCGTCCTTGGCGCAGCCTGCGGCGAGCAGGCTCAGAAGGGTCAAAGCGAGGGCCGTGCGGACGGCCCGACTACGCGTCCTCATGGGGAGAGCTCCCAACCTTTCATCGCCGTTGCGCCGCCGTGGCGCAAGGAAACGTCAGTCTACCGGCCGACCGGCGGGCGCCTTCGGTGGTGGACGCCGGCGATGCACGAGGCCGAGGCCGGCGATCCCCGCGACCAGGAAGCCGAGCCCGGGCCCGAGGTCGTTGCCGCCCCCCGTGTTGGGGTGCTCGACGATCGTCGGCGTCGTCGTCGTGGCGCCAAACAGGGTCGTCGTGGTCGTGGCGCCCGGGACCGTGGTGGTCGTGGCCAGCGTCGACCGGGTGATTGTGGTCGTCGCTTGGCCGGCCACCGATGTGGTCGTCGCTTGGCCGGCGACCGATGTGGTCGTCGCTTGGCCGGCGACCGATGTGGTCGTCACTTGGCCGGCGACCGACGTGGTCGGGGTCGTGCTCGTCGCGGGCCGGGTCGTGCTGGTCGTGATGGCCGTGGTGGTTGTGGCGCCAGGCCCGCTGGCCGTGTTCGTCTCGTCCCCGCGGCGCTTGATCACGGTGGCGACGCCGATGCCGAACAGGATCAGGATGAGGAAGATGAGAAGGTTACGGGGGGCGCGGCGCACGTTGGGCGTGAGCCTATGGCAACCTCGATGACCAAATGAGCGATCCCCCTGCGGCGGCCAGGGCGAAGAGCAGCCCGAGACCGACGAACCACGCCGTCACTTCGCGGGGCACCGTCCGGTACCCGATGGAGCTGCCGATGTCGGCGTAGACCTGCTTCAGCTCCTTGCCCGACGTTGCGTCGAACGCCTTGCCCCCGGTCGTCTCGGCCAACTGGCGCAGGGCGTCGCGGTTCACCGGCACGGGGACGAGCCGGCCCTCGACGGCCACCGTCCCGTCGTCGGTGCCGAAGGCGATGGTGTACACCGGGACCTTGGCCTCGGCTGCGGCCTGCCCGGCTTGCTCGTTCGGCCGGCCGACGGTGGTCTCGCCGTCGGACATGAGCACGATGCGGGCCGGCGGCTTGCTCTGGCCCGGCTCGCTCGGGACCGAGTTGATGCTTTGCAGCGACAGGAACACCGCCTCGCCGATGGCGGTGCGGGGGCCGAGCTCGAGGGTGGAGATGCTGCGTTTAACCAGGTCGTGGTCGGTGGTCGGCGACACCAGCACCTGCGCCGTGCCCGAGAACGACACGAGCCCCAGGTTCAGGCGGGCGGGGAGCAGGTCGACGAAGGAGGCGGCGGCGTCCTTGGCCGCGGCGATGCGCGTCGGGTTGACGTCGGTCGCCTCCATCGAGAGGGAGACGTCGATGGCCATGACCACCGTCGCCCGCTCCCGCGGGACCTTCTCGGGACGGGACGGCTTGGCGAAGGCGGTGACGAACACCGTGAGCGCCATCAGCGAGGCGATGGCGGGAACGTGGCGCCGCCACGCCGGGCGCCTGGGCGCGATGCGGTCGAGCAGGGCCAGGTTGGTGAAGCGCACCGCGTAGTGCTTGCGGCGGAATTGCTGGACGACGTACACGGCGCCCAGCCCGGCGACGACCACGAGCAGCCACAGGCGGGCGCCGGCTTGGAAGCTGAGCGCGGTCACGGCGTCGCCACGGTCACATTGGTGGCAGGGGCCGGGGCGGTGAACCCCGCGCCCCGGCGCTTCGTCGTCACCACGAACTGCACGATGTCCCGTAGCCAATCACGGTCGGTGCGCAAGATCACGTGTTGGGCGCCAGCCCGGCGGATCGACGCCGCGATCTCGGCCCGCTCCGCGGCCGCCGCTTGGGCATACCGGTCGCGCAGGCCCTTCTTGGCCGTTTGGATCTCGCGGAGCCGCCCGGTCTCGGGGTCCACCACCGTCAGGTACCCGACGTTGGGCAGCTCCAGCTCCCGGGGGTCGACGATCTCGATGGCCATCGTCTGGTGGCGGGTCGCCAGCGCCCGCAGCGGCCGCTCCCATCCCTTGGGCGAGAGGAAGTCGGACACGACCACCACCAGACCGCGCCGGCGGGGCGGCCGCAGCAGCATCTCGACGCCCGCGGCCAGGTCGGTCGAGCCGGCGCCGTCCCCGGTCGGTGGTTTGGTCAGCAGGGTGTGGAGGAGGGCGAGCATGGCCTGGCGGCCCGGGCGGGCGGGCACCCGGGCGCTCCCGCCCGGCCACACCATGACCCCGCCCATGCGGTTGCCGGTGCGGGCCGTCAGGAAGGCGATGGCGGCGGTGGCGGCCACGGCCAGGTCGCGCTTCTCGCACAGGGCGGTGCCGAACAGCAGGCTGGCCGAGCAGTCGACCAGCGCCCACGTCTCCAGCTCCCGGTCGGCAATCAGGTCCCGGACGTGGGGGACGGTCGTGCGGGCGGTCAGGTTCCAGTCCATGCGGCGGATGTCGTCCCCGGGCTGGTACTCGCGCCCCTCGCCCGGCTCGCTGCCGGGACCGGGCAGGAACCCCCCGTAATCGCCCTGGAGGAGGCCGTCGAGGCGGCGCGTGATGAGCAGGTCGAGCTGGCGCAGCACCTCCTCGGCCCGCCCGATGCGGATCGACGGCGGCGCCACCCCCCACTGGCGGGCCGGGGCCGTGGGTTTCACCGGGCCGCCGCCTTCGGCGGCCGCCCCGCTGAGCGGGGCTGCTGTGACACTGGCTCGCTCGCCTGCGGCTCGCTCACCGGGTCGCCGCCTTCGGCGGCCGCCCCGCTGAGCGGGGCTGCTGTGACACTGGTTCGCTCGCCTGCGGCTCGCTCACCGGATGCTCCCGCCCGCAACGCTCGGCGGCGGGGGCGGGTACGAGGCGCCGGCGGCGACCTCCCCGGCCGACATCCCCGCGGTCGGATCCTGGCTGGGGGCGAGCCGCGGCGCCGGCACCGCGGCGAGGACCTTCTGGATCAGGTCGTCGACCGGCACGCCGTCGGCCAGCGCCTCGTAGGACAGCACGAGGCGGTGACGCAGGACGTCGAGCCCGATATCGACCACGTCGATGGGAAGCACGTAGTCGCGACCTCGCAGCAGCGACAAGGCCCGGGCGCCGGCGATCAGGCCCAGGCTGGCGCGGGGGCTGGCGCCGTACGAGATCATCGGCGCCAGGTCGGGCAGCCCGTACTCGGCGGGCTCGCGGGTGGCGAACACGATGCGCACGGCGTAGTCCATGATCGCCCGATGGGCGAACACCGCGTCGGACGCCGCCTGGAGCCGGATGAGGTCGTCCAACTCGAGCACCCGGTTGGCGTGGGGCGGGTTCACGCCCATCCGCTGGACGATCTCCAGTTCCTCCGCCCTCGTCGGGTACCCCACGACCACCTTCATCAGGAACCGGTCGCGCTGCGCCTCCGGAAGGGCGTACACCCCCTCGGACTCGATCGGGTTCTGCGTGGCCATGACGAGGAACGGCCTCGGTACTTGGTGGGTCACGCCGCCGATCGAGACCTGATGCTCGGCCATGACCTCGAGCAGGGCGGACTGGACCTTGGCCGGCGCGCGGTTGATCTCGTCGGTGAGCACGAAGTTGGCGAAGACCGGCCCCAGCTCCACGTCGAAGGACTCGCTCGACTGCCGGAAGATGCGGGTGCCGACGATGTCGGACGGGATCAGGTCGGGCGTGAACTGCAGGCGGGCGAACGTGCCACCCACGACTTCGGCCAATGTCTCGACCGCCAGCGTCTTGGCCAGGCCCGGGACCCCTTCCAGCAGGCAGTGGCCCCTCGCCAGCAGGCAGGCGAGCATGCGCTCGATCAGCTGGTCCTGGCCGACGATGACCTTCTTGACCTCGAAGAGGGCCTTTTCGAGGAGGGCGGCCGCCTCCCCCGGCCCTGGAGGGGCCAGGCGGGGGCGCGGGTCTGACGGGCTCATGCGGTACGGCTCCTCGGGGCGCTGACGGGTACCAGCATGGTACGGGGCGTCAGGAGTTGTCGCGACGCGCGCTCCACAGCGAGTTCACAGGCCACGACGAGGGCCAACCCGGCACCCGCGGCTACACGCCGATGCCGTGCAGCTCGGCCTTCATGACCCGCGCCATGAGGTCGGTGAGCACGTCGGCGGCCCGTTTGCCTTCGTACAGCACGGCGACGACCTGCTCGGCGATGGGCGTTTCGACCCCGACCTCGGCCGAAAGCTCGACGACCACCGTCGACGTGCGCACGCCCTCGGCCACCCAGCGCGTCTCCGCGGTGATGTCGGCCAGCGTGCGACCCTTCCCGAGCTGCTCTCCGACATAGCGGTTGCGGCTCTTGGGGCTGATGCACGTCGCCACCAGGTCGCCCATCCCGGCCAGGCCCGCGAAGGTGAGGGGCTGGCCCCCCAGCGCCACGCCGAGGCGGGTCAGCTCCGCCAGCCCGCGGGTGATGAGGGCGCCCCGGGTGTTGTCGCCGAAGCCCATCCCGTCGGCCATGCCCGCGGCGATGGCCATGACGTTCTTGAGCGACCCGGCCAGCTCGCAGCCCGTGACGTCGGGGTTGGTGTAGACACGGAAGCGGTCGGTGCTGAAGAGCTGCTGCAGCTCCGCGCCCAGTGCGTCGTCGAAGCCCGCGACGACGCTGGCGGTGGGATGGCCCTCGACGATCTCCTGCACGAGGTTGGGCCCGGTCAGCACGCCGACCGGGTGACCAGGGGCGACGTCGGCGACGACCTCGGTCATGCGCAGGTGCGTCCCCTGCTCCATGCCCTTGGTCAGGCTGACCACGGGCGCCCCTGCGGGCAAGTGCGGCCGGGCGCGCAACAGGACCTCGCGGAAGCCGTGCGACGGCACCGCCATGACCACCGCCTCGGCCCCCTCGAGGGCGTCGGCCAGCGACCCGGTGGGGCTCACCGCGGCCGGCAGCTCGACGCCGGTCACGTACTCGGGGTTGTGGCGCCCCGTGCGCATGCGGGCGGCCAGGTCCGGGCGGCGGGCCCAGAGGGCGGTGTCGACCTTGCGGCCCAGCATCGCCGCCATCGCCGTCCCCCACGACCCGGCGCCCAAGACCGCAACACGACTCGGCACCGTCCCAACCTACCGGCGACTTCGAGACGGCGCGCCGACGCTCTCTACACTCGATCGGCGTGACGCTGTTGGGGCCGGTTGCGGTCCTCGTGCCCGTGAAGGCGTTTGCGGACGCCAAGCTGCGCCTGGCGCCGGCGCTGCCCCCGCTCGCCCGGGCCGAACTGGCGCGCTCGATGGCGAGCCACGTGGTGCGGGCCGCCGCGCCGCTGCCCACCGCCGTTGTGTGCGACGACCTCGAAGTCGCGTCCTGGGCGCGCGGCGAGGGGGCGCTGGTGATCTGGGAGCCCGAGCGCGGCCTGAACCGGGCCGTCGAGGCCGGAGTGGAGCGCCTCGCCGCCGCCGGGGTGCGCCGGGTGATCGTCGCCCACGGCGACCTCCCGCTGGCGCCGGGCCTGGCGTGGGTTGCCCGGTTCCCCGGCGTCACGGTCGTCCCCGACACCGTGAGCAACGGAACCAACGTGATCTGCGTGCCGTCCGAGGCCGGCTTCACGTTCTCGTACGGCCCCGGGTCCTTTGCCCGCCACTCCGCCGAGGCGTTCCGGCGCGGGCTCCCGCTGCGGGTCGTACGCGAGGCCGGCCTGGCCCACGACGTCGACACCCCCGCCGACCTGGTCGGGTCGCGCGCGTGACCACCACCGTGAACCTGGCCGTACCGGCGCGCGCCCTCGCCGTCGGCGCTCACCCCGACGACGTCGAGTTCGGGTGCGGAGGGACCTTCGCCAAGTGGGCAGCCGCCGGCTGCGAGATCCACCACCTCATCTGCACCGACGGGTCCAAGGGCTCCTGGTCGGCCGACGAAGACGTCGCCGCCCTGATCGCCACCCGCCAGCAGGAGCAGCGGGCGGCCTCGCGCGCCCTCGGCGGGCAGGGCGAGGTGGTGTTCCTCCCCTGGGTCGACGGCGAACTCGAGCCCGGGCTCGCGCAGCGGGAGGGTGTATGCGCGTGGATCCGCCGCCTCCGCCCCGACGTCGTGCTCGGGCACGACCCGTGGAAGCGCTACCGGCTCCACCCCGACCACCGCGCCGCGGGGTTTCTGGCCGTCGACGGCATCGTGGCGGCGCGCGACCCGCACTTCTTCCCCCACCAGGACGCGCCCCCGCACCGGCCGTCCGCCCTTTTGTTGTGGGAGGCGGACGAGCCGGATCACGTGGAGGACGTGAGCGGGTACCTCGACGCCAAGGTCGCCGCCCTCATGGCCCACCGCAGCCAGTTCGTGACCACCCACGAGATCGACGACCCCGAGCAGGGGGACCAGGTGGTGCGGTTCCACCAGAAGATGGCCGACCGCGCCGCCGAGCACGGGAGCTTGGCCGGCCTCGCCTACGGCGAGCGCTTCAAGCTGATCCCGAGGTTGTGAGCGCCCCGCCACGCTCGTGGGCCACCGCCGAGCGGCAGTGGCCCATCCGAGCTATTTCTTGGTTGTTTTGGTCGCCGTCTTGGCCGGCGCCTTCTTCACCGCCGCCTTCTTGGCCGGGGCCTTCTTGGCCGGGGCCTTCTTCGGCGGGGCCTTCTTGGCCGGGGCCTTCTTCGGCGGGGCCTTCTTGGCGGGCGCAGCCTTCTTGGCCGGGGCCTTGACCGCCGACGCCTTGGGGATGACCGCGGTCGCCTTCTTTGCGGGGGCCTTCTTGGGCGCCGCCTTCGCCGCGGCCGATGCGCTCGGGATGATGGCGGTCGCCGTCTTGGCCGGCGCCGCCTTCTTCGGGGTCTTTGCCGCCTTGGCCGGGGCTTTCTTCGCCGGGGCCTTCTTGGCTGCTGGTTTCTTCGCTGCCGGGCTCATACGCCTCTCTCTCCTAAGAACGTCACAACCGGGTCGGCTATGCGTTCAAGAAATCTTTGAGGGAAGATCCCGGGGTGAACTTGATGGCCTTCGCCGCGGGAATCTGGACCGCCTCGCCCGTGCGGGGGTTGCGCCCCGTGCGTTCTTTGCGGGCGCTGCTCGAAAACGATCCGAAATTGGGCCACGCCACTTTGTCGCCGCCCCGCACGGCGGACTTCACCGTGTCGAAGAAGGCGTCGAGCACGCCTTCAACCTGCTGTTTCCCCACGCCTGCGGAGGAAGACACACGATCGATCATGTCCGCCTTGTTCACTGCTCCGCCTTCATCACTACGGCCTCCTAGCTGCATGCATATGAATCCCAACATCAGAACGCACCCGCCGCGTAAGTTCAAGCATTTCGGTTGTGCCCTGCTCGCGCTCGCAATGATGGGGTGCGGCGCGTCCAAGCCAAAGGAGAATGTGGCGCCGCCGCAGCCCGGCATCCCGTCCCGCCCCGCGGACATCCAGGGCATCTACCGCACTGTCCATCAGGGCCTCCTGCAACTGCGCGGGAACGGCAGCTTCGTCATGATCATCCCCGAAGGACCGGGGCCCAGCGGCGGCAACTACACCCTCTCCGACGGCACGCTCACGGTGAAGACCGACACCTGCGGGTCCGCCATCGGCGAATACCGCGTCGAAGTGAAAGGGCCGCCCGAGCCGGGTCAGGCGTCGATCGTGTTCACCCCGGTGAACGACGATTGCGGGCCACGCAAGCAGTACCTCACCATCGACCCGTGGGTCTACGCCAACTCCTGAACCGCAGCCGCCAGGTCGGGGGCGACAACGGTGGGGGCGACATCGTCGGTCGGGTCGCCAGGTCCGTCGCCGGCTGAGGTCACGCCGCTCAGGACCAGCCCGAACGGGACCCCGAGCAGCCTCGCCATGCGGCCGTCGGTCGACGGGCGATCGCCGATCAGCACGGTATGGCCGAGATCGCCGCCCAGGCGCGCCCGCACCAGGTCGGCCATCGGCTGGAACGGCTTGCCGGCGACGACCGGCGCGACGCCGGCCGCCGTCGCGACGGCGGCGAGGATCGACCCGCCACCCGGAATGGGACCGTCGGGCGTCGGGTAGGTCGGGTCGTCGTTCGTTCCGATGAGGCGGGCGCCGCGGATGACAGCCCGGAAGGCGGCCGTCAACCGCCGGTAGTCGAACTCCCGGTGGAACCCGACGACGACGGCGTCCACCTGAACCGAGCCCACCTGAACCGAGCCCACCTGAACCGAGCCCACCTGAACCGAGCCCGGTTCGCCCTCGTCCACCTGCCCGACGCCGCGATCGGCCAGCGCCTCCCGCACCCCGGGCCCCCCGCACACCAGCACGGTGTCTCCGGGCTCGACGAGGGCGGCGGCCGCCTGCGCCGAGGTGGCCACATCGCTCGCCTCGGCCCCGACCCCCATCTGCCCGAGCTTGGCCACCAGGTCGGCCACGGTCGGGTTGGAGTTGTTGGTGAGGAACAGGACGCGATGGCCGGCGTCGCGCAGCCGCCGGACAGCTTCGGGCGAGCCGGCAATGGGCTCGTCGGCCAACCAGATGACGCCGTCGAGGTCGAGGATCACGTTCATGGGCGCCCGTTGCTACCAGACTGCGGCGATGGTGTTCGAAATCGTGCAGGTGGGCGACCCGGTCCTCCGCCAGGCGGCGCGGCCGCTCGATCCCGCGGAGATCGCCACCCCGTTCATCCAGGAGCTGATCGTCTCGATGCGGATGACCATGTACGACGCGCCCGGCGTCGGCCTCGCCGCGCCGCAGGTGGGCGAGTCCCTGCAGCTCACGGTGGTCGAGGACGACGAGGAGCACCTGGCGACGATCAGCCCCCTTCGGCGAGCCGAGACCCGGCGTACGCCCTTGCCCTTCACGGTGCTCATCAACCCCAAACTGACTCCTCTCGGCGACGAAACCGACGAGTTCTTCGAGGGATGCCTCAGCCTGGAGGGCTACTCGGCGCTGGTGCGGCGGCATCGAGCGGTGCGCGTCGAAGCGCTCGACGGCCGGGGCAAGCCCATCAAGCTCGACCTGGAGGGGTGGCCGGCCCGGATCGTGCAGCACGAGCTCGACCATTTGGCGGGCGTGCTCTACGTCGACCGCATGGACACCCGCACGTTTACGACGGGCGAGAACCTCGGCCGCTGGTGGAAGGCCCGCCCGGCGTCGGAGGTGCGCGCCCGCCTCACGCCGTGAGCAGTTGCACCTGGGCGCGCCTCCCGGGGAGCTTCACCACCTCGATGGCATGCGGGAGCTGCTCCTTTATGGCGGCGTCGTGCGTCACCACCAACACCTGCCGGAAGCGGCCCTTCAACCGCTCCAGGGCCTGGAGCATGCGGTCCTTGCGGTCGTCGTCCAGCGGACCGAACACCTCGTCGAGCACCAGGAGGCCGATGGTGCCGCCCGACTGGAACTGGATGTGCTCGCTGATGGCCACCCGTAGGGCGAGGTTGGCGAGGTCGGTCTCGGAGCCGGAGAACCGGTCCATGCCGTAGTCCTGGCCCTGGTCGAACACGCGGATCTCGTAGGTGTCCGGGTCGACGAGGAGGTCGTCGTACTCGTGGTCGGTGAGCTCGGCGAACAGGTCCCCGGCCTGGGCGGACAACCGGGGACCGACGCGAGCGACCAGACCGTTGCGGAAGGCCCCGAGCAGCTCGCCCAGCCGGTGGAGGTGGCGGGCCTCGTCGACCTGCTTCTCGAGCGCGGCATGCTGCGCTTCGACGTCGGCCACCCGCTGGGCGGCTGCCTCGCTGCTGGCTACGGCACGGGCCGCCTGCATCCGGGCGGTCTCGGCCGCCTGCTGGGCGGCCGCGCGCTCAGCCCGGAGCCGGTCACGCGAGGCGCGAGCCGCCGCCAGCGCGTCGGGTTGGAACGCCACCGCCGCCAGCTTCTCGGTCAACGTCGCCAACCGGCCCGCGCTGGTGTCGGCCGTGAGGCGCTCGGCGTCGAGATCAGCGACGAGGCGCGGCCGGCCCTCGAGGCGGCCCTTGAGCCGCTCGACCTCCTCCGCCGCCTTGCGCAGCCGCCGGACCTCGGCCGCCAGCGCTGGGACCTCGGCCGGGTCGACCCCGCCAACGCCGCCCGCCGCCTCCCGGGCGGCCGCGAGGACCAGCTCGGCGTCCGCCCGGCGGGCCCGTGCCCGCTCGTACTCAGCCCAGCTGGCCTGCAGGGTCCGCACACGCGTCGCCTCTGCGCAGGCCCGTTCGTCGGCCCGTTCGTGCGCCGTGGCCAGGGCGCGGCGCTGGGCCGTCAGCGCCGCGACCCGCTCCTGCACCTCGGCCAGCTCCGCTGCCCGATGGGACTGCACCTGCTCGAAGGCGTCGCCCAGGGCCTGGCCGCACAAGGGGCAGTCGCCCTCGTTCGACAACTCGGACGACTTGCGCACCGCCTCGGCCGCTCGCTTCCGCTCCTCGGTCGCCGCCCGGAGCCCGCCGTCCACCTCGGCCAGCTGGGTACGAGCGGTCTCGGCGGCCAGGCGGGCCGCTTCGGCGGAGGCCTCGTCGAGCGGGGCCGGCTCGCTCGGCGGCGCGATCCGGGCCAGCGCGTCG
>JAHFUQ010000004.1 GCA_023265045.1 Acidimicrobiia bacterium
GTGCACGCGCTGGCGCACGACAGATCCGCGTGATTTCGGCGCTGGATGGCGGCGTTCTCGTGGCGGCAGTTTGGCGAACCAAGCTCCCGCTCAGGGATCGGCGGATCCCGTTGCGGGATCGGCTTAGGGGACGGTCCACTGACACGATGTCGGGATGGCGCACGGCGACGGACCGAAGACGATCGGCCTGCGCTATGCCGCGACGTGTGCCACATGTGGCGTCGACATGCCGGCCGGTACACAGGCGGTGTGGAACAAGGCGGCCGGCGGGGCCTTCTGCCAGTCGTGCGGGACGGTGACGGCCCTGTCGGGCAATTCATCGCCGAGCGCGCCTGAGTCGCCCTCCCCTGGCAGGACGACCGCAACCGCGCCACCGCCGGTTGCTGACGCCGAGCTTTCGGATGCCGGTCGTTCGGCGCAGGCCGAGTTCGAGCGGCGCCACTTGAGGCGGGAGCAGGGCCTCGAAGCGAGGTGGGGCCGGCTATCAGGCATCGCCAAGCTCCTGTCCGACGACCCACAGTCGACCAAGGCCTGGGCCCGTGGCGCCGAGGGCGAGCGCCGGTTGGCGGCGCAGCTCGCCCGAGCGCTGGCGGATCGCACCGTGTTCCTCCATGACCGCAAGGTCGGTCGGGCGAACATCGACCATCTCATCGTGGCTTCGTCGGGAGTGTGGGTCGTCGACGCCAAGAACTACACGGGTCGGGTGGAGTACCGCAACGTCGGCGGTTGGCTGGGCCCAGCGGACCACCGCGTCTACGTCGGGGGCCGGGACAAGACCAAGTTGGTCACGGCGCTTGGGTGGCAGGTCACGGCCGTTCGGGAGGCGCTGGGAAACCTGGATGCGCCGGTCCACCCTGCGCTGTGCTTCACCTCATCGGACTGGGGTTGGTTCGCCAAGCCGTTCGTCCACGAGGGCGTGCTGGTCACCTGGACATCGAAGATGGCGGACATGATCGCCGCCACCGGGGACCTCGGACCCGAACAGATCGAGCAGGTCGCCAGGCGCCTCGCCCAGGCGCTCAAGCCGGCAACCTGAGGGCCCGTCCGGGCCGCCGCGCAGCGCGTCAAGTTCGAGCCGCTGCGGGCATGTCAATCGTCTGGGGGACCGACGCTCGGGGCCGAGGGACCGGGCGTGTCACCGTGATCCCGCTGCGGATCGCCGAGCGGGTACCGCAGGCGGATCCTCGATCGGGACTGTCCGTGCCGTCGATTCTTAACAACATTCTGCGTCCCTGGTACGGGAACGCCAAGTCGCGCGGGCGACGCCGACGGACGGGCTGGCCAGCTTGGCCTGGGCGCTGGCCACGACCCGCCCCTCATTCTGGCCGACGAGCCGACCGGCAACCTCGACCTCCAAGACGGGGGCGGCAGTCATGGGCCTGCTGCCCACCCGCCGTCCGGGAACGGGCAAGGCGGTGTTGTGCGCAACCACGACACCGCGTCCGGGAGGTCGCCGACCGGCGTGGTGTGGATCGAGGACGGGCGGCTGGGGGCGCAGCCGCCGGTCTGATCGTCGCGACGATGGCGTGGTGGCCTTTCAACGAGCCCGGTCCCCTACGGGCAGAACCAAATCACGCTGCCGGTGCACGTGTCGACGCCCACGGGGCCACCGCCGTCGATGATGCCGGCGGGCGTGGAGGGGTTGGTGAGCTGGTCGCCGCTGCCGCCGCCCCGCAGGTAGTTGCGGTGGGAGCCACCGTCGATGGTGTCGTGCCCCGTGCCGCCGCTAGCCGCGTCGTCGTCCTCGCCGAGGTAGATCTGGTCGTTCCCGCTCCCGCCGAACACCATGTCGCGGCCGTTCCCGGTCCCGATGACGTCATCGCCCGGCCCACCGTCGACGACATCGCTCCCGTCGCCAGTCTGGACGAAGTCATTGCCGGGCCCCGCGATCACGATGTCGTTGCCGGTGCCGGTCGTGATGATGTTGTCGTCACCGTCGAGCCCGCAGATCACATCGTTGAGGTTGTTGTTGACGACGTAGGTGTCGTTCCCCGAGGTCAGGATTACCGTGCACCCCGGGCCGATCTTGAGGAAGAACGCGTCCCGCTGCGATTCGTACTGGCTGCCGTTGGTCGAGATGCCCGGTGACGAGGTAGCGCCGACCAGGTACGCGAAGCCGCCCCAATCGACCGTCACATCGGTGGCCATGTCGTCGTTGGGCCCACCGTAGTAGCCGCCGAAGGTCGCCGTCCCGAGCCCGGGCGGGAACTTCACCACGAAGGCGTCGCTACCGCCGTGGTTGGCGTCGGCCAGCAGGGTGCCGGTCACCTGGTTGGCCGGAAAGGGAGGTACGAGGACCGTGCCCGCCGTCCAGCCGGTCACGTAGACGTCGTCGAGGCCGTCGACGGTGATGGCGGTGAGGCCGTCGGCCAAAATGCCCCCGACCCGCTGGGTGGCGAGGGTGAGGCCGGCGGGGTCGAGCTGGACGATGTACCCGTCGGCGGGCCCCATGACGCTGCCCGTCGGCCACCCGACGAGCGTGGGCGACCGCGTCTCGCCGACGGCGTAGGCGTTGCCCCAACTGTCCACGGCGATGCCCGCACCGAACTCGGTGCCCGTACCGCCGATGATCCGGGAGTACACGAGGCTGGGCGGCCCGGAGACGCCGAGGTCCAGCCTGGTCACGAACGCGTCGTCCAGGGCTTGGTACACGGTCGCTCCGGTGTTGTGGAAGTTCGTCGACTTGGTCGTCCCGGTGACATACGCGTACCTGCCGGACGGGTCGATGTCGACGGCGTAGGCGAAGTCGGCGCTGCTACCGCCCAGGTACGTGGCGTACGCAGCTCCCGCCCCGTTCGCCCCGAGCTTGACGACGAAACCCTCCATACCGCCGCTGGTGGACGTCTTGAACGAGTTGGCCGCTGTCGTCGCGACCAAGGATGTCGCGCTCCCGACGACGATCGGCTGGCCGGCCCCGTCCACGGCGATGCCCCGTCCGGCGGCGTTGAGCGCCTTGACGAACGTGGCCCACGTGCGGGTCGCCCCGTTAGGGCTCAGCTTGAACACCCAGGCCTTGGCGTACCCGTTGCTCCCGACCGGAACGCTGTCGTACACGCCGGACGGCGACACCGGAAAGTTGGTGGAGTAGGTGCTGCCGGTGACGTACGCGCTCCCGTCCCCATCCACGGCGATGGCCCGGGCCGCGTCGTCCTTGCTGCCGCCGATGAAGTTCACGTATGCGTAGGCCGAGCCGTCGGGCGCGACTTTGGCCGCGAAGGCGTCCAGAATCCCGTTGGCGCTGAAGTCGAAGACCCCGGTCCACAAGGGGACCGAAAAGCCTGTGGAGATCGTGTCGCCGGCCAGGTAGACGGCACCGTCGCCGTCCACGGCGACGCCGTAGGCCGCGTCGTCGCCTTCGCCGGGCAGGTACCCGGCGTAGATCTCGACCGTCGGATCGATGACGAGCTCGCGGCCGGGGTAGTAGCCGCCCACCGGGAGGCGGGCCGTGAACCCGTCGACCTCGTGGCGGACGGCGACCGGGCGCCGCTCGCCGTCGACGTCCTGCCAGGCCACCGGGCGCTCGTCGAGGAAGCTGGTCGTGGCCGTGACTACTTCCAGGTCGCCCGAGTCGGTGACGTGCAGCCGGCTGGCGCCCTCGTAGGCCAGCGCAATCTGGGCCGGGTCGGCACCGGGGCGCACGTGGAACGCGTACTTCAGGTGCGACGCGCTGCCGGTGTAGAGGAGGTCGATGCCCGGCCACAGGTCGCGGTATTCGAGCGACGTCGTGGCGGGGACGCCGAGCCGCCACTGGTCCTCGGGGCCGATGAGGTAGTTGACCGTCGTGCCGCTGTCGCCGACGCCTTGCGGGCGGGTGGGGGTGGCCCCCTCGAACCCCACGCGCAGCGCCGGCTGCGACTTGTCGAGGGCCAGGTCCAGGCCAGTGGGCGTGAAGAAGACCGATGCCTGCCTGGACCGAGTGGGTGACGCCTGGGGCCACCTGGCCCTGGTTCTCGATGAACAGCAGCGGTAGGTCGCCCAGCGCCGGCGTGACAGACGACGGCGAGCCCGCCGGAGTGGACGGCGAGGCCGGCGGTACCGGTGCGGGGAGCGAGCGCCCTCCGCATGCGTTGGTGAAGGTCGCAGCAATCAGCGCCAGCACGAGCAGCGACCACGAACGAAGCAAACCCCGAAGAACAGCCATCGCCGCAAACCCCTCCCTTTGGTGGGGGAACGCTGCTGCGCCGAGCTGCCGCGACAGCCCGACGCGGTTCGCCCCTCCGCGGTGTTCTCGCAGCCACCGCAGATCGTCCTCCTATGGGCGAAGGAAGGTGACGAGGTCCTCGTCGGCGATCGTCTCGGGGTAGCCGACAAGCGACGCCAGCTCGGCGTCGGACAGCTACCGAGTGGGCATCTTGCCTCGCGCCTGCTGCTCGCCTCGGGGAAGTGCCATCGACCGCAGCCCGCGACTCCGTCAGCCGCCGTGCCTTCGGTCTCAACAACCCCGTGCTCGGAAAGCACCGGGACCATCGCGAACCGAATGACCTCCTCGGCGAGCTGGTGCCGCCGCCAGGCGCGAACGTGGACATCGAGCGCCAGAGCGATTGCCGGCCACAGCTGAAGGTGTATCAGCGAGGATTGGCCGCGGCTCTCCAGGCTGATGACGCTTTGAGGGAGGAGCCCAGATGCAGAAGACAGGCCGCAGGATCCTGGCCGCAACGGCCGTTTCGATCGTGCTGTTGGCAGTACGAGGTGACGCGGGTTACGCCATTGGACAGACTTGCATCAGCGACGATGGCCACACGTACGCGCACGGCAGCATGAACCGAGCTGGCACACACCGTTGCAACGATGGGGTGTGGAACACGGTCATCGTCGCCTCGCCCACGCTGACGGACTCGACCACCACGCGCTAGGCGTGATCGGCTCCCGCCACCGGGAAGGCCCAGGAGGACTCCCCGAACGGGAACGCCGACCAGTGCGGCGGACTCGGAACGCCGACCGGTGTGGCGGGGGGGGCGAGCGGGTGCCGCAGGCGGAACGGCTTGCGAAACGCCTTCTGGCCCGCGCTGACGGTCGCGGCCGACGGTTGTTGTTGCTGCCCGTCACGTTGAGCGCGACGAACCGGATCGAGCCAATCTTCCACCGCGCTGTTCTCGGGGTACTCGGGGCGCTGGCGCTCGACCTGGATCGGCTGTAGCACGAGGGGGGCGTCGACGGTGTTGAAGCGGCGCATGGCGTCGGCGTAGCGGGAGTCCTCGCAGAAGGAGCCAAAGATGTCGCCGACGAAGATGGCCAGATCCAAGTCGTCGTCGTTGAGCTGCTCGATGAGGGGAGCCTGGGCCTGCAGTTCGCGGTCGGTGTATGGGGTGTCGCCCCATATCCCGAACCGCACCGGCCGGCTCCCGCCCGCCCCGGCATGGTCCCCTCGGCCACCGGTGCACGCGCTCGCCAGGCTGGCCGCCAGCAGTATCGCAACCCACGCCCGCCTCACCGATGCCGAGTCTGACACCCCTCAGCGCGCCGGAATCGATGTTTTCGTTCCCTTTCTCGGCCCGGGCACGATTTTGGAGGCCCCCCGGTGCTTCGTCCGCGCTCCTAGCGCGAGCGACTTCGGCGCATTCGCGTCAACGGGAGGAGCGATTGTTGCATGGTGCGGGCCAACCACGTTTCGTATCGATCTCCCGTCCAGCCGCGGTCGATGACGAGCGCGGTCCAGAGACCGGGGTCCTTCAGCGCCCACAAAATGTCGGTCGCGGTGTCATGGTCGAGGTCGTCGCGAAGCGGGCCGAGCGCGGCGAGTGCCTCGACGGCGGTGCGGGCACCGGCAAGGCGCTGACCTTTGAGCATCGCGTACAACTGAGCGATGTCGTCGTCGGTGGCCGACGCGTTGCGGACGGCCTCGTACAGCGGTGCCACGCGCTGGTTGATCATGCGGTCGTTGCGGGCCTGGAGCTGGAGCACGGTGTGTGGGTCGCGTTGTTGGAGCGCCTCTTGGACCCAGGGCCAGTCTCGGACGGGCACCGGCGCATCATCGCCGGCGAGGGTCAGGTCCAAGGCCGCCTTGAGCAGGGCCGGCTTCCCGGTGAACGCGTTGTACACGGTGGGGCGCGCCACCCCGGCATGCGCGGCGATCTGGTCGATCGAGGTCTGCGTGTACCCCTGACCGGCGAACAGCTCCGCCGCTGACCTGGCGATGCGCGCCCGCGTCGCCAGCGCCTGCTCCTGACGAAGGGCTGACTGGTAGCGACGGGGCTTGACGCCCTTGGTCATTTCGCTATACTCACCATATGTCTGATAGGGACAAAGTCTACTCGATAGGAGATGGTGGGATGCGCACCGAGCACAAGCCGTATGCCTTGGACACAGGCGAAGGCACCGCCTATTGGTTCTTCGGATGTGACGTAGAAGGCCTCGTGCTCGTCGTGATGCACGTGCAGCGGGGTGGCGAAGGAAAGGCCGAGGTCCACTGCGGGGACGAGTCATTCAACGTCGGTCCCGGCAGCTTCGTCATGCTGCCCAAGGGCATCCCGCACTGGCATCGAGTGGATGCCGACGCGCCGCTGCGCTCCCTGGTGCTGACGACCGGACAGTTCGAACAGTACGTCGCCGCCTGCGGCGAGCCGGCCCAAAGGCCCGAGCTCCGCCCGTCCGGTCCGCCCGACCTGGAGCAGGCCGAAGCGGCCGCCGAACGCTTCCACCTCGAGGTCCTCGGGCCGCCACCGTCGTCACTGGCGCGATAGCGGCAAAGCAAGGTTCCGCGCGTCCAGATCCGCACCGGTCAGGGCGTTCTTGCCCCTGACCACGCCGCTTGCGACAGCAGGCACCATCCGTCAAGCGGCGGTAGGGACGCCGTGCGGTTATCGATCACGGCCGCCATTCGCCGTCCCGCACAAGGAAGGATCGTCTTTCGGGACGTTGACAGGGTCGCCATGCGCGCCCTCGCCGAGGCCGCCCATAACACGACATCTCGATCGGGCTGCGAGGTTGCTGCCGGTCAGTGGGGATCCACCCATAACGACGGCACCGGTCGCGCTTGTGGCGCGACCGAATGCGCGACGGACGGCGAGCACGCCGCCGCCCTGGCCCCCGCCAAAGCCGAAGGCCGTGAGCCGCGAGGAGCCTCCCTCAACGCGACGGGTCATCGAGGTTCATGTCGAGCCACACAGTCACCGCTGGGCCGGCCATGGTCGAGAACGCTGGTTCGCTCATGCATGCGACGTGATCGAGGCCTTCGAACTCGATGATGCGGACGCCGCTCGCAATGAGGGCGCCACGGGTGCGCGGGACGCCCCCTCGGTCCGCGAACCCGCGGGCCATCCTCGGTCCCTATGTAGACGAGGCGAGGCACGTCCATCGCCGCGAGCGCGGCGAGCCAGTCGACGCCCGCGTACCAATGCCAGAACTCGCGCTGGGCGAGAGGCGGGCGGCCCACACGATCTGAACGTCGAATTTGGGCTTCGCTCCAACGCTCGGCTGGCGAGTATCCACCGCACACCAAGCCAGCGACGCGTTTGCTCGCACGCGCCACCGCGAGCGCCATCGCACCGCCAGCCGAATACCCCCACACGATGGAGCGGTTGACGCCCTCGAGATCGAGCACCGCATGAACCTGGTCCTCAAGCGGCGCCCGCGACTGTGGCGCCGGCCGTTCGCTCGACGCGAAGCCGAGCGGCTCGATCTGAACCACCCTGTACCGAGCCGCGAGCCACACCGCGAACTCGTACACCGGCGGCCTGCGGTGCGGTGCGGCTTGATAATCGTGAGCGGTGGCCCGCTCCCCAGCACTCGGTACGAGACCGCGTGAAGGAAAGTCTCGGCTACGAAGGGAGGAGCGGGCCACGTCGCCTCCGATGGCCCCTTGCTCAGCGCTCAGCCCTAGGCAGAGACTGGCGGCCCCATGGCGGCGACGGTCGGCCGGAGACGGGCCGCCCGAGCCTGAGCCGGTCCCCACGACGGTTGATGTCGCCGAGGCGACGCCCGACGAGATAGCACGTCCCGCTCCCGATCGGTCAGCTCGCTGAACCTGCGGCGTCGGCGCGGGACGGGCGAGCTAGAGGAGCGGGACGGTGGAACATGCTCACCCGCCTCATGGACCAGCTTCTCATCCGCATCTGCCCGTTGGAGCGCACGGGACCTCGCTGGCCTAATGACCTCGATTACCTGGCTCTCTAAGCCCACCCAGAGGGCTCTCACCCCAGTCGCTAGCGCTAAAGAATCGTCGCGCAGACCGAGGCGAGGGGCAGGGTCAGGCTCGGGGGAGTCGTCACGGGGACATCGCTGGTAATGGTTGTCTCGGATCCGGGAATGACATTGCCGTTCTTGTCCGTTCTAACGAAGGACACCGCCGTGTGGAGCGTTCCGCTGACGCCGGGTGTCGTGACGAACAGCGCAAGATTGACGTTGGTCGTACACCCTGGGGCGCTTCCCGGAGTCAACGCAGGGGGCGTGAGCAGGCCTGCACCCTGCACGGTGACCAAGACATGGACATTGGCGATTCCCTGGGTCGTAGCACAATTCGTGCCGAGCACGCACACTTGTGCCCCGCCGATAGGACCCGGAATCGTTTGGTCCACAAGCGTCGTGTCGGCGAGCGCGGGACCCTGCAGGAGAGCCACGCTCGATGCCACAACCCCAGCGACGGCGAACGATGCTGCAATGATACTACGTCTCATCTGTGTTGCCCTTTCTCTCTCGTTGTGTCGTGCGCTGATGGAAAACAGAATCCAATTGCTTGTTCGAGCGCACCGGGAACGGAGGGAATCCACGTTCCCGGTGCGCGGCTGGGCCGGAGCTCTACGGGCAGTTGTGGATGTCGCTGGTGGCCGAGGCGATGATTAGGTCGGCCGCGCCCAGCGGCGCGACGACGTGGACGGCGTTGACGGTCAGCCCACCGGGCACGGGCACCTGCTCGTTGAGGATGAGCTTGACGCCAGCAACGTTGAGCGTGGTGTTGGGAGCCGGCGTGGTCGACGTGGGGATCACGACGGTGCTGCCGACCTTGAGGAAGGCGATCATGCTCTGGCCGGCGGAGCCTGCGCACGTCGTCTTGGAGGTTGCCGTGATGTCGGTGGTGGAGATCGCGGGCAGCGGCGGCACCGCGACATCGGCGCCGGCCACCGTGGCGCTGGCTGTCGAGGTCCCCGGCGCCTGCGACGTGGTCACGCCCACGCACAACGAGCGTGCGTTGACAAGCGTGCCGCTCAGCGTGGCGACGCAGGGCGTCGAGGTGGTTCCGGCGGCTGTCGTCGAGATCGACCCGGTGTCCGGCGTCGGCGACACCGACAGCAGGGCGGTCTTGGCCGAGACGCCAAAGGCCCGCCCCGTCAGGATCTGGGGAGTCACGACAACCTTCTCGTCCCCGCACCCCGACGCCGCCGGGTTGTTGTTGGCGTCTCCGCCGTAGGCCGCCACCCAGTTGTAGGTGCCGGCTGCGGCGACGGGGACGTTGCCCGAGCCGTAGGTGCCGTTGCCGGCGACGGCGGCGCTGCGGGTGGCGATGACCGTCTTGCAGGTGGTGTCACCGGGCCCGAAGAGGCTGAAGGTGATGGTGCCCGTGGGCGAGGAGCCACCGGACAAGGTGGCGGAGTCCGAGACGTTGCCTCCCGCCGGGACGCTGCCCGACGGCGTGGTGGCGATGGCCGGGCTGGCCTTGCCGATCCAGTGTTTGATCGCCGAGGCCTGCTCTTTGGTCCCGGTGTCGGGATCCGTGAAGCTGGCGATGATGGTGTCGTCGCCGGCGCCGTTGACGTCGGTGTAGGTGAAGCTGACCTTTCCGGAGGCGTCGGTGGTGCACGCGGGCGGCGCGCACACGCCCGCCACGCCGGCGTTCTGGCCGGTGATGGTGAAGCTGACCGTCTGGCCGGACACCGGAGAGCCGGCGCGGGTGACGGTGGCCGTCACCGTGTGGGATGTGCCCGCCGGGTTGGTAGCTTCGGTTGGGGTGAGAGAAATGTCCGGCGCCGTGACGACCACTCCGGTGCCGGCGATGAGCACGTAGGCCTCACCGCAGACGGCGGCGCCGGTGCTGGGCTCGGTGCCGCACGTCGGTCGGCTCGGAGTGTCGGTGGCGACCGCAAGGGGAATCCAGTCGTCGCGGAACTTCGGGAAGGTCTCGTGATCCGAGCAGCTCCACCCCTGGAGGTCGGCGCTGGTCAGCCCGGCGAAATCGGGGTTGGCGGCGATGAGCGACACGCTGCCCCCGCACGGAGGCGTCCCGTTCTCCGTCCACGTCCCCCCTCCGACGCTCAGCCGGTCGAGCAGGCTGAGCACCGCCGCCGAATCCGGCCCGTCCGAGCAGGTGACGTCGAGGTAAACGCCTGTGCGCCCGAGGAGCTTGCCGGCGAAGGCGATCCCGTCCTTGATGAGCGTGTTGGCCCCCGGGTGCCCGCCGCGATGGTAGACGGGATCGGTGCCGATGAGGACACGGTTGCCCGGCTTGGTGTTGACGCTCGTACCCATGACCACGGGTGCCCAGACGGCGGCGTTTGCCGTCACGGACGCGGCCAGCCTTCCGCAGGTCGGGTCTCCGATGATCAGCACTTGATACTTAGCAAAGTCAGCTGCGCTCAGGGCCCCCCATTGGGCCCCGTTCGCCCGCGTGGCGGTGAAGCCCGCGCTCACGGCCAGATTCTCCTCCACGCTGGGAGCGCCGGAGACAGTGTCCGTGTTGATGAGCGCAGCCGGCCCGGCAGCATGAGCCGGTTGGGCAGTAGCCACGGCAATGGTCAATGGTAGAGCCACGGTCGCCAATGCAACCGATACGGCCATGGCGAGCGCGCGGACGCGGCCTTGAATCCTCCCTCGCATATAAACCTTCTCCTCCCGGAGCTTCGCTCCCGACCCTGAACGGCGGATTAGTGAACATCGTCAGGCCACGGGTGGGCCGCCGATTGACATCAATACAACTCAACTCCGCTGGCCTAGCTAGCAGGCCGAGGCGGCACGCGCGGCGTATTAGCCCGACAGGGCGTCGCCTTTTGAACGAACGCGTGAGAAATGGCGGCCCATCAGGCTATTCGGTGCCCAGGCACGCGAGCGATAAGACTTCCCGCCGCATGTGTCATCCCCCCGGGGTTTCCGAAACCCGACCGGGTCCGCGCCACTAAGAGTCAGTACACGCCCAACACATTTGGAACTCCCCCTTACTGTTCCCCAGTGGGATCATACCCAGCCGCCGTGCCGCCGAGGCCCGACTCAGAACCCTTGAAGTGGTCACTATTCTCTGGACGGACGCTCATGTCAAGTCGGTAGGCACCCTCTATAACCGAGGAATAGTCAGGACCTGTGGATCGGATTTCCCGCTGACTACACGGCGGCTTCCTGATCCTGCTCGCTCGGTCGCTCGATAAGCACCCCCCTCTCGAACTTGGCGCCCGCACGCGCGAGGGCGACGAGCTTCGGCGCGTTGACGGAGCGCCAGCGCTGCTGCGCCGCCTCGAGCAGCTTGAACGCCATCGCCAGGCCGGCCGCGCTCGGTCTCGGGCACACGGGTGCGGCAGTTCCGGTCCAACGAGCTGTTGGCCCTGGCGCGGACCTTCGATCTGCCTGTGCTCTACTTCTTCCTTCCGCCCGAGGACCGCTCCGGTGAGCTACGCATCCCCGACGCCGGCGACATGCCTTGGGAGTACCTGCTGTTGCTCGTGTGGGGGCACCGCGGCAACTTCGCCGACGTCGCCGAACGGGCCGCGCCGTGGGTCCACGCATCGACAGTCCTCGTCCCGGACGGGGACGTTCTCGGCGCCGAGGAGGTCGATCACTGGATCTTGCGGCAGGGCGAGCGCCGCCGCGAGCACATACGACCCGAGGACATGCTGGCGGTGGCGTTCAACGGGATGGCCCGTCGCCACATCAGCGGCAGCTTCGCCGGCAAGGATCTCGACAGGGTGGCCTCGATTTGCGCCGGCTCGCCGATGCCTTCGAGGCTTTGAACCACCATGAGCCGGGAGCATTCTTCGACGCCGCCGACCTTGCGAAGCCTCAACGACGAGACGTGAGAAGGTGACGGCGGCGCGGCGCCGGACTGACCCTGCGTTCGTCGCGGCCAGCGAAGGGGCGAGGCGCTCCCCGACGATGCGGCTTCGTCGTGCGCGGCGATCTGCTCGATCCTGAGGTGCTGGCGACCTCGGCGCGGGAGAATCACGCTGTCTACGGGTTCTGCGGCGTGTCCGTATTCGCCGAGGCGGGCGGGCTCACGTGGCAGGAGATCGCAGCCACCAAGCTCCGTCGGGCCGAGTGGGTGGTGCTGTTCACCGCTCGCGTCCTCATTGCCAGCGGGTTGGAGCTGTGGGACACCGGCCAGGCGCCTCACTACGACATCGTGCACGCCGACCTCGACGAGAGGATGTCCCGAGTTCCGTGGAACTTCGGGTGGCGGCCGATGATGGTCAGGCGGCTACTTCCCCATCCTGACACCCGGGGTATGACAGTCCCGTTCACGTGAGCGTCGAGGCCGGCTCGCAGGGCGGGTAGGTGGGGGAACCCGTTGACCCGGCGCAACTGCTTGGCGGCCTCCAGCATGCCGGCGGCGCACCACCGCAGCGCCATCTGGCCGTCCCGCCAGCGCTTCACGTTGGTGGAGTGGTCCCGGCAGATCTCGATCATGGACTCGATGGCGTTGGTCGAGCGCAGCGTGCGGGCCAGCGTTGGCGGCACGCCCAGGCGGACGACGGTGAGGGTCTCGGCCAGCCCTTCGCGCAGGCTCGCGGCCGCGCGGGGTGGCTCTTGTCCAGGTTGCGGGCCAGCGCCTCGAGGGTCGCCTCGGCGGCCAGAGCGTCGGGGTCGTGGTACGCGGCGCGCATCTTCTTGGCCACCGTGGCGGCCAGCGCCTTGGGCAATTTCGACCGACGTTCTCGGACCTTGTGGAGCTGGCAGCGGGCCACGACGGGGTGGTCGAACACCGCATTCACGGCGCTGACCAGCGCCTTGGCCCCGTCGAGCACGCACAGGATCGGCCGGGTCGTGTCGAGACCCCGCTCCCGCAGGCCGGCCAGCAGGTCCTTCACCACGGTGGCGCTCTCGGTGTCGCCCTCCGGGGCCGGGCCAGGCCGGCCGCCGAGATCGTCCGCTCGATGGTCCAGCGCTCAGGCACGGGGTCGACGCCCATGCGGCGCAGCTGCCAGGCCACGGCCAGCGCCCCGTACTGGGCGCGGGGGTTCGCGGTCAGCCGGGAGCGGGCGTCGAGGATCAGCAGGCGCAGCTCGTCGGGCGTCCGCGACGGCGAGGTGTGCGGCGCCGTTGAGCGCGACTTGGCCCAGCCCTCGTCGCTCGACTCCTCGTCGTGGCGGGCCACCCACTTGCGCGCCCCATCGGCTGGTGCGGCCCAACGCCGCGGGATCGCCCTCCGGGCTCTCACCCTGGCGCCTGCGGCGCACCGCCTCCTTGCGCAGTCCTTCCTCGTCCGCCCGGTCTCCCTCGCTCGTGAGCGAGGAAGCCAACCCGGACCGGACCGATGTCCTGCGGGAAACCGGCCTCAGTGGCCGGAACGATGTCCTGCGGTTTCCACCGGAACGATGTCCTGCGGGTCGTCACCTGACCGACGGTGTCGCATCACCTCGAGATCCTCGTCGAGGCCGGGCTGCTCGTCGTCCGTCTGTCCCCTTGGCGGCGCCCCTTCGGCGGGCCGGTTGGAACCCTTCGTTCCGGAGCGGCCATGCTGGGGGCGGCAACACAGCGCGAGGTGCCCCGCGAGGGGAGAATCTGGGAAGCCGGTGCGAACCCGGCACGGGCCCGCCACGGTGACCGGGGAGCGGCCGTCCACATGCCACTGGGCTGCGGCCTGGGAAGGCGGGCGGCGCAGCGCTTGATCCGGAAGTCCGGAGACCGGCCTCGCAACCAATAGCCGCCCGCCGGCGGCGGACAGCGGGGAGCCTGCCCATGAACCGAGACATCCCGGACGCCGGGCTCTACGAGACGATCCTGCGCCGCCGGGACGTGCGCGCCCAGTTCGACGGCCGCCCGCTGCTCCCCGGGGTCCTCGGCCGCGTGCTCGCGGCCGCGCACGCCGCGCCGAGCGTCGGCATGAGCCAGCCGTGGGACTTCATCGTCATCGACGACGACTCGCTGAAGACGGCGTTCTGGAGCCATGTCCAAGACGAGCGGGCCCGCTTCGCCTCGACGCTCAGCGACGAGCTGGCGGGAAGGTTCGCCGACATCAAGATCGACGGGGTGCGGGAGTCGACTCTCTCTGTCGTGGTGACCTACGACAGCGCTCGCGGCGCTCCGGCGGTGCTCGGCCGCCACGCCATCGCCGACGCCGGCCTCTACTCGGTCTGCCTGGCCATCGAGAACCTCTGGCTGGCGGCCACCGCCGAAGGCCTCGGCGTCGGGTGGGTGTCGTTCTACCGGGAGGCGTTCGTCCGCGACCTGCTCGGCGTCCCCGACGCGGTGCGGCCCGTCGCCTGGCTCTGCGTCGGCACGGTGTCGCATCTGGAGTCGACGCCGGATCTCGAGCGCTGCGGCTGGGCCCGACGCCGACCCTTGTCGGGCGCGGTGCATCGCAATCGCTGGGGCGACTGGCGCCCATCGTTTGAGACGAAACCCGCCCACGACAGTCCGGGCTGATGCGCGGCGCGAGACGCTGTCGACGGTGTGCGAGACGCGCTCGGCGGACGACGTCGCGCTTTTTGAGTGGAAGGCCGCATCCGCGTGAACTCGGGCGACGATTCCGACGGTGAAATGGCCGACGCGACGCCGGGCACGTGCATGAACCCTCTGTCAACCCTCTCACGTTCGTCCTCCGTTGGTGTCGGAGGACCGCGGTCGACCAGCTCTCGTGGCGCGCTGAGCGGCGCTCCGTCGACTGCCTCATGTCGGCGCCCGCTGCCCAATGCGCTCGCAGCTCTCCCCACAGCCCACGGCAAGGGCTGTCGCTTGTTCGCATCGTCGAGGGGGCTCCGATCGCAAACCAGCCCTTCGCCGAGCCGTCCTTGTGCTGCAGCACTGACAGGCCCGAGTAGCGGACGTAGACGGACCGGGACGTCGGGGTTGGCCAGACTGCCCAGGGTGGCCTGCGACGCGTCGCTCCCCTCCCACGGCAAGCCCGCCCCGATCCAGTCCATCTTCGAGCCGACGTAGTCGTAGACCTCGGTGGATCCCAGCGTTTCGAGCCGCCACGCGGCGCGGGGGCTCATGTCTCAGAGGGAGTCGTAGCAGTAGGTGACGACCCCCCGACCGGGGTCGAGACGGATGCGGGCCCCGGCGGCCAGCCTGCGGATGGGGATGTTGACCGCGCCCACCATGCGGGAGGCCTCGAACTCCTTGACGCCCAGACGTCGACCAGCTGGGGCCCCTCTCCCAGGAGCCGCTGGACCTCGTGGCGTTCGACCTCCTTGGCACGGGCGCCTGCTCCTTGGGCCCGGCGGGAATGCTCCTTATATTCGGTTAGGCGGATGGTATCCTGCCCTCGGACGGCAAGGAGGACACCATGAGCGCCGAGGTCGACCTTGACGGGCTCGCCGCCGCGGTTGCGGGGGCGAGCCCGGAGCTGGACCGCGTGGGCCAGCGGCTGGCGGTGGCGCTGTACCGTGCCCTGGCCGAGGGCGCCCCGGTCCCGGCGGCGGCGCTGGCCGAACGGTGCGGGCTCGGGGAGCCCCAGGTCGCCGAGACCCTCGGCGGCTGGCCGGGCGTGTTCCGGGACGACGCTGGCGACGTGATCGGCTTCTGGGGCCTGGCCCTGCCCGAGATGGCCCATGGCTTCACCGTCGGCGGTCGCCGGCTCTACGCCTGGTGCGCCTGGGACGCCCTGTTCATCACGCCCATCCTGGGCCAGGTGGCCCAGGTGTGCTCTCGGTGCCCGGTCACGGGCCGCCCGGTGTCGCTCGTGGTCGGGCCCGACGGGGTGCGAGAGGCCGAGCCGGCGACGACGGTCGTGTCGTTCCTTTCTCCACGCAGGCCGTGGGCCGACGACGTGGTCACCAGCTTCTGCCACTACGTGCTGTTCTTCGCCTCGCCCGAGGCGGGGGCGACCTGGGCCGACGAGCACCCGGGCACGTTCGTGCTCAGCCTGGCCGACGCCTTCGAGCTGGGTCGGAGGTTCAACGCCCTGCGCCTGGGGGCGGCCCTGGAGGCCGGCGCCCCGGCCGTGTGACATTCCACTCGATTCGCCATATCATCTGGTTTCGGCGATAACTGGAGGGAGAGCCCCCATGCCTGGTGGTCGTCCGGCCATCGTCGAGCCCGAGCCCGTCGTCCTCGCCGACACCGAGCTGCTGGCCCGGCTGTTCCGGGCCCTGGGCGACGCCACCCGGCTGCGGCTCCTCGAACTGCTGCTGGAGGAGGGCGAGCTGCACCAGATGGAGCTGGTCCGTCGCCTGGGGGCCACCCAGGCCCGGGTCTCGGAGCACATGGGCTGCCTGGTGTGGTGCGGCTTCGTGCAGACCCGCACCGAGGGGCGCCGCACCCTCTACCGGGTGAAGGACCGAAAGGTCCGGACGCTGGTGGCCCAGGCCAGGCGGTTCCTGGAGGCCAACGAGGCCCAGATCGCCTGCTGTCGGCGCATCGACGCCGCCACCACCGGGGAGAGCTGATGGCCAGGGTCCGCGTCGCCGTCGAAGGCATGACGTGCGAGCGCTACGAGGCGTCGGTGAGCGCGGCGCGGCGAGAGGCGAGGGCGGCGGCCGTCGAGGCCGACTTCCGCCACGGCCGTGCGAGCGCCGACTTCGACGGCGACCCCACGGCGCTGGCCGAGGCCGTCGGCCGGGCCGGCTACACGCCAGCTGAGACCGCCTCGGGCGTCGCCGCGGCATCGGAGGGCGGCTACGACCTGGCGATCATCGGCTCCGGGGGAGCCGCCTTCGCGGCGGCCATCCGAGCCGCCAACCTGGGCGGACGCGTCGTGGTGATCGAACGAGGGACCGTCGGGGGGACGTGCGTCAACGTGGGCTGCGTGCCCTCCAAGGCGCTGCTGGCGGGAGCGGACGCCTTCCACACCGCCGCGTCCCACCCCTTCGCCGGGCTGCCAACCACCGCTGGGCGTCCCGACCTGGCCGCTCTGGTGGCCCAGAAGGACGAGCTGGTGACCCGGCTCCGCGCCACCAAGTACGTGGAGGTGGCCGCCGCCTACGGCTTCGAGATCCTCCACGGCGAGGCCCGCTTCGCCGACCCCGACACGCTTGAGGTCGACGGGCGCACGCTGTCGGCCGGGGCCTACCTCATCGCCACCGGCGCCGAGCCCAAGGCGCCCGACGTGGCCGGGCTGGCCGAGGTCGGCTACCTGACCTCGGCCACGGCCATGGAGCTCACCGAGGCGCCGGCGCGGGTGGTCACCATCGGCGGGGGCTTCGTGGGCATGGAGCAGAGCCAGCTCCTGGCCCGCCTGGGCACCCAGGTCACCGTGGTCGGCCGCCTCGCCCCCCGGGCCGAGCCCGAGCTGGCGGCGTGGATAGCCCTTGTGTTCGCGGACGAGGGGATCACGGTCCTGCCCCACCGGGCGGTGGCGGTGGAGCGCGACGGCGCCGACACCGTGGTGGTCACCGCCGACGGCACGCGCCTCGCGGCCGACGCCGTCCTGGTGGCGGCGGGGCGCAGCCCCCGGGTGGCGGCCCTCGACCTCGACGCGGCCGGGGTCAAGGTCGACGACCGCGGCTTCGTGGTCGTCGACGACGAGTTGCGGACCGCGAATCCCCGGGTCTTCGCCGCCGGCGACGTCGCCGGGGCCCACCAGTACGTCTACGTGGCCGCCGCCCAGGGCGCCCTGGCCGCCGAGAACGCCCTGACCGACGCCCACCGGCGCATGGACTACACCGGGCTCCCGTCGGTCGTCTTCACCGACCCGGCCCTGGCCAGCGCGGGGATGACCGAGGCCGAGGCGCGGGTCGCCGGCCATGACGTCGCCTCCCGGGTGCTGGAGCTGAAGGACGTGCCCCGGGCCCTGGCCAACCGCGACACCCGGGGGGCGATCAAGCTGGTGGCCGACGCCGCCACGGGCAAGGTCCTGGGCGTGCACGCCGTGGCCGAAGGGGCCGGCGAGGTGATCCTGGCCGGGGTCTACGCCGTCAAGTTCGGCCTCACCGTCGACGATCTCGCCAGCACCTGGGCGCCGTACCTGACCATGAGCGAGGGGCTCAAGTTGGTGGCCCAGTCGTTCACGGGCGACGTGAAGAAGCTCTCGTGCTGCGCGCCATGAGCGTGACCGGCGACGCCGACGGTGCGTCAGGACCGGGGTGGCGACGGTGGTTCGCGTCGGTTTCCGTCGTCGCCGCCGGCTTCACCACCCTGTGCCGTCTGGGCCTCTCCGCCGCCCTCGCCCTGGCCAGCGCGGTCGGGGCGGGCTTCCTCACCAAGGACAGCACGCTGCGGCCGATCCTGGCCCTCACCCTGGCCTTGACGGTGGCCGGCAGCGCCCTGACCTACGGGCGTTCCCGCCGACGCCGGCCCCCTGGCGCTCACACCGGTGGCTGCCGCGTGGGTGTACTCGTTCACCTTCCTGTTCGGCGCCAGCCACACCGGCCACGGCTCGGGCGGCCATGCCGACGACATGGGGGGGCACGGCTCTGCCCACGCAACCCATGCCGGGCTGAGGGGCCGCCGCCTCGCCCCTCGTCAGGACGGGCTTGGCTCTGCTGGTGGCGGCCCAGGCCTGGGATTTCATCGCATCCGTGGCGGCCGATCGGGCAGGACATCGTGAACCAGCGGCGACAGAGGAGGTACTTCGTGGGCGCGGGGGCTCGGAGTCGGAGTCGACTGGGGTCGCGGCCGAGGCCGGCCCGGCCGCCCCGCTGGTTGACCTGGCCGACGCCGAGCAGGCTCGCTTCTTCGGCTTCGCCGTGGGCTTCGGCGCCGACGACGTCGACGTTCGGGGCCCCAGCCGACGCCCAGCCCATCCTCGCCGGCCTGTTCGGGACGGCTCCGTGACCGATAAGCCGGCCACCGGCGGGGCGAAGGGCGTGCTGGTGGTGGCCGGCGCCTGCGCGGCCTGCTGCGCGGGACCGCTGCTGGCCGCCCTCGGCGTGCTGGGCGTGGCCCTCTACCTCGTGGTGGGAGCGTTGGCAATCGCCATCGTCCTTCCGCTGGGGCTGTTGCTGTGGCGACGGAGCCGCCGCCGGCCCGTCTCCCGGCCGGTCGGGATGCCCACGCTCCGCCGGGCCAAGACGCCCCCCGCATGACGCCCGACGCGGGCTCCAGATCGCCTTCGCCGTCCTCATGATCGCGCGCCAGCGCGCTGCTGGCGATCGGATTGGCCTCCGAGCGGAGCTCACCGGTGAGCCACCCCGATTCCGGTGAGTCGCGCGAGCCCGGCCACGTCGAAGGCGCCGCGAAGCGCCGGCCACGGAGAAGAGGGTCTTCGGGCTCAACGCCGAAGCCGGGCCGGTCCTGACCGTGGCCATCGCCGTCCCGCTGCTGGCCGCAGCCGCCCTGTGGCGGAACCCCCGGGCAGTGGTCGTGGTGGTGGCGGGCCTGGTGGCGCTGGCCTTCGCCGCCCTCGACCTGCGCGAGGCAGCCAACCAGGCGGACGAGCACCGCGCCAGCCTGGAAGCCCTCGCCGTCCTCGTCGTCGCCCTCCACGTGGGCGCCGCCGGCGCCGCGCTCGCCCTCGTCCGAACTGGCCGGCGCTCCCCTGCCGCGTCACAACGGCCCGGCGTCAGCTCTCGGGAGAACGGTGCAACCGGTCGACCCAACTTCGAGAACAACGGAGACCTTGCCCGTCGATCCAGAACCACGCCGCCGTATTCACGCCGTCGGCCACCCGTCGCACCTCCATCTCCACGGCCCGGCAAGGCAGGCCCCGCAGCTTCGGGCCTCTCCGACCTGCTCGTGACTCGGCCCGGGCGGGGCTAGGTCCAATGCGCTGAGAACGTGTCGTTGACGTCCTCTCACGTGACAAGAACGAGGGTGACGAACACGACGTAGAGAGCGAGACAGCCGATCCCGGCGCAGCGACCAAGGCGCTCCATGGGCCACGCCATCGCCAGGACCACCGCAAGCGCGCCCAGCATGAAGAGCCAGGGCAGCCGGATGGCCGGCGTCGAGGAGCTGCAGGGGCCGGGCGAGCGCGCCTGCACCGAGCGTCATGGTGACGTTGTAGGTGAACGACCCCACGACGCCAGCGACGACGACGCCGCTGATTCCGCGTCGAGCGGAGGACCAAGCGAGAGCGACGAGCTCGAAAGCAGTGGCGAAACCGACCACCACCAGCCCGAGACGAGTCTGCGTCGACTCGACGCTGCTCACGCGCCGCACGCCTTCGACGAGCGCAGTGGCCCCGACGGCCATTGCTGCAATACCGACGGTCACGAGCAAGAGCTCCACCCCCACACGTCCCGCGCGCCGCTCGGACTTGGCCTCGGCCAGCTCGGCGGTCTCGCCCAGCGAGGGTGGGCGCCGTTCGAGCAGCCAGATGGCAGCCACGAACGTCACGTAGGTCCCCGCGAGCGCGACGGCCTCCCAGCGGGAAACCCGGCCGTTCCAAGCAAATGCGGCAGCCAGCGCACCCGCCGGCAGCCCGGCGAGGGCGTAGCGGCGGACCTGGCGGTCGAACGGCAGGGGCGCCAACACGGCCCCGCCCCTAGCGCCACAAGGCAGATGGCGACGTTGGCGCCGATGACGTCACCGAGGGCGATCGCCGGAGCGTGGCGCAGGGAGGCTGTCACCGCCGTCGCGAGCTCCTCCGGTTCGGCGCCGGCGAGCAGGACCGCCAGCGCGAAGGCGCTGACACCGAGGCGCGCTGACGCCACCGCCAAATGCTCGGCGAACGTCTCGGCTCCCCAGACAATGGCCGCCACACCGAGGAGCGCCACCGCCACCCAGAGGATCACGTCGTCGCCCGGAGGCTGGCCAAGCGATCCCTTCGCCCTCGTGAGGGTGGTCGCGCCGGGCGATTAGTGACCAGGCGGGCGGACCGCCGGTTCAAGCCGACGCGAGGACGAGGCCCACGGCCGCGGCCAGGCCACTCGCGACGACAGTCGTCCCTAAGTTAAGGGCGGCTTCGGCCACCGCACCCTCCTCGATCAGCCGCACGGTCTCGAAGGTGAACGTCGAGAAGGTTGTGAAGGCGCCGCAGAACCCAGTCACGAGCACAACTCTCGGCGTGGCCGCGAAGGCGTGGTAGAGGGCGAGGCCGCTGAGGAGACCCGACAGCAGCGAGCCCGTCACGTTGACGACGAACGTGCCCCAGGGGAACACCCCATCGATCCTCTCCACGACCATCGTGTCGACGATGTAGCGGAGGACGGCCCCCAAGGCCCCGGCCACCCCGAAGGCCGCCCAGGCCAGGGCGCTCACTGAGGCCTGCGTCCCACATAGGTGACGACTTCCACGTCGTCCATGATCACGAGGCCCTCCGTGATCAGCTCGTCGAGCTGTGGGAGGAACGAGCGGATCTTGTCCTCGGTTTCGACGATGACGACGGCCATTGGCAGGTCGTCGGAGAGGGAGAGGATGCGGGTCGTGTGGATGTGGTTCGACGCGCCGTAGCCCTCGACGCCGCGGAACACGCTGGCGCCGGCGAGGCCGGCGCGGTGGGCCCTGTGCACGATCTCCGTGGCCAGAGGCGTGTGGCCGTGGCGGTCGGACTCGCCCACGAAGATCGTCAGCCGCTTCTGGTGGCCCTCGAGCCTCATCGCCTGTCTCCTCTCGCTCCGAACGGCACAGCTCGGGCGGCAGCCATGCCCAGCCACACCGCTCCCAGTCCGACGACGACGCTGGCTGCCAGATAGGCCAACGCGATGCCGATGTGCCCATCCTTCATCAGGACGTCCGTCTCGACGGCGAACGTCGAATAGGTCGTGTATGCGCCGATGACGCCGGTGGCCAGGAAGGGCCGCACGTAGAGCGACGGGGGGAAGCGCTCCGCGATCAGGACCAGCACCGCCCCGAGGACGAGGCTGCCCGACACGTTGGTCCAGAACGTGGACCAGGGGAACGACCCAGGGGCGATGTGCACGAGCTGGGCGACGCCGTGGCGGGTCGCCGCGCCGAGGGACCCCCCGGCCGCCACGGCCGCGACCACCCTGGGGTGCGGCCACTCCCGTCGCCGGCGCTGTCGCCTGGGCTGTCGCGCGCCAGCGGCGCACTCGAGCTCAGGGACATCGGCGGTCGGACTGCGAGCCACACCGAGCCGCTCCGGCGTGTGGCCGTTTCGTCGCTCCCTAGACATGCTCCCCTCCGTCGATTGTGGAACGGTCGGAGTAGGAGCCATCAGCCTCGAAGGGCGGTTAGCGGCGAGCCCCATCGCCAGGGTTGAGGCTAGTCGCAAGTCGTGATCCGGCGGCCGCTTGCGGGTGTGTGCCGTCCTCGACGCGAAGGTGGGTCTCGCCCTCCACCTGGCTACGCGGGGGTCCTCCGGCGCGCCGAGCCTTCGGATCGCCGCGCTTGCGGGTCCGGGGGCCTCCGCTCGGCCAACGCCAGCCGCACCACCACGGCGGCGATGAGGCCGAAGACGATCACGCCCTCGGCGGCCTCCGTGACCACGCCCACCCGTCTGCTGGTCGGCGAGGGTGCTGAGGCCGAAGAGGTGCGGGTAGGGCTCGTAGGTGTAGGCGGGGTGCGATGCCATAGGGACGGCGTAGGAGGACCCCTCGGCCAGGTTGTGCACGGGCCAGGCCGAGGTCGCCCACGGCGTCCCGAACCCGCCGTACAGCGGCTCGATCCCGCACGGGGCCTGGTCCCCGTCGGCGCACGGCTCGCACTCGAGTCTCGAGCGTGGAGTGGGCGATCGAGAAGCTCGGCCCGACGGCTTGCTTGACGCGCTATCCGACCTGACTGCGCCTCCTCCAGGCTCGGGTGTCGTTCCAGGACCAGGTGGGCCGACAACGCCCGCACCTCCGAGGACAGGCTCCAGACGTGGAGGTCGTGGACGCCCTCGACGCCCTCGACGGCTGTGATGGCGCCCGTGAGGCAGCCGAGGTCGATGTCGGCCCTGAACTCCCGAGTCTGACCCCCAGGGGCAAAGTGAGTCGCTGAGGGCTATCGTTCGGCTGGCGTCGGCGGGAGCCGGCGGAGGAGGGCTCCCGGTGCGGCGGGAGTGGGAGCCGGAAGAGCTGATCGCCTGCTGGACGCTGGTGGAGGGCGACGCGGCTCTCGTCGGGAACACGTCGGGACCTACGCGGCTCGGCTTCTGTCTGCTGTGGAAGTTCCTCTAGCTGGAGGGCCGCGTCCCGCGAAACGTCGGCGACCTGCCCGGACGCGTACGCCCGGCGGGTGTCGTCGTCCACCGGTGCGGAGTGCAGGCCTGCGACGAAGGTCGCGTGGATCTGGCCGATCGCGGCGGTGAGCGCTGTCGACGGCGCCCCACGTCGAGGCCGGATCGAGCCCGGTGCCGCGTTATCGGAAGCGAATTCCGGCCCCTGGCTACGCCGGCTCGAAGCGTTATCGGAAGTCACGCCATGAGCAACTTCCGGTAATCATGGATATCGGAAATAGCGGGGCCGCGCCTCGCGACGGCGCATCTCCTCACAACTCACCCGTTATCCTCAAAACCCGCCGCGAGCGCAGTCGGGACGCGACACGTCTTCCATTTCAGACTGGTTGCCGGACACCACCAAGTCGCTACCAGACCTCTGCTCATCCCCCCTTTCGAACCGGGAGTCCAGCTGGGGCAATCGAGTCGCTCTGCCGCTATCCATTGCGTTTACTCACATCACAGACGTGACACGTCCCACGTCGCTCGCATCACAACACCAGAGTTTATTCGGCTTGAGGTGGAGGCTTAGTGATACATACACCATTTCGCGTCGCCACATTCTTCATCCTGCTCGCGCTGGGATTGTCCTGTAATTCCGGGTCGACTACCAAGCGAGCCGCCTCTTCAACGACTCTCGGCAAAACAACGTCACCTACTCTTGGCACTCCGACCCTTCACCCAGGCGAACGCCTTATCTCACATCTTGATGTCGCAACGGTCGACCCAGTGTCTTTCGCTATCACCCGGACGCTGGACATGTGGGCGTACGTGGCGAGACGCAATGAAGGATCCACGTGATCGTTGACGGACGTGAGCAAGACAAGTACGACGACACAGGGAATCTGGTATTCAGTCCCGACAGCAAGCGCCTCGCCTACCGAGCCCGCCGTGGTCGGAGCATGTTCGCCGTTATCGACGGTCGTGTCTCAATCCCTACGATTCTATCCTCGGCCAGGCACCGATCTTTAGTTAGTCCGGATGGAACTCGCGTCGCCTACCTCGCCAGTAAACGGGAATAGTGTGTTCGCAGTTGTTGATGGAAAGGAAGGCAGGCCATACGATGGCGTTGCCGAGGGATCATTGGTTTTCAGCCCCGATAGCAGATGAGTGGCCTATAAGGCGGTCGCAGGTACTCGCCAAGCCAATAAAACGTTGCTAGCGAAGAGAAGCCCTTCGACGGACTCGGCGAGGACGTGGTCTCTTTTAATGGTAACGGTTCCCACACTGCGTATGCCGCCATGATCGGAAGAAAATGGCTTGTGGTAACGGACGGCATAGAGGGGGAACTGAAGTACGATGGAGTTGCCAAAGGAAGCCCTGTAATTAGTTTCGACGGACAACATGTGGCTTATGCCGCCATACTTGGCCGACGATGGGCTCTGGTCCAGGATGAGAAGGAATAGGTGCAGTCGATGGTGTTGGAGACGTCGTATTGGCGCCAATCGGTGACGGTCTGGCGTATGTCGCCGCCAAGGATGGCAAGCAATTCGTGGTGCGGGACGGACCGAGCGGGTCAAGGCCGGCATGGACCGAGCCCGGGCCGAGGGCAAGAGCCTCGGCCGCCCGCCACGGCCCGGCCGGTGACCGAGCACCCGTCATGGCCTCGGGTGCTCCGAGCGCTGGAGGCGGGCCACATCAACCGCGCTGAGGCGGCCAAGAAGCTCCGGGTCCGCAAGGCCGCGCTCATCGAGGCCCTGGCCTCGTTCCCAAATGGGGGTCCCGCCCAACAGGCCCCGCACTTGGCGGGAGCCACGCCTGACCGCCGTTCCCAAAGGAAATCCTTCGGGAACGATCCGAGCCACAGGACGGGATGACCCGGCGCTGTCGGCGTGCCCCCGAGCCCCGTGTCCATGTAAGGAAGCGGCGGCCAGCTGCGTCATAGCTCCCGACGACCTCCGACAGTCGGAGGTCGAGAGGGGAGCAGCAGATGCGTACTTCCATGTCCACTCGATGCCGGCGGCTTGCCGCCGTCGCCTTCGGCATCGCGGTCCTCGCCGGGTCGCCAGCCCTGGGCCAGACCAACGACACCCGTCCCCCCGTTCCGGCCTCGGCCCGGCAGCTGCCGCTGCCCGCCTCCGGCGCGCTGGCGGCCGACGAGACGAGCCCGACCGTGCAGCCGCCGGGCGACCCGGACGTGCGCACGGCGGCTGCCGATGTGCAACCGGGCCTGCAGTACACATGCTGCGAGCGCAACATCAAGCTGACCGGCGCCATCAAGGCGACGGGGGCGACGGGGGTCGTCCCGCCGCCGCCCGCAACGGCCACCAGCCGATGGCTCTCGGTAGTCTTCGCAGTCCCGATCAGCTGGGAGTGCAAGAACGACCCGCGCCTGAAGGACTGCAATGGGACCGTGGTGGCCACTCCGTTCTCCCATCCGGCGAACGAGGCGGGCGCCGCGCCGACGTCCACCGCAGTGGTGGTCAAGGGCATCCGGAAGGACTGCGACGGGAAGCCGGGGATGGGCAATGTGCTCGTGGAGTACTCGGCGAGCTACGCGAGCACGGACGCCATCGACGGCGGGCTCGTCATCAAGATCGAAACGCCGGCGGTGGGCGACCAGAAGAAGGGCGACGTCTTCCTGAAGCTCAGCGTTGACGTGAGGACGGCGGGCAACGGCGTGACGCTCTCGGAGCCAAAGACCGAGAGGCTCCCCAGGCGTTGACGGCTCGATCGGGCCGGGCGGCCAGCTCCGTGCCGCTCGGCCCCTTCGAACGACGCCGAGGCTCGGCCCGCCCGGGGCTCCTCGACGCCGGGAGGCCGAAAGCGGCCGACGAGGAGTCTGTGCGTGACGCCGATGTGAGCGGGAACATCATGACGTTCACAGACCCCAAGAACGTTGCGGCCCCCCGTCGCCTCCCCGCGGGCCACGGGGCGGGGTCCCAGACCGCCGCCTCCACGCCCGGCCCGTCCTGTTCCGGGACCGCCATCGCCGCCACTGCCGCCGACCAGCCCGGCCTGCCTCCAGCCGTGGCGGAGGCCCACCGCCAGATCGCCCGGGCCGCGGGGCGTGCGACTACGAGCGCCTGCTGGCGCTCGCCTTTGCCGGGGGCTCCGGCTTCCGATGGACGCTCGGCGGGGGCGCGGCGGATGAGGCGGGCCGGGCCTGGCGGTAGAAGGAGGAGGCCGGCGACCGGATCCTGGCCACCTCATCCCGCTGCTCGAGGTGCCGTTCGCGGAGACCGGCACGACCTTCGTCTGGCCGTCGGCGGCGAGGCCGGACCCGACCGACCAGGATTGGGCGGCGGCCGAGCGCCTCCACGCTCCGGCGGAGATCGCGGCCATGCGCCGGGCCGGCGCCTACGCGGGCTACCGCGTCGGGATCTCGAGCACCGGGCACTGGCTGTTCTTTGTGGCAGGCGACTGACCGACCCGATGGCCTCGCCCAGGAACACCACCTGCACGACCCCGTCGGCGACGCGGACCTCGACTTGGCGGCCGATGTGGCGGGTGGGCGCCGAGTAGCGGGCCGAGCCGAACCGCACACAGCTCAGGCGGTCGACATTGCGCGCCACGAGCTTGCCCGTCCGGGCCCGCAGCGACGGCAGCGCGCCGCACAGCTCGCGCTCTTGGCCAGCCGTTCGACGGGCGTCGCGCAGATCTCGGAGTGGACCTGGGCGTTCACCTCGTGACCCCACGCCGCTCCCTTGGCGTTGGCGGCGGCCAGGTCGGCGACCGACAGCTCCTCGGGGATCATGAGGTCCGACTTCACGTAGCCGACGAGGTTCTCGACGAGGCCCTTATCGTCCACCGTCAACTGCCCCAGCCGGCAATGATCGGGAGCGGTTCCGTATCACCCATCCGTTCCACCCGCTGAGGGGCGACGGCGCTGGCGCTTTCGTCGAGGCGTTCGCCTGCGGGACGGCGGCAGGGGTGGTGTCCATCGGTGCAGTTCGGTCGCCTACCGGCGACGTGCTGATCGGCGGCGGTCGGCCAGGGCCGGTGGCCATGCGTCTCGGCGCCGCGCTGACCGCGCTCCAGGAGGGCCGCGCCGAGGATCCCCTCGGGTGGCGCTCGCCGTGGCCGACGTGGCGCAGGCGGGCTGCATCGGGCGGGCACCGGTCTCCCCAGTCGGCCGGCCGTGTCAGGCCAACGTGACAGCATGTTGATGGACGGCGGCACATCGGCGGCCGGCGGCGAGGAGGCAGGTATGGCGGAGACCGGGTCCACGACGCCGGTGCTGAAGGTCGTCGTTGCGTTGTTCCTGGTGGCGTTGCTCGCCGCCTGCTCGGGCGGGAACCCGAAGGGCGGTCCGCCCGGTCCGGGACAGGACTTCACCCGGGACCAGGCGGGACGGTTCGCATTGGTGGCAGGGGATCTCCCGCCTGGGCACAGCAAGATCGGCTCGCAGTCGGGGCCAGTGGAATGCGACTCGGGGTACTTGGCCAACAGCGGCGCCATGGAGGAAACCACGGGCGAGGCCGAGCTCAAGCGCCGGCTACTGGCCCCCGGCCCCGAGGCGTGCAGCCTGTCGACGTATGAGATGACCGTCGGGGAGCCGGGGAGACAGGGCACGACCGGGTCCCAGGCGATGGCGATCGTGTTCGCTGATGCCGGCGCGGCATCAGCGGCGCTGCCCCTCCTGCCGAAGTCGCTGGTCGACGCCTCGGAGATGGGCGCCGCCGAGGACGTCGATGCTCTGGGCGTCGGCGACGAGTCCGTGGCCGGGCTCAGCTGGCGGCCGCCCGGGCAGCGCGGCACCGTACTCGGCCGGGCCGGAGTACCACACAACGAGGTGCACATCTGGCGGCTTCGCAACGTCGCGGTGCGTCTGTCGGTCTGGGTCACCTCCGCCATGACCGAGGACGATGTGGTCGCCATCGGCCAGCGCCTCAACGCCCGGGCGGTCAAGTAACCAGGACCGGTGCGGGTCCCACGGGCTCGTTGGGCCGAGCGGCCAACATCCGCTCGGTGCGTTCCTCCCAGTGTCAGGCGTACGGCCAGGGCCGAACCCGGGCCTTGTACACCTCGTCACCGAAGGGGCCGACCGCTTGGACCGCCACGCTCTCGATCAACTCGGCAGGCTCGGACTGGCCTTCCACCTCGACGCCGAGGAGGGCCCCTGTCGCGTCGACCCGCACCGTGATCGCCGGGATCTTTTCAATAGGTGAGGTATCTGCCTCTTCGCCGTCAATGCCTAGCCAATTCCTCTGCCTGGCCACTGTGACGCCGCTGAGCGCCCCCCTCTTCGGGGAACTTCGGGCTGTCATTCGGGTGCTTCGACTCTTCAGGATGGCAGGCATCAAATCCAATCCCCGGGCCCTCGAGAGGGCCAATTCGGCCCAGCGGCGCCGGCGCCGGCATTTGCCGGACGAGTCGTGCTTATCGGCCCTGTCGGCTCGGGCAAGACGAGCCTCGGTCGCCTTCTGGCACTCGCCTGGTCCTACTACGCCGACGCGGGCTACCCGCGCGAGAGTTCGTCAGGCGCGCCGGCCGCGAAGGGCTCCGCCGCCGTCCACGCGTGGATGTGCCCGCCACGCGCCTTGGTCCTGGTCCTGCCTTCCTGCGACCGCGACCGATCGGTGGAGGTGCTGCGAGAGCGCAGCGTCCGCCAGCGTGGGGAGGGCTGGATCCACGACGGGTACGTCTTCATCGAGCACTGGGTGCGCATCCTCTCAACGCCGCGCTGGAGTCGTGCGAAGAGATCCGCCGTGCCGTCGCGGGACCGAGCGCGCCGCCGAGCCGGTAGTGTCCCAGCGTGGCGGGTGAGGGCGGCGCCCAGGAGGGCATCGGGCGCAATTTCAAAGCCTTGTTCGAGCGGTGCCTGGGGGAAGCGGGCCTGTCGGTTCGTGCGCTTCGCCACCAGATCCTGCGGGAGACGGGTCAGGACTTCCCCGAGACGACGGTCGAATCGTGGCTCCGGCCCCACTCGACCACGGGCCAGTTCGTATACCCGGGCGACGCCAAAGCCCAGGTCCTGGCCAAGTGGCTGTGCGCCCGGTCGGGTGCGACGGTCACCGAGGAGGAGTTGCTCGCCGCACTCCCGACGGACAAGGCGGCCCGGGCGGCGCGCCGGAATACGGCGCCCGGCGACAGCGGCGGCGACCAGGACGCCGGGCCCCTCCGGCTGGCGCGCGGCCAGGTGTTCGAGAGCATCATCGACGCGACGATCTACCTCGGGATGGACGCGGTGCTGGGAGACGTCGACAACCGGCTCACGGAGATGCTCAACGCCCGCCGCCCGATCCCGACGTACTACGCCTACCTCACCCATCACGGCTACCGGAACTGGGTGCGGCTGACCGAGGACCACCGCTACACCTACTACCGAGCCAGCGTTGACCTCTGCCTGGCCCACGCCAACGCCATCGCGGCCGCCATCGTGCAGGCGGTGGGCGGCGAGCAGATCGATTTCGTCGGTCTCGGTCCCGGGACGGGCGCCAAGGACCGGGCCTTGCTCCACAGCCTCGTCGCCGAGGCGGCGCCGTCCGGGGGCTCGCTCTTCTACTACCCCTACGACATCAATCCGGCCATGATCGTGCACGCCATCCAAACCGTGCTGAGCGGGGACCTGTCGTCCCGTGTCGCCGTGAAAGGCATCATCGCCCCGTTCGACTCCCTCGGGTCGTTCTCCCCTGTCTACAAGGACCGCGCCGGGCCCAACGTCCTGGCGCTCCTGGGCAACACCCTCGGCAACATGAGCGAGGACTGCGCCTTTCTGGAGACGCTCTACGCCAGCATGTGGTTCGGCGACCTGCTGGTGCTCGAGGTCCGCTGCCATGTCGACGAAGGAGCGGATCAGGCCCCTGGCATCGGCGAGGAGGCGAAGAAGCGCTTCAACTTCGGGCCTCTGGAGGACCTCGGCGCCGTCTACGACGACCACCGCGACCTCATCACCATCCGCCGTGAGCGGGGGCGCAGCGTCATCCCCAACACAGTGACGACGGTCACCCAGTGCCAGCGCGTGACCTGCGAGGGCAGGACGTGGACCGACGTCCGCCTGGCCTACGTCCACGAGTACGCCGAGGCGGACCTCGAGCGCGTGGTCTGCGACATCGGGTTCACGGTCCTGGAGAAGATCTCCGGCGGGGTGCGCGGACTCGAAGGGGAACGGGTCGTGCTGCTGTACCTCCTCCGGAAGGGCTGACGTTCGGGGAACTTCGGCCTTTCCTTCGGGTCCTTCGGTGTTCGACGGTTTGGGCATGGAAACGAGGGATTCTTCGCCCATCGGACGGTTCTCATGAGGCGGCGTCGTCGGGCCGGGCGGCTTGCGACGGACCCGTCCGGCCCGCCTGCAACGCGGTGGTGCCCTCGCTGCCGCAGTGGTTACCGGCCCGGCTTCACCCGGTGCTCCGAATGCGAGGTCGAACTCGTCGAGCGCGAGCCGCGTACGGCCGAGACGCCTCGACGCAGCCGGCCCGTCTTTTGGCGCTACTGCCCACGGTGCGGAGCGCCGTTTCCGATCGAGATGCGGGGCGAGTGGTTCGAGACAGGCCAACTCTGCACCGGATGCGGCGTCGCGATGCTCGAGGACGTGCCGCCGCTGGCGCCCGCCGCCGGCGAGATCGCCTACGCCCTCGCCGGGCTCACGCTGATCGAGCGGACCGCCGTCACCGCCGACCTGTTCGACCTTCACGTTCGGTTCCGTTGGGAGGACGACCTCGTGATCGTCGTGCCCGCAACGGCTGAGGACTTCGTCGACCGGTTGCTCGACGAAGTCGTCCCCGACGAGCGCGACCCAGGCTCGTCGTCGGTCCTGACCTGACGGCGCCGTCGCCCCGACCGTGGGTCGCGCCGGGCCGCGCCCGGGGCCTGGGCAGCCCAGCCATGAGGGCGCGGCGGCTGTGCGGCCGTCTGGCTCTGGCGCTTGCCCTGCTGGAGTTTGGGAGCGCGTGCACGTCGGCGGCGCCTCACGACGGCGCCGACCTCGTGAGGCGCCTCGACGCCGCTGCGTCCCAGGCCATCGCGCGAGGTCCCCAGCCCGGCGCGTCAGTGGCCGTGGCCCGGGACGGCGTGACGTTGCTCGCCAAGGGCTACGGCGTGGCCGACGTGTCCAAGGGGGTCGCGGCCCGGCCGGACACCGTGTACGGGATCGGTTCGATCACCAAACAGTTCACCGCCGCGGCCATTCTCGACTTGGCCGAGCGCGGCCGCCTCCGCGTCGACGACGACGTCGCAAAGTTCCTGCCCGACTACCCGACGCAGGGTCGAGACCTCACTCTCCGCCACCTCCTCACGCATACCTCGGGCATCGCCAACTACACCGACGACCCGCGGTACGGCCCGCTGAGCCTGTCCTCGGCGACGCGGCCCGACGTCATGGCCCTCTTTGCCGGAAAATCGGACTTTGCTCCCGGAACGTCGTGGGCGTACAGCAACTCGAACTACTTCCTGCTCGGGCTGGTCATCGAACAGGTGAGCGGGCGCCCCTACGACGCCTACCTCGAGGACGAGATCTTCGGCCCCCTCGGGATGGCGGACACTGGGCTCTGCCCCGATAGGCCGTCCGGCGACCAGCAGGCCAGGGGCTACGACGTCATCTCGGGCAAGTCCGTCGACGCGATGGCGGTGAACATGGCTCACGCGTTCGCCGCAGGAGCGCTGTGCTCGACCGTCGAGGACCTGGTGCGCTGGAACAACGCCCTGCACGGGGGGCGCTTCCTGACCCCGGCGTCCTACGAGCTCATGACCGCGCCCGTCGCCTTGGACGGAGGGCGGGCCTTCCCCTACGGCTTCGGCTTGATGCTGGACGACCGCGGCGGGTCGCTCAGCTTCGACCACGGCGGCAGCGTCGCCGGGTTCAGCAGCTCGTTGACGTTCCGGACCGCCGACCGCACGACGATCGCAGTGCTCACGAACACGGGTGGTCCCGCAGGCGCCGAGGTGGTCGACAAAATCATGGCGGCGGCGTCCGGGCCGTGCGAAGTCGAGTCGCCCGTCGCCCCCCGGCGCCACAAGGCGGCGCTCCCCCAGGCCGTGGCCAACGGAGGTTTCGAGGCGGGCGACCTCCGCGCCTGGACGGTCGACAATCAGCCCGCAGGTCGCGGCGGCTGGTTCGTCTACGCCGGCGGCGTCGCGCCCCTCATCTGCAGCCCGATCCCGCGGCCGCCCGAGGGGACGAACGCGGCGGTGACCGAACCGTGCGGACGCTCCGCTCTCGCCGGAGCGGCCGCGGTGACGGCGGACGCCGGCTGGGGCGACCGAACGCGGCCGTGTGGCAAGCTCCCGGACGGGCCGGGGGCGCACGCCCTGTCCCAGGACGTCGCCCTGGCCGCCGGCATGGACCACGAGCTGCGCTTCACGCTCGCCTACTCCAACCAGGCGGGCGCCTTCTCCGCGCCCGACACCCTCGACGATCAGGCGTTCCCGAACCAGCAGTACCGGGTCGACGTCCTGCGCCCCTCGGCGCAAGCCTTCTCGGTGGCGCCCGGCGACGTACTGGCCGAGGTGTTCCGGACCCGTCCCGGCGACCCTCACGATGGCCCCGACGGCGATGTCGTCCGACCTCAGTGCGTTCGCAGGCACGACCGTGCGGATCCGCTTCGCCGAGGTCGACAACCTCTCGATGTTCCAGGCGGCGGTCGACAACGTCCGTGTCGTGAGCAGGCCCCGGTGAAAGACAGGGAAACCCTGCCGGCGCTCGGAGGTCGTGAGGGTATGGAGTTGGCAACGGCGGTCGGTCAAACCTGGCCGGTGGAGGGCGTGGCCGAGAAGGCGGAGCTCGTCGCCGAGCTGTTCCGGCGGGAGTACGACGCCATGGTGCGCCTCGCCCATCTCGTGACCGGGTCCAGCGATGCGGCGGAGGAGCTGGTCCAGGACTCGTTCGTGCGTGTCTACCGGAACTGGGCGACGGCGGAGCGACCCGGCGCCTACCTGCGCACGGTCGTCCTCAATCGCTGCCGCAGCTGGCGCCGCCGCCGGGTGCTCGAGCGCGAGGGTCTGGCGCGGCCCGTGGCCGAAGCGGTCGACGCCGAATCCCGCGAGCTGCTGGACGCCCTCGCCCACCTGGGCGTCCGGCAGCGGACGGCGCTGGTGCTGAAGTTCTACCTCGACCTACCGGAGGCGGACATCGCCCGGGCGCTGAAGTGCCGCCCCGGAACCGTCAAGTCGTTGGCCCACCGCGGGCTTCGTGAACTGGAAAGGATGATCGAGCGATGAACGGTTCCCTTGACGAGCGCCTACGACGGGCCATGGGGCAGCAGGCGCAGTCGACGACGACGGCGCCTGACGGCTGGCGCCGCGTCCAGGCGCGGCTTGACGGCGATGCGCCCCTGCGCCGCTCAGGTCGGCGGTGGTTCATCCTCGTGCCGGTGGCGACGTTGGCGCTCGTTGCGCTGGTCGTTCCCACAATCCTGACGGCCGGTGGTGGCGAGCGCTCGGTCCACGTCGCGGGGGGAGCGGGGCGACTGTACTTGGCGCCGACAGGCGTACAAGGCCGTTTCCACCTCACGGGCGCTGACACCGATCCTCAGGTCCTAGTCCAACCGGCCACCACCTTCCGGGCGTTCGGCCGCCGAGCCCCCGACGGTCTGGCCCTCGAGGCGTCGGTCGTCATCACCGTGCCCGCCGATTTCGCTCTTACGGGCGCGGACGCGGAGGGGCCCCCGCTGCCGGTGCTCGGGCGCGACGACACCGTCTCGACCGATCACTACGGCCTGAAGATCCTCAGCTGGGCCCAGGCCGGGGGGCAGACGGTCGGGGTGATGACCTACGGGTTGGCCGAGGGCGACTTGACCGCGCTCGCCAAGAGCCTTGTTGCGGGCGACGCCGCGACGGAGGCGCCCGTTCTACCCCCGGGAATCGCACCCGTGCACAGCGGGCGGCTTCCCGCCGGCGCCCTCCCCGTGACGATCCAGTCCTGGGAGGCGGACGACGGCGACGGCTTCATGGTGACGGTCGCCGACGTACCGGACGTCACCGCGGACGACGTGGCGTGGTACCTGCCCGGAGGGCGGGCCGCCAAGGTGCGGGGCCGCGTAGGCGTCTACTCCGAACGGCAGGACAGGGACCTGATGTGGATCGAACGGCCGGGCGTCGTCGTCACGGTGCACGCCATCGGCCTGTCGGGGAAGGACGTCCAGGCCGTCGCCAATGGTCTTCAGCCCGTAAGCGAGCAGGCGTGGCAGGATCTGACCGCATCGGCGCCGCGCCCCGGCGCGGCTGCGGCCGGGCCGGTCGTCGTGGTGCCCGCGTCGCCCAAGCTCCTCACCGCCGACAACAGCTACTTCCCGATCCGCCCCATCGAGGGCCGGTTGACGCCACCCTGCGACGCGGGCCCCATCGACCCTGCGGCCCAGGTCCTCGCCGAGACCCGCGACGGTCGAGTGGTCGGCTGCGTCCGGCTGGGTCCCGCGATGGTGGCTGCCGACGACGTCGCCACTGCGACCGCTCGCCAGGGGCGTACGGCTCTCGAGTGGGAGGTCGAGTTCACGCTGTCCAAGGAGGGCGCCGCCAGGTTCGGCGGTTGGACCCGTGCTGTTGGAACAGGGGGGGAGATCGCCATCCTCGTGGACGGCCGCGTCGTGTCCACGCCGCGGTTGGCCTCGCCTTCCGTGTCCGTCACGGGGGCCGTCACCGGACTCGATGAGCAGACGGCGCGTCGTCTCGCCGCCCGCTTACGACCATGAGGAGCCAAGCCGAGATCGCCTTCGACGGCCCTGCCGCCGTCGATGTTCGGAGTGTGGCATTACTGGCCCATGGCAAACAGAGCCACTTGGCGGGCAGATGGCACCGTCGTCGGTGATCTCCTCGACGCGCTCGGGCCGTGGTCGGAGGGGCAAGGACCGCTGTTCCGCCAGCTCGCCCGGGGCCATCGCCGGGGCGATCGAGCGCGGGGCCCTCGCCAACGGGACCCGGCTGCCGTCCGAGCGGATCCTGGCCGAGGCGCTGGCCGTCGGCAGGGGAACGGCGGTGGCCGCCTACGACCTGCTCGTCGGGTCCCTGATCATCGAGCGTCGGCGCGGCAGCGGCACGTACGTGCATCTCGTCGATCCGTTGCCCCTCCCTTCGGGACGGGAGGGCGGCAGGGCCCGTGTCAGCCGACTAGGACCACCACGTCTGACGGCCGTCCCGAGGGGTCTGGACCCAGGTGACCAGATTCTGAGCTGGCAGAGTGTCACGCCGATGCGGACCAAATGCGGACTCGGCGGCCGTCTGCAGGAGCTGCGGATCCGGCTGCTCATGCCCTCTGAACAGCACTTTCGCGTTGTGGAGACGACGGGACTCGAACCCGCAACCTTCTGCTTGCAAAGCAGAGATCACACATGCGCAGGCCTGGCCTTTCGCGCGTCATTGCAGGTCAGCGTACGTTTCATCAGCTCGATATAGCGCACTGTAGCCACCTGAAGCGCGATGGAATGCGGACTCTCAGCGGACTCGCTGGCCGCGCCCGCCAGGGGAGGCAACGCCCCGCCGGGCGGCATTGGCCGGGAGAGACCCCCGAGCTCGGTCCTGGATACGCCTATTGGATGTCGCGCGCGCCCGTCTTCGTCAACGACGCCGACGAGGACGCCCCGCGGCCGGGCAAGCGGACCCATCTCCACCGACTGGCTAATGGGCGGCAATCACGGGCGAACGCGACACGCCGTTGTTGGGACGGGGTCTGACGTTCGCGTCGTTTCGGCGGGCGCCTCGAGGGTAGGCCGGGGGGAGATCCACGGGCCTGCCCATCTCAAGTCAATGTCCCCCCTTCCTTGGCGACCGGCTGGTCTGCGGAAGCTGCGAGCCCAGGTCCGAACCATGGCGCGCATAAGGGCTCCATCACCGGGACGATTCACCGAACCACTCTTACGGGACGGACTGGCATCGCCATGACCACGACCGGCAAGGAGGACTGCCCCCATGCCGTTCGATGCTTTGGCACACCACGGCATCACGGGCCTCGCGTTCTGCCGACGCCAGTCCCACTGCGGGATCCGCTGGCGGGACTCCCTCAACCTGGCTCACGATCGCCGGGCCCGGTCACTGAGTAGCGTCCATGCGCACCGCTCGCGGTCTGCCAAGCGGGTCCGGCCGGTACCCTTGCGGTGGTGCCGACGTCAGGGCTGCCTTCGGACGCGGCCCGCCGTCTCGTGGTCGATCGGGGTCTGGTGAGGGTCGCCTTTCAGCACCTCACTGTCGACGCCTTCATTAACCTTCCCTTCGAGGCGCTGGGGCCGACGAAAGGGCTCCTCAAGCGCTTTTTCTCGACCGAGCCGTGGGGTCCCGCCGACGAAGCCGCACTGGCCGACGCCGTCGGCCTCGGCGAGGGCGCGTGGTGCACGGACCTCGACCAGGATCTCACTCTCGAGTACGGCTGGGAGGAAGGCCGGTTCGGCCTCCGGGTAACCACGGCCGGGGCCGCGACCCGGGCTGCGGCGGAGTCGGAGCCGGACGCCGAGACCGGGGGTCCGCAGGCGCCGCCGTCGCCGACCGACGACCTGGCCGCCACCTTTGACGGGCCGGTGGTGCCGGAGGCCACCCCCAATCCGCGCACGGTCCGGTTTCACGTCGGACCGATCCACAACGGCCCGAGCCATTGGTATGCCTCGGCGGACGCGGTCGGCGACGACCTCGGCTCGGCCCGCCTGTTCCGGGAGTTCGCAGAGGTTGCCAACGTGCTCGTCGGCCCCGACTTCGTGGCCGTCGGCCTGCGCCGGGCGCACGACTGGGAGCGGCTGTTGCGCCCGGTCCTGGACGCGGTGACCGAGGAGTTCTCGGTCCTCGGGACCGATAGGCGCAACGACCCACCCCGGACGAGGGGTGGGTCGGCCGGCACGGGAACGCCGTCGCCGCCGGGCGACGCCGACCCGGGCATCGGTCGCAGGCTCACACGCCTGCAACGGGCGTGGCGTGACCTCGGGACACTGCGACCGGGCGAAACCCCCGCCGACCTGGCGAGCGTCCGGGCGGCGGCCGCCGCCGACGACCCGTCGTCTCGTCAGGTCGCAGCGAGTCTTCTGCGTGAGGTCGACGCCTCGCTGGCCGCCGATGATTGGGCCCGGCTGGCGGTCGACTCAGTGCGCTCGGTACGCCGAGCGGCGGTCGACGCGATGGTCGACGTCGGCCGTCAGGAGCTCCGGCCGTTGCTGGAGACCGCCCTCGCCGATGCCGACGCCTGGGTCCGCTGGAAGGCCCTACGGGGGCTGGCCGAGCTGGGGGCGGGCCCGAGTCGCGCCGCCATCGCCGCGTGCAGCGAGGACCCTGATTTCCGGGTCCGCCTGGAGGTGGTCGCCGCCCTCCGGTCACCCGGTTAGCGGCTTCGCCGGCCCCTCAGGCGGCGCAGCCCGTCCCGCCACACCCGGCCCGCCCCACGCCGGTCATCGCAGGTGCGATTCGTGACTGGCCGCCAGGCGAGGTCCGGCACCCTCGCGCGGGCACGTTGGCGGGTTGCGCGCCCGACACGCCGCAAGGCGCGGTCGTCGACGAAGAACGCGACCGCACTGATCCCGCAGGCGGCCTCTGGCGCTCGTCGGCGCGAACCTGGTCGCGGTAGGACACGTCACCAGTATCGAGGTGACCTCGGCGGCGCCGGACACCCAGTCGGCGGCCTGCCTTTCGAGGACGCGCCGGTCGCCGTTCCGCCTCCGGCACCCGCTCGCCGTTTCCTCTGCGGACCCCGGTCGGATCCATCGCTTGTTGAGCTCTCGGCGTGCGATGCCGCGCGGCTGTTAGCACGTGGTGGCGGCACGGATGGTGGCGTAGTCCCGTCTGTACGCCGCCAGGTAGTCGCGCGGCGCGACGGGGAGACCGTCAACCTCGATCGGTTCGGCCTCGGGCCAGCGGTACAAGAGGCGATCCCAGAAGGTGGTCGTATCGCCGACGACGAGGAACAGCTCGACCATGACTCCGTGCGTGGTGAATGCGCGCTTGTGCGAAAGCCGCTTGTCGACGATCTCGGATTGCTGAGCGAGGAACGCATCGAGCCGGTTGGTATCCGCGTCGAATATCAGCAGGTCGATGTCCGCATGATGCCGTGGCGGTATGACGGCGAGGAGTTCCTCGGCCCATCCGCCAAACACGGCGACGGCGAAGCCGGACAGCCGTGGGTCCAGGACAACCTCTCGGACAAGCTCGAGGGTGTTGCTCATCCGCCCCACGGCGTCCGGGCGACGTTCAGGCCACGAAGGCGCGCACGAAGGTGACCGTGGTTCCGCCGCGGGCGCATTCGACGGTGCCCAACGGGGGGCCGTGGTCGCCGCTGCGGAGGCTCGTCCGGATGCAGGCGAACCCGTCCGTCTCCACCCGCGACGGGCCGTCGCTCGAGTTCATTTGGAGCCCGACCTTGCGGACGAGGGCCTCGGCCTCCGGGCAGCCGAGGCCAGTGCTCCTGACGTCGCTCGCGAGGTCCTCGGGATTGGAGGAGAAAGCCGCACTGGCGCAGCGGGCCGCGGCCGTGGTGGTCGGAGCCGGTGTCGTTGTGGTCGCTGTGGCCGTCGTCGTCGGCGTGGTCGCGAGCGCGCCGGCCGACGTGGTCTGGTCGCCGCTGCCACACCCGGCCAACAAAACGAGCGCGGCGAGGGCCATGAGCGTCGCCGGGCGGGAGATGCTTCGCCACATGTCGGTTCCCCCTGGTGGGATCCGCAGCCGAGGGCTGGCGCGGTTTGCGTGCGCATCATCCTCGCAGGCGGGCGTGGGTCGCAACCGGATGACGATCCCGCTCCGAGACGTCCGTGCCGGGCGTCGCCGGAGGACCAACGCGGGCGACCGCTGAGTCAGCCCGTGGTCAGGCGGAGCCCGGGCGCGGCGCGCTGGGCGTACGCAGCATCTGAGGCCAGGAAGGCGGCGACCTCCTCGAACAGTTCGGCCCGCGCCTGATCGGGGTCGACCCGAGCCGCCCCGTCCCCCTGGGTCCCCAGACGCAGCCGATTCGCAGCCGGCCAGCGGGCGCTCAAACCCGGCCGGCGCCTTGGCAGCTCGCCGAGGACATGCCGCCAGGGCCAGAACGCCGGCATGGCGCCCGCCGGCCCCACACGTTGCCCACACCACCTCGAAAGCGCGGCGGGCCGCGCTGGTAACCTCGTCGGCCAGGCGGGTCTTGCCGATCCCGGCGGCGCCGGTCAGCACTACCAGCCCGCCCTGCGCCGACTGCGCCTCGGCCAGCGCAGCCTCGAGCTCGCGGCGTTCCACGTCCCGGCCGACAAACGCGGCCGCCCCTGCTCCCATGCCGCGGGCCAGCGTACGGCCCCCCGCCGCCGGCTCGCGCCCTGGAAGGGTCACCCCTCGGCGGCCGCCTTCAGTCGGCACAGCGTCTTTTGCATCCCGAGGACCAGGTCGTGCTCGCGCTCCGACCACCGGACACCGGTGCCGAGCTTGGTCATGAACCGCCCAACCGCTCCCGGCGCCTTCAGGATCTCGAAGGACTCTCGGAGCTCGCACCCGACATCCTGAGCCTCGAGCTCGTAGCTCCACGCTGTTTCACCTTTGCCCACCACGAAGGCGAACTCCCGAGGCCTGCTCGCAGCGCTGACGGTGCATGTCGTGGCCCACGAGCCCTTCCGCTTGCTGCGGCCCTTGAAGCGGGCCCCGACCACAGGCGCGCTCGCCCCGTCGAGCCACTCAGCGCCCACCGCCTCTGGGCTCCACTCGCCGATGCGGGTGACATCGGAGACCATCGACCACACCTGCTCGGGTGTGGCCCGGATGACGATCGACTCGGCTGGCATCGTGCCCCTCCTCAGCTCGCCATGCCGGACGGGACCCGCGTGCGGCCGCCGAACGGTCGCGCCGGCTCTCGGGGGCCGCTCCCAAGGTCGCCCACGCCGATCGCTCCCATGGCTGCGACCAGGCAGACGATGCCCACGACAAGGACGGGCTTGACGACCGACACAAGGCCGGCGGCCAGGAGCACCGCGCCGGCGGCGAGGGCCCAGGCTGTCCACCCCGCGACAGCGCCAGTGCGGCCCAGCCCGATGGCAGGCACGAGGAGCCCCGCCGGCAGGGCGAGTCCCAGAATGGCGAACGGCACGGGGACTCCCGCGCTGTGCGCCAAGCGGTCAAACGTCTCGGCCGCGCCCGCCCGGTCGCCGGCTTGGGCTAGCTGCCATGCTCCGAACCCCTCCACCGCGACCAACCCGGTCGAGGCCACGAGCCCTACGACGCTCTGCGCCGTGCCCCACAGATCCAGGGCGGGAGCCTCGTCGTGTAGGCGACGGCCGAGGGCCAGGACCGCGGGCACGAACAGAAGGAAGCCGACGATTTAGAGCAGGTGCGCCAGGTACCACCGGCTCAGGCCGCCGGCCACGATGTCGATCTGGCGCTTGGCGTCGGTGACCTCCTTGGGATTCAGCATCGCTGCGGCCAGCACCACGAGCGGGGCCGCGACGAGCGCGGCTCCTCCCAGGCGCCGCCGCAGCTCGATCCAAGTCGATGTGTCCACTACGGACTCCTCTCTCGCGTCTCGATCACTTGGCGCGAGATCGCGAGTCACCACGGTGAGGACGCTGGCTCAGCGCGCGTCGTCAAGACGACAGGCCCGACGGGGCCGGGGAGCCGGTCGCTGGGCAACGGCGCCCGTCTAGGCCGCGCGCGGCGTGGACGCCGCCAACGTCGTGGTCAGGATCGGAGCCGCAACGGGCGCGTTCACCGTCATCAGCCGGGCGTGGCCGTAGCGTGACACCTATGGCCCAACGACCGGCACGCCACCAGCTTCCCGACGAGATCAGCGAAGACGCCGACAGCGACACGTCCTCGAGCGCGAGCGGCGGCGGCGCACCGCCGTCCGCACCGTCCCACGCCGAGCGCTGCCGCACGCTGGTCGCCTCGAAGAGCCGCGGGGCGCTGAGCACTCTCGCCGCCGACCCCGCCGGGCACCCGTTCGGCTCCGTCGCCAGCTACGCCCTCGACGACCGTGGCAATCCCCTCCTGTTCGTCAGCCGCATGGCCGAGCACACCCAGAACGTCCTCCGCGACCCACGGTCGAGCCTGCTGGTGACCGAGCCGGTGCCCGACGGGGCCGACCCGCTGGCATCGGGCCGCGTCACCCTCCTCGGCGACCTCCATGAGGTCGGCGACTCGGAGCGGGTCGAGGTGCGGGACCGCTACCTCGCGGCCAACCCGACGTCGGCCTATTACATCGACTTCGGCGACTTCGCCTTTTTCCGGCTGGACGTCGGGAGCGTCCGCTACGTGGGCGGCTACGGGCGGATGAGCTGGGTCGACGTCGACGCTTACGCCGCCGCTGAGGCCGATCCTCTCGCCGCGGCCGCCGCCGGGATCATCGAGCACATGAACGCCAACCACGGCGAAGCCCAAGTCCTCCTCTGCCGCCACCTGGCGGAACGGCCCGACACCCAGTCCGCCGTCATGTCGGGCGTCGACCGCTACGGGTTCGACATGATCGCCACCGGTCCATCGGGACGGGCCGCCGTTCGTCTCGGGTTTCCTATGCCGTGCACCGACTCCGGCCAGGTCCGCAAGGCCATGGTGGCGATGGTCGCCGACGCCCGCCGCCTCGCCGCAGGCCGCAGTCCAGCGGACCCGGCTTGATCCGTCTTGGCCTGACGCCGGGCGCGGCCGATGACGCATCGGCACCTTGATCCTGGAGCACTCCTACGAGTACCTACCGGGGAGCACAAGCTGGAGTTCCAGCGAGAGGAGCCGTTCGTGCCACCCGTCTGGCCTACGGTCGCCGGCCAGCAGCAGATGGGCATGCACTTGGACATCGCCGGGGACGGCTTGGCGCCGATGAGTGCGATGGATCAGCGCCGCGACCAGTTCGAGGTTAAGAAGCGCGCCCAGATGGCCCGAGCGGCTCGGCGTCGTCACTCTGCGGCAGGGATGAGCCCCTTTTAAGGCTGATGCCCGCGGGCCGCATCTCGCCGGTCGTTCCGCCGGACTCCACGCGCGGACCCTTGCCGGCGAATGTTGGGTCCCCCTGCGGTCCCCGGTCGGCGTCGGCGGCCAGCGGGGACCCGGGGTCGGGGTCGAGAGCCGACCGCCCCTTCCCTAGCAGCCGAGCGAGATCCAGACCGGCTGTGGGTCCTTCGAGATCGAGCATCCAGACGCCGTCGCGCCAGTGGCTGAAGCCCACCGTCGCCCAGATGCGACTCAGAGCTGCCACTTCCCGGGGGCGGTCCTCCGGCCGACACTCCCCCTCGAAGGGGGCCGGGTAGCACGCGGCCATGCCACAACCCCGCGAGAGCCGGTCGATCACGACCGCGGCGATCACCGGTCCCAGGCCGTGCCCGCGATACTCACCCTCGACCCACACCCGGTCGAGCACGAGGAGGTGTTGCACCCCGCCCCGTCCTGATTCCTCGGTTGGCGCCTGCCCTGGCGCGACCGGCCCCGCAGCTCCGGTCCTCACTCCCTCATGCCACTCGCCCGAAACCCGGTCAACCAGGTCGCCGATGTCCCTGCCCGGCTCCAGGTTGAGAACGATCACCCGCGCGTCGCCGATCGTGCGCCCATTCTGTTCGTGTTGCGGATCATCGACCTGCACGGAAACGTCCCAGCGTTCGACGTGTTGGTACCGCATGGGCTCCACGAGCGACACCGGCTGCTGGAGCGTGTATCGAAATGCGAGGCCCCTCGGCGAGAGCTGGGCTCGCCGCTCGCTCACACCCGCATTAAGGCTCATTTCGGCTGAGCTCGACGTGGGTACCCAGCGCCGCTCGGGGACGCGTGCCGGCGCCCTGTCCACTTGGCCATGCGACCACTTCGAAGGTGCCCGATTCCCCAGGATAACTGCTAGGTTTGTGGAGAGGCGACAGGATTCACTCCTGCGCACTCCCGCCGATATGAGGTCCGACATGCGTCGTCCTGAAGACCCGATCCCGTCGTCGCCACTGTGGGTCGTCCTAGTGGATGACCGTGATGCCCGCCGGGACATTATGCACCAAGTTGTCGGTGGAGACGGGGTCCGTGCGTCGGTAGTGGCGGACGCACACAGCCGGGCATCTGCGCTCCTCGCCGTCGGTCAACACCACCCAGACGCCGTGGTGGTTGACATCCGGATGCCCGTGGCCGAGGGCCTGCGGACCGTGCTGGACCTCCGGCAGGCATTTCCCGGGCTCGGCATCGTCGTGTGCTCGTTCGATCTCGACCCCGCCACCGTGCGCGACGCGTTGGTGGCCGGAGCGAACACGTGCCTGGCAAAGCCTGCGAGCCGACAGCATCTTCTCGCCGCATTGGAAGGCGCCTGTTCGGAGGCCCGGACGGCGGAGGGCTCGATCAGTCACGTGGCAATGGTCGCTGGCGCTGGCTGAAGGCGGAAAGGGGCCCCGTTAGTAGGCCGGGCACCTTGGAGGCCCCGGCAGTTTGACAAGGTGTGGCGCGCGGTCCTGTCGGTCCGCGATGCCAAGGTTCGCTGTGCGCAGTATGAACTGTCGGTCAGGCGGGCTTTGCCATGCGGTGCTCGGGTCGGCTGGGGGCCCCTGTGGAACCGTCGCCGCCGATGAACGCGATCGTTCGTTCGAGGAAGGCGCACGCCCGACGTGCAACCAGGTCGACGGGATGGTCGGCGACCCGCCGCCGCCCGAGCAGCAGGGCGTCCCGTAGCGTCGCCGACTCGTGACGGGCGGTGCGTAACACGTCGAAAACCACAGCAAACACGTCGTCCTGCTCGAAAGAAACCGCGAGCTGGAAGGCCCGCTGCCACACGGCCTGGGCGTGCATCGGCGGCGCCGAAGAAGTGAGCACGCGCTCAGTGCTCAGCCGGCGCCAGATCAGCATCGGCGCCGGCCCGTTGCGACCGGTTCGGAAGCAGGGCGAGTCGGCAGGGCGGGCACAGCCACCACTGGGGTTGGAGCTGATCGACGGTAGGGTCTCCGTCGAACCGCAAGCGGCATCGGCCACACTGACGGCGGGGCGGAGCTGATCGTTCAGCCATGGGGCCTCCTCTGGACGGGCTCAGAAGAGGCGTCGGCCTAAAAAGGCGTCCCCACCAAGTCGGGATTCTGTGGTCGATACTATCAGGCTGTCGCGCCGTCCTGTCCCGGTATGGTCCGGAGACTTTCGCAAGCTCGCTTCTGGCGTCTTGTCCAACCAAATCGCGACTTCTTCCGCGCTAAAGCAATGTCCGAACAGGGCTCTGATCTCGGTGCCCTGCAGAGCGGCCGATTGGCCTCGAGCGGGCTGTCAACGCCTCAAGCGTTATTTCCACGTTCAACGCCGCTCTCGACACGGCGAGGGATCTCGCAGACTGTGATTTCCAGTCTGTTGATTGGTGGCGGGAGGTTGGAAGGTGGCTTCCTCGGCTCGCCGCCGCCAGCGTCAACATGGGCCTCGTCGACGGTGTGCTCGAAGTGACCAAGTCCACGCGGAGATGGTGCCAGGCGCCAGCCGAGGGTTGGTGAGATGGGAGCAGTTCAAGCACCCCGGGGGGCAGAACACCTCGAGCTGGATGTTGTCTGGATCGTGGAACACCAGCACCGATCCGAAGTTCTCGTCCGAGATGGACGACTGGGTCGACGGCTTGTCAGCCGTCGGGGACCGGACCACACCGATGGCTCGAGGTGTGCCTGCCACGCTTCGAGGTCGGCCCGGCTCGGCACGAGGAACCGGGCGTGATCGAGTCCGGCCACCACTTCATCGAAGAGGTCACCGTCGTTGGCGTCGTGGTGGTGGAGGACGATCATGAGCTCATGGGACTCGTCCGACAAAAGCTTGCCGACCCCGCCGTGGTGGGGCACGTCTATCTGGAATCGGATGCCGAACACCTCCTGGTACCAGGAGTCACTGGCGTCGACATCGGTAACGGTGAGGGCGATGTGGGGCAGTTGGGGGCCGGGGACGGGTGGCCATCGGATGGTCCTTGCTCTCGGATGCTGACAGGTCAGTTGATGACTGCGACGGCAATACGGGCGCGGTACGCGCCGGCCAGGTCGTTCAGGGCGGCAGCGCAGTCGCCATTGAACGATGAGCCGTGCATCACCGCCAGGGTCGCGGGCTGCAGCGCGGCGAGCCGCTCGATCGTGGCCGGGGTGCTCGGCGCCAGGCAGCTGTAGGCGAATACGTCCTCGGCCTGGGCGGTCGGGCCGAGGATGTCGGTGTCGGTCAGCGCCGGACCGTCGCCCAGCTGGGTGAACAGGTCGCCGCACAGGAGCGTGCCCGTCGTCTCCTCGAACAAACCCTGGCCTCCCAACCGTGGGGCACGTGGGGTGTGTCGATGTGGCGGACCCGCCTGGCGCCGAGCTCAATGATCTCCCCGTCAAGCATCGGGCGGGGCAGCCGGTCGGCCATGTGGTTGTGCGACACGCTGCACCCGAGCCCTCCGTGGGCCACCTGTGACCGGGGGGCGACGGCCAGGAACCGGTTCATGGCGCCGCACTCGTCGGATTCCACGTGGCCGAAGGTGATCCAGCGCAGAAGTTCGATCGGCATGACCCGCTCGATGGCCTCGACGATTGTCGGGAACATCGAGCGGTGACCGGTGTGAAAGAGCAATGGCTCATCGTCGTCGATGAGGAACTGGTTGAACGTGAACCCGGTGGGGCCGATGTCGGGTGCGAGGGTCGACAGGCGGTAGATCCCCGGTCCGATCTCGTCGACCTTGGTGGTCATGGTTGTGGTCCTCTGGTTCGAGATGAGAACAGGCGGGGGCGCACGCCAGTAGGCGGCGGTTGGCAGTGCGCCAGGAACATGGCGACTGCGTCGTCTCCCCCCTTGATGCCGAACCGCCTTCGCGATTGAACTGGCCGCAATCGAACGGCGCGCCCCGTGCATCGACTCCTGCTGCCGCGCGGCAGACGGGAGGTTTGCGTCGGTGATCGTGGGATTGGGTGGGTCCACCGCCTGAGCGCCGGATGGAAGGTCGGGCGTACCGCCAAGTACACCGACGGACAACGGAACCACCATCGTGAAGAAGGACGACTCAGAGCGGTCGACTTCGGCACGGAAAGGCCGCACGCGTGATCGCTGCCCGCCGGAGCGCATCTGCGGCGCGCTCAAGGAAAGGCCCAGTGGCCGCCGCCTCACGGAGTGAGGGCGCGCCTCGAACGATTGGGCCCGGGCGTCCTTCTACGCGGGCCCAGGCACGAGCCGCTCGAGTAGTCGAGGCTCGGCGGGCCAGGCTTCGAACAGAACCTCGCGGGGGACGCCGCGGGCCGCGTATCGAAGGGCGAGGGCGACGACGACAACATCGTCGAGCGGTCCGATGACGGGGAGGAACTCGGGGATCAAGTCGATAGGCGACACGACCCAGAGACCGGCCACGCCGACGGCCAGCTTCGGGCGTCGGGGTACGCGCGGATCCTTTCGAAGCCGGCGCACGGTCGTGGCGCACGCAGGGAGCACGGTCGCGAGGTCCTTGGCGGTGCCGGGCGGCAGGCGGCGCGCCAGCAGGATGAGTACCCCCCACGAGGTGACGATTACCGCGAGCGCGATCGCGAGAAGGCGGATCATCGGTGTGACCACACACGGGCAGCTTCGAAGAACCGCTCGGTGTCGTGGGCCGCCCACGCGAAGGCGAGTGCGGCTGCGAACGAGATCGCGACGAGAACCCATGCGGGTCGCGTCCGCCGGTTTGGCTCGACGAGCAACGCCGCCACCCGGTCGGTCACCCCGTGACCGTGGAACAGGAGCGTCGGTGCTCCGGCCGCGACGTTGGCTCCGCCGAGCACGCCGAGCGCCGCCTTGGCCAGTGCGGTCGCGAGAACCGGTCGGCCTGTCCTGCTGGCCGCGTCTTCGTCGGCCCAGCGTTCCAGGGCGAAGCGGGTGTCGCGGACCATGCCGATCAGCGCGGGGTTCAGCGCGGCGGCCAGTCTTACGTCGTGATGAACATCGAGTGGCACTGACGCACGTGGGCGCGCTCGTGCGCGATGACCGCGGCCCTCTCGTCCGCATCGAGGACTTGGAGCAGGGACGCGGTGATCACGACGGCGCCCCTGCGGGTCAGGATGCCCCCGACGGCGTAAGCCGCCGGGACCGGGTCGTCGACGATGACGACCGCGTCGTTGAACCGCCCTCCGATCGCACGTCGCAGCTGCGCGGCGTCGAGGCGCTCCGCGGCAAGCGCCTTGAGTTCGCGAACCGCTCGCCACGCGATCAGCAGCAGCAACGCGAGCGCGACGAGCGACACCCAAACGGGCGTCGGCGAATGCGACGCCACGGTGCCCGGTCGCCACCGGCCCAGTTCCGCAACGAAGGGGACCTGCGCCGGCAACGGGCACGCCAACAATACGAGCGCCCCGATAGTTGCGCCGGCGAGCGCGACGGCGGCGCTCGCGATCGCCCATGCCGCGGCCCGCGGCCACAACCGGCGTGAGGCAAGACGGCTCAGGGCCGCGACGATCACCGACGCCGCAAAGGGTCGACGACGTCCTCCAGGCGATCCGTCGTGTGCACAACGGCGACCATGTCGATGATGGATTTGGCGGCCAATCCAGGGATCGATGTGCTGCCGATGTGCTCGATCGGGCGCGCCAGCCATGGGCGGAGCACCGGTTCGATCCGATCGCGCTGATTCTCGAAGGAACGTGGCCACGCCGCGTCGTACGTCGAGATCACGATTGGATCACTACGCATGCCACGGTCTATCGCGCTCGACGTCTTGGCAAACAGTTCTTCCGCCGAGCTGGTCCAAGCTAAGTGCGCAACCGAACGACGGGTGCCAGGCGCACCGACCCCGCGGCAGTACGAACGTCGCGGGCCGTCCGTGGCGCTGCCAGGCTGTCGACGTGGACGACTCCGCATGGGAACCATTCCATCGTGGCAGCCTGGCGGTCGGGCAGGGGCACGCCCTGTACTTCGAGGAAGTCGGCAAGGCCGACGGCTCACCGGTCCTCTACCTCCACGGCGGTCCTGGGTCGGGATGCACGGCTGGTTCCCGCCGAAGCTTCGATCCGGGCCGGCATCGCGGCATCCTTTTCGACCAACGAGGCGCGGGCCGGAGCCGTCCTGCCGCATCGGAGCATGACTTCGACTTCCCATCGGTCAACCTTGACCACCACGTCGCCGACATCGAACTGCTTCGCGAACAGCTCGGTCTCGATCGGTGGGCGGTGTTCGGGGCCTCCTGGGGCTCTGTGCTCGGGATCGCGTATGCCGAGAGGCACCCGGAGCGGGTCAGCGCCCTTGTGGCCGCCGCCGTGAGCACCGGCACGGCCGAGGACATCGAGTGGCTCACTGGCGCGTCATCGCAGGTCAGCGGCGGTTTGATCGGCTCGATATAGCGCACTGTAGCCACCTGAAGAGCGATGGGATGCGGACTCTCAGCGGACTCGGGGCGGTGCGTTCGAGCGGTCGCCCGACGCGGAACGGCGGCGGCTGAGCCCTCGCGCCGCGCTGTCGACGCAGTCGAGGCGCGAGCAGACCGGCGGCGTGTCTCAGCCATCAGCCGTCTAATGGGCGCGACGGCGGCGACGGCGCGACATGCGTAGGACCCGGTGACCTCGGCCGAGCGCGATGCCCGGACGGCGGCGGAGGGCTGGCGTCCCAGGTACGGACTGGCCGGGAATGCGGCCGCGAGTAGCGAGCGCGCGAGGGGCAGGCCGGCAGCGCCTCCCCTGCGGGTCCGGCAGGACCCGCGCTGTCGTAGGTCGCTCAAGTTCATGCCAACCAGCGCGGGTCCGGGCGCGGTCACCAAGAAGCCGGGCAGCTCACGGGCCGGAGGCATCAGCTGCATGTAGGAAGCGCTCCACGGTCTGCAGGTAGCGCTCGGCCTCCTCGACATGGGGCATATGACTCGACTCTTCGAACACGACCCACTCCGCTCCGGCGATGCCGTCGGCGATCGGCTGGACGACGCGAGGCGTCGCCTCGTCGTAGCGCCCTGAGAGGACCAGGGTCGGCACGTCGATCTCGCCGAGGCGACCTGTGATGTCCCAATCCCTGAGCGTTCCAGTGGCGTTGAACTCGCTGCTGCCGGCCATCGTGCTGTAGACGGTCGGATCCGCATGGAGGGCAGCGAAGGTGCGCTGGACCTCGGCGGGCGGCGGATCCAGCCGGCACACGTGCCGGCGGTAGTAGGCCTGCGAAGCCTCCTGGTACTCCGGGGTGTCGGTGGTCCCGCTGGCATGGGCGCCATCGAGGACCGCCCGGACCTCCGACGGGAGCTCCGACATGAGCCGCGCCGCCTCCGCCATCCACAGGGCGGTCGAGGCAGGAGCATCGGCGACCACGATCGAGCGCAGACCCGCCGGATGGCGGAGTGCGTGCTCCATGGCGAGCATCCCACCCCACGACTGACCCAGAAGGTGGTAAGCGCCGTCGATCGCCAGGTGGCGAAGGAGCATGTCCAGCTCTCGCAAGAAGAGCTCGATGGTCCAGAACTCTCTCGGCGCATCCGGCCGGTGGGTCGAGCGTCCGTTCCCGACCTGGTCGTAGAGCACGCAGGCCCGGCCGGATTCGGCGAGCGTCGACACCGACGTCAGGTAGTCGTGGGTGGCGCCTGGACCTCCGTGGCAGATCACGAGGGGCGCGGGACCACTGCGCAGGTCACCGACGATCCGGTACCAGGTCTGTAGGCCGTCCCACTCCATCACGTCCTCGGACGTCGTCGTAGCCTCGGATGTGGTCATGCTGTCCTCCTTGCCAAAGCCCATGGACGCACGATCGCAGGGACCGCTGTCACCTCTCCCCCAGATCACTGTCAGGTGAGCACCATCGTTCGCATCTCGGTGCTCGGGCCGACACAGGTCCACGTCGGCCAGCGGGCCGTGGCGCTTCGCAGTCTGCGACAACGGCGCCTTATCGCCTGCCTGGCCCTGCATCAACCGAACGCTGTGTCCACGGATCGGCTTGTCGAGGCGATCTGGGGCGACCGGCTTCCCGCCGATCCTTCGGCCGCCCTGCAGAACCAGATCAGCCGGCTCCGAGGCAGCATCGGCGCAGCTGTCCCCGCCATTGTCACCATGCCTTCCGGATACGGGCTCTGCGAGGAGGTGCTCCTCGACATCGCCGACTTCGGAGGTCGGGTGGCGCTCGCCCGAAGCGAGCCCGATGCGGAGCGGCAGGTGAACCACTTCGAGCGCGCCCTGGCCCTCTGGCGTGGCTCCGCGTACGAGGATCTCGACGTAGACGACGCACGCGCCGAGTCGTCCCGATTGGAGGAACTGAGACTCCTCGCGCAGGAGGGCCTTGGCGCGGCGCTGGTCGGAGGAGGGCGACCCGGCCCTGCCGTGGCCCTCCTGGAACGTTTTTGTGCCGAACATCCACTACGCGAGCACGCTCGGACCGTTCTGGCCGAGGGCCTCCTCGAGATGGGCCGGCGAGGGGAGGCACTCCGCACTCTGAACGACCTGCGGAGATGCCTCACCGTGGAGCTCGGAATCGATCCGCCGCCCGCTGCCCTGCGACTGGAGGAGAGGATTCTCGAAACCCAGAGCGGCACACGTGCACCGGATACGTTCACCCACGCTGGCCCGATGCTTCCCGTCTTCGGTCGGGCCCTCGACGCTGAGCGCGTCGACGAGCGGCTGCGCGACGCGAGGGTCGTCACCCTCGTGGGTCCGGGTGGAGTCGGCAAGACGACGCTGGCCATGGTCGTCGTCGACCGTATCCGTCGCCGCTTCGAGCATGGCGCCGTCGTCGTGCCCCTGAGCGGCGCGACCGTCGGCGACGAAGTGGCGACCGTGGTTGCTCACTCCCTGCGGATCGATCGTGAGGCGCAGGAGGACTGGCTTGAGCGCATCACTGAGTCCCTGATCGCCCGCGACCTCCTGCTCGTACTCGACAACGCCGAGCACGTGGTGCACGCCACGGCGAAGCTGGTGGTGACGGTCGCGGCGCGGACTTCCTGCCGGATACTCGTCACAAGCCGTGAGCCGCTGGGCATCTCTGGGGAGGCGGTCCACCGGGTGGACCCGCTCAAGGTGGAGGCTGACGCCGAGAATCCCGCCGTCGCGCTCTTCGCTGATCGTGCCGCTGCCCTGCGACCCGAGTGGTCACTCAGCGAGGAAACGATGCCTGTTGTCGCCGACATCTGCCGCCGCCTGGACGGTCTGCCCATCGCCATAGAGCTCGCCGTCGCTCAGCTCCGGTACCGCTCTCTCCTTGAGCTGCGGCATCGCTCGCTGCGGCCACTTGACCTGGCTGGCCCGAAGAGGGCAGAACCTCGACACCGCCGCTTGCGAGACGTGCTCGACTGGTCATACGAGCTTCTCGATCCCACTGCGAAGAGGGTGTTCGATCGCTTGGGCTTGTTCCTCGACGGCTTCACGCTCGAGCCGGTCACGCTCGTCTGCGGCGACGTCGTGGAGCCTGCGCGGTTCGAAGGTCTCTTGGAGGAGCTCATCGACCGATCACTCGTAGTGAGAGAGGACCGGCCGTACGGGACGCGCTACCGCCTACTCGAACTCGTCCGTCTCTACGCGCTCGAACACCTCGGCGCCGCTCCCGACTACGACTCCGTGGCCGATCGCTACGCCGCGGCCATCGTCGTCGAGACCGAGCTGGCCAGGCAGGGCGTCTTCGGACCCGCGGAACCGGCTTGGGTCGCCCGGTTCGACGATGCTCGGGCCAACGTCCACGCCGCATACCAGCGGCTCATGGATCGAGGCCGGATCGACCTGTGCATGCGCCTCGCGTCAGCGTCGTACCTGGTCGTGTTCCCTAGAGCACGAGGGGACCTGGGGGAGCTGCTCTCGGGAGTACTGGCGGCCGTGGGCGGCCAATGGCCGCAGGTGGCTCCAAGCCCACTTCTGGTCGAGATGCTTGGGCTCGGGGCCGACGCCGCCGTCCACGCCGGAGACACGACGGGCGCTGAGGCGCTGATCGCGCGGGGCGTGGAGCTCCGAAACCTGGCGCCAGGCGCCGACCGGTTCTGCTCGGCGGCGGCCGGCGACGCTGCCCTGATTGCTGGGGACCCGGGACGGGCAGCAGGCTTGTACGAAGCCGCCCACGCGGGCTTCGTCTTCCACGGGGAAGCGGCGCTGGCGGCGTGGATGCAGTCGACGGCTGCCCTCGCCCGGTCCTACCAGGGTCACCCAGACGATCAGGTGGGCCCGGCGCTCCAGGCGTTGGAGTCTGCCGAACGAACTGGGTCGCCCAGCGCGCGAGCGTTCGCCCGATACGTGCTCGCCGAGGTTCTCGCCGACCGTGATCCCGCTGAGGCACGGCGGCAGTTGCAGGCGGCGGTGAGCGACGCCGAATCCGTCGACGCAGAGTTCATCGCCGGTCTCGCTCGACTCTCTCTTGCGACTGCCGCGGCCCGCGACGGCGGACCCCAGGCCGTCGAGCACTTCCGCGTGCTCGTGTCACTGTGGCTCCGTGCCGGGCGGTGGGCCCAGCAATGGATCACCCTTCGAAGCCTGGCCGTTCTGCTGGCCCGCAGAGGTCTTCACGCCGAGGCGACCACGCTGCTCGGAGCGTTGGCCCGGTACGACGAGCATCCGCCGTGGGGGTCGGACGCCATCCTGCTCTCCTCCGCCGAGGCCGCGTGTCGAGCGGCACTCGGCCCGTTCGGGTACGACGAGGCGTGGACGGCGGGGGGTTCGTTTGGAAAGGCCCAAGTGCCGGCGTTTGCGGACAGAGTCCTTCAGCGGCTGGCGCTCCTCGGACCATCAGACGAGCGGCCATGAGCTCGGCTCGATGAGCGCGGCTGCTGGGCCACGGCGACCGTCGCCTCTGCCGCGCGGAGGAAACGGCGGCAGGAGGGGCCAACCTCCTGCACACAAAGCGCCGGACGACGCGCCCGAGGTCCCAGGGAGCCCAGTAAGCCCAAAAGCGGTGAGCGAACGCCGGCAAAGCCGGCGGTTCGCTCGCCCGTTGCCGGGCGCAATGCGGGCAACCATATATATTGCTCGCACGACCGTATATACTCTTGGCTATGACAAAACGACTGGTCGACCTCGATGACGAGGCACTAGCCGCGGCACGTGCTCGGCTCCGCACCCAGACCATAAAAGACACGGTGAACTCGGCCCTCCGCCACGCGGCCGGGGAACGACGCTCGGAGCTTGACCACGCCCTCGACGTCCTCGCCAGGGTCGAACTCGACGAGCGTTCCAACGCCTGGCGATGACCTACCTGCTCGACACGAGCGTCCTGACCCGACTCCGCGATCCTGCTGTGCGGGCGCGGGTTGAGTCGCTCGACGCCGCCGGGCTCGCTCGCACGGCGATGACGGATCTCGAGATCGGCTTCTCCGCCCAGTCCGGCGAGCAAGGGGACGCGCTGATGGCTGCGGTTGACGCTTTCGGGCACGTCGAGATAGGCCCGGCGCATTTCGCTCGGGCACGACAAGTTCAGCGACTCCTCGCCGCCCGCGGCCTCAAGGGCAGGAAGGTCCCAGACCTACTCATCGCGGCTGCCGGGGAAGCGACGGCGCGAACGGTGCTCCACTACGACGCAGACTTCGACTACATCACTCAGGTCACCGCTCAGGCAACGGAGTGGGTCGTTCCGAGGGGAACCGTTGACTGAAGGAGCGGTTCTCGAACGGCAACATCGCGGGGCAACGGGCAGGCCAGCGGCCTGCTCACCCGGCGTATTTCGTGCCCTGTCGAACGCGCCTCGACACGGCGGCGGACCCCTCCGGGCGATCACAGAATTCCCTTGTCGATGATTCGCTCCCGGGGGTCCGTTGAGAAAGCCCCAGGCCCTTTCGTCACACCTGGGACACAAATGCCACTGGTAGGGGGTCAGAACCGGATCCTTGGAGGGCTCGTCGTGCGGACTCGATGCGGACTCAGACCTAAAGTTCACTTGAGGTCCGCGAGAGTCATTTCGCTGCTGACCAGGACTTTTGCGGTGGAGACGACCGGACTCGAACCGGCGACCCCCTGCTTGCAAAGCAGAGATCACCCATTCGGCGACCTGGCCTTTCGCGCGTCATCGCAGGTCAGCGGCGGTTTCATCAGCACGTTGTAGCGCACTGTAGCCACCAACGCAGCGATGCAATGCGGACTCTCAGCGGACTCCGAGCGTGCCGGAAGGTCGTCCGATCCAGCCCTATCCGTGCCGGCGCGCGCGGCCGACGACGTGGCGAGGCGCGATCGGACCCAGGGCGTGAGTGGCGCCATCAGCCTTCTAATGGGCGCGACCGACCGGCGCTCGCGACATGGCGTCGTAGTGCCGGACTTCCGTTCACCCGATGCAGACGCGGGACGACACCCGCACATTCTGGGCTCCGAGTCGGGGCCGGTAGCGGATGATGGAGCCGGACCCGCCGGCTGATGGTGCCGAGATGGTCCTCCTGTCGCTCGGCGCAGTCACGCCGGCGATTCCGCCGTGGCCCGGGTGGGCCCAGTAGCGGGGCAGACGGTGATCATGGGCGACGGCGAGCACGCGCACGTGAAGGTCAGCGGCCAGGTAAGCGAGGTGATAGGGCAAACAGGCGAACAGGCGCGCCGCGCACCTCCAGATCAGGAGTGAGCCCGTCGATCGGGACGCCCGATCGTGGCCAGTCGGCGAGCTTGGCGATCATCGCATCGACCGCGTCGAGGAAGGTCGCTCTGAGGCAGCTGGTCGTCCTACCAAGCCGCCGCATCGAGCTTGCAAGCGGCCTCCGCCGAGAATCGGACGGACAGGCTCAATGAGCGAGTTCGTCGCGAAGTCGATCTCGCAGCGCTGGCCATTCCTCCCCGGCGTCCTCGCCCGACAGGGCTCGGCGCGCCCGGCGCTCTAGCTCACCGGCCCAGGCAGTTCGCACTGCGTCGGGGTCGGCCATGGCGGGCTCGTCGAGGCTCGCGAGGAGTTCGGCGGCGACTTCGGCTCGGTCCCGAAACGAGAGGGTGAGCGCCTTTCGACCGACGGCCTCGGCGTCGATGCACATCTTCGCCAGCGTAGAGCCATGGCGCCAGTCCGGAGCGCGACGCCCTTACCAGGAAGACGGGCGTCACTCCGGACGGAACGGGTCGTGTCGGCGGGCTAGAGAGCTGCGCCCGCAACGAAGCCTGACCCGCTGTACGGGCGTGACGGCCGAGCTGTCGTTGCCGCCGGAATGGCAACCCCGTACTGCCCCGTGGGTTCCGCGCGCCAGGGGGTCACATCGCGGCCGGCGTTGACACGAGCGACGCTACGGCGCTAGTCGCGCATGGTCGACCTGGGATCGGCATGGCTCGCAGCCTCCCGGAAGTCCGGAGGGCTGTCGCAGGCGGACGCGGTTGTGTAGCTCGTATCGGCGTCGAGAGCAGGCTCGTCGACAGCCATCGTGGCGATCTTCGTCGTAAACCATTGCAGGGGACGCCGAGGAGCGCCCGCGGGCTCGCTGCATGGGCGATTGCCGTGAAACCTCCCCGCTGGAATCCGAGGAAGCCCTGGCGAAGCCCCGAGAGTACCTGGGCGCGACCATCTCAATCGGTCAAAGAAAGACCGCCCACGAACCCCACCATCTCGAGACGACACGCATCGCCTGCGGACTCAGCTCAAATGTGGCGAGTTGTAGCGCGTCCCCTCCGGTTTGATGCCATCAGCGGGGGGCCATCGGGCTCCCCGGTTCGGAGGAGAGAACATGTCTGGAAGGACGTATCGCCCCACGTCGGGCCTGGCTTCGACCCTCGGCGGGCTCCTTGTCGTCGCCGCGTGCACTTCACTGCTCGGGGCCATCACGTGCCTCGTGCTCAGCTCCCAGCTGGGCACCGAATCTGCGCTCGGCACCGCGCAGGTCATCCAATACTCCTGCATCGCGATGATGCCGGTGGCCCTGCTCACTGGGGTCCTTCTCCTCGTGTGGGAGTACCGGTCATACGCCAACCTCGTCGCCTTCGGCCGGGACGGGCTGCGCTTCTCGCCGGGGTGGGCCGTCGGGTCCTGGTTCGTCCCCGTCGCCGGGGTCTTCCTCGCCAAGGCGGCGATCAACGACCTGTACAACGCCTCGTCGCCTTCGGTGCGTTCGGGGGATACGTCGTGGCGCGGCGAGCCGTCGCCCCGGCGGGTGAACGGCTGGTGGCTGACGGCGTTGTCAGGCTACGGCCTCTCCTTCGTCGCCTTGGCGGCGCTGACTGCAGCCGCCGAGGCCGGTGACGTCGATGGCGCCAAGGCGGGCTTCGCCATGTTCGCGTTGGCGTTTGTGCTGGGCGCCCGTGCCGCCGCGCACATGCGCGCCGTGATCCGGGACATCACCGGCCGGCAGTCCAAGCTGGCCGACCGCCTCCCGACGGCCGCGCTTGCGGCTGACGTCCGGTGACAACCCGTCCGGGCGGGCACGTCGCCCGCTTCGTCGTCGCCGCCGGCGTGCTCACCCTTCTTGTCACGCTTACGGCGTGCGAGCGGAAGGGCAGCGAGACGGTGGGGTCCAGCCAGGCCACAGTTCCCACCACGCCGGCGCCGCCGCCTCCCACGACGCAACCTCCGACGACGCCGCCGCCCACAACCCTGCCTCCCACGACGACGCCGCCCACCCCGCCGCCCGCGACGACCGCGCCGACCACCCGACCGGCCCCGACGACCACCGTCGTTCGCCAGATCTCGTTGATCGACGCCCTTGACACGGGCGCGGTGGAGGCGAAGGGCACCGGTTCCGGTCTGGAATCCATGCGCGTTTCCATCACTTCGAAGTCGTCCGATCGGCTGCAGATCAAGGTCCTGCCGGGCACCGTCTTTGGCGCGTCGTCTCGCTCGGTGCAGAGCATGGTCGCACGCGACGAGACCTCGCTCTCATTGGCGCCCGGCGAGACCAGAAGCGTCGTCGTCGACGTTGCCTGCATCAACATGCACCTTGGCACGCCGGGCGCCGCCGACACCTTCTCCGTTCACTCGCCGGAGTCCGAGGACCTCCTCACAATTCTCCAGAATCCGAACATCCGTCGGTACACATTCCGCGTCCAGCAGTTCGCCATCTGGACGATCTCGGACAACCCCACCCGCGGCGGCTACGTCGGACTTGGCACCGGCTTCACCGGTTCGGGGCCGTCCGACGACGAGATCCAGCAGATCCGTGACATTTTCACCGCTGCGGGCGTTAGCCCAGCTAAGTACCGGGCCTTGCGCTAGGGCGCGCGCTCCTCATGATGGCCATCGGCTCCTTCGGCGCGTGGCGGGGAACGCGCGAGCGTGCCCTCGCCGCCGTCCTTGTCCTCTCCGTTGCTGCCTGCGGCGGCACGAATCGCCCTCGCGAGGAGGACGCCGCACCGGCGTCCTCCTCGCCCATCTCGACCGCCACCACAGCGCCCCCGACCAGTGCGAACGTCGGCGGGGGGCTAATCGTCACGACGGGTTGCCTATCGGACTGCAAGCCCTACTTCGACGCGCCGCTCGCCACGCCAATGCAAGGCGCCGCCCGGCCCATGTCCGATATCAGCGTCGACGTCGAAACGGTCTTCTCCCCGACCTGTCGAAGGCGTTGATGCTGACGCCGGAACGGCCGCTCATGCACGACGTGGCCACTGGAAGAACGACGCCCATCGCGCCCATGCCTGTCTTCTGCGTCAGCTGGTCGCCGGGATCGCAGCGGTTCAGCTACGTCGCTCAGGTAGGCACCAGCGTGGGACTTTACGCCGCCGAAGTGACCGGTGCGGCGAAGTTGATCTTCCGTGCGCCGTCCGCCCCGTACCGGAGCGGCAGCACGACGAGCACCTTCCATGGCGCGCTGACTTGTGGTGTATGGATCGCCGAGGACCGTCTTGTCTTCCAGCGCTTCGCTGGATCGCTGCCCGCGCAGGCCGCCCGGCTACGCCCAAGCCTCGAACACGATCGCGGCGAACACCACGACAATGGCGCGCCTCAGCGCTGACGGGTTCCAGCTCGTCGACTCGCCGCAGCGGCTCTTCCCGGTGGAGGCGTGCCGCGACGGATCGACGGTGCTCTTCTACAACTACGGGTCGACCGGGTCGCCGAACGACTTGAAGGTCGCACCCGGCTTCAGCGATTTCGCGAACCTGAGGCTGCGCGACATCGAGGACCCTCTCCCGTTTTTCGATCGGACGCAGTTCGGCCTGAACGGCTACCTCATCTCCAACGAGCGCATCGGCGGCGACTACGACGAGTTGACCCTCAGGGTGCTCCGTCCGGCCCACGCCTACTTTCGCGCCGACTGCAAGCTGTACTCCGCCAAAGTCGCCGATGGCGTACTGCGGGTTCGCATCATCGATCCCATCACGTCCGCCACGGTGAAGGAGTGGTCCCTCCGCTGGAACAACGACTATCCCGACGCCGTCGTCTGGATGGGGCAGCCCAAGCGGAACCTGCTCGCCGTGAAGGCGGGTGCGAGCTACTTCGCAGTCGAACTGGACACCGGCATCGTCGCCCGTTTCGTGATCACCGGTCTGCCGGCCGACACGTACTTCGCTCAGCACCTCCTCGGCTGGCGCCGCTGACGCTCGCTGATAGCGGCGGTCAATGGAGCCGATCCGGGAGAACCTTGAAGACGCCCGCATCCTTTGTCGCGAGCCACAGGGTGTCGCCGTCGACCACGAAGTCGACGATGCCGGCGAGCGACGCCCGTCCCAAGCCCCAAGCGTCGTTGCTGCGAACGTGCTCCTTGGTCCCAAGCCGGAAGCCGACGCTCGAGATGTCCAACGTGTCGCCGTGCACGGTGGCGGTCTCGCCGGGCCAGCCGGACACCTTAGGCTCGAGCTTTCCGGCCGGCTCGAGTTCGGTGACCTGGCTGGCCCCGACCTTCGCCCAGAGACGCCCGTCCCCATCACGCCGGAGCCGGCTGACGTCCGGGCCGTCGTCCGTGGTCACGCGTTGGCGACATCCGAGTCGGAGTACTCCATCGGACGCACGAGTGACCATATCGGGCGTCTCGCCCTCTCCGAGGGCGCAAAGATCGATCCCGCGGCGCGTCCCGACGGCCAGCTCGGACCCGGCGCGGTCAACCGAAACCGAGGTGAAGACGTCAAACCCGAAGGCGACGCCGTCGCCCTGGGCGACGAACGGGTCCGCGCGAGGCAATGTCGCCGACACCGCGGCGCCCCCACGACCGGCGAGGCGCGGCTGGGCGGTGAGGGTCAGTCCACTGACGTCGAACTGGACGCGGTCGCCACGGCGGAACGCGTCGGCGGCACTGGTGGCCGCCATCGGTTCGGACCAGCGCGGTCCCGACGGGTCACGGAGGGCAGCGCGCACGACAAGGGGACCCGTGGCGTCGGGACTGGCTGGCGCCAACCCCAGGAGCGTGCCGTCGGGTTGGGATCCGAATGCGGCGATCGGTGTGCGCGCCGGCGGAAGGTCCCGGAACAACAGTTTGTCGCCCAGCGCTTCGTTGGCGCCGAGGAGGCAACTGTCAGACGGCGGCGGGGGGCAATCCACCAAGGTCAGCCACCGGCTTCCCCCAACCGCCTCGGGGCCGGCCGCGCTCGCCCGATCGAAGATGAACCGTCCAGCCTTTACGAGCTGCTCGGTCGGGATCGCCGGAAGGGCGGAACGGAGCGCCTCGCCCGCACCGGCGGGCGTCCAGTCCTCGGTCACCGTGAGCGATACACCCTGGCCTGCCTGTTCGCCGAGGCCGATCGTCATGCGGGCGCGCTGGAGCTGGGCGGGGTCGCCGGGCGATCTGCGGATCACGGCCGGCGCCGGGCCGTCGGCGCTGACCAGCGTGACCGTCCCGTCGTTCTCGCGAACGAGCGGTCCTCGAATCTTCGCCCCGTCGCGCGCCGAGCCCAGTGACTCCAGTCCGGTCGCCGGCCAGAAGTCGATGGTTGTGACGTCGCGCCCGTTCGCCCGGCGTGCGAACATCCCGGCGGGGGTGATCTGCAGGGCGATGCCGCCCGTGCCTGCGCCCGAGCCCGACACCCGGTCCCACGCGAAGGAGCCGCCCGCCCACCACGGCTCCACGGGCTGCGCTGGACCCTGAGGCGGCTTCAACCAGGGCTTCGGCTCGTCACTGCCGCCCGCGCCGCTCCGCCACTCGATCAGCCCGGTCGTCACCTCGACGCGCTCGCCCGAGACCGGCTGCCAGCCTGCGCCGGCGCCGTTGGCCACCGCAAGCGAGTAGGTCGCGGGTTGGGCCCCACCAGTGCGCAGCCAGAGGGCGTTACCGTCGCGGTCGAGGATAGGGCGAGCGTCGGCGGGGAGCGGCGGGAGGGGCCAGAAGTTGGTGACGGCGCCCGGCGCGGCGACGGTGCGGGCGGCGACGCCCCGGCCCGGGAGCAACGTGTAGAGCGTCCCTTGGATCCCGACGACGCTGTCGATCTCGTCGCTGAAGAGGCGGCCGGCCTGGAACGGCGCGCCCCCGTCGACAGCGGCGAAGGTCACGTGCCCGCCGTTGTACCCGACGGTGACAGCCGCGTTCGCTGCCGTGGCCCGCTCCGGCTGGATCGTCGATTCCGGCTGGGCGTCGCCCCGTCCACCAGCCACGTCATAGGCAAATAAGCCTGCGGGTGTGCGGATGCGGGCGGCGCCGTCGGCGCCGACGACGATGCGGTCGACCGAGTCGTCGGCGAAGCCGAAGGCCGTGCCGATCGGCCGCCAGCCCCGCACTTGGCCGTCGCCGTCCTTGACGACGCGCAGCGCGCCGGCAGTCAGGCTCCAGCGCCACGGTCCGCTCTTGACATCGGGTGAAGCGTCGTACTTGACGACGGCGGCGTCGGTCGCACGCGTCCACCGGCCGGAGTTGAGGGTGAACGTCCCGTCGTCGCCCGACACCCTCGCCTTGACGGTCCCTGCGACCTCGGCCAGCTCGATGACCGCTCCCGTTCCCGTCCCGGCCAGCGTGCCCACCGAGGACCACGACGCGCTCCGCCAGGCATAGCGGTAGACCCGCCCGTCCGCTGCGCCGACCAGCACTGTGTCGTTCTGGCCTTGCGCGACAGCGGTCACACGATCAGGCCCAAAGGGGAGTCCCGATCCAGGGAAGAGTTGGCTCCCGTCGTCGGCGCCGACGATGGACCCGTTGAAGAGCACGAATACCACGCGGGCGCCAAGCCACTTCACCTGGGCGATGGCGCCCACGCCTCCGACGCGAGCCGGCACGGCTTGCTCGCGCAGCTGGCCGGCCTGCGAGTCGTAGGTCACGAGGCGATCGCCGTTCAGGAACGCGGCGCGCCACGTCCCTGCACCCGTGGCCAGATCTCCCGGGAACGTCGACGTCGGCGGGTTGCTCACAGATGCGGCACGGCCCCGACCGTAGGTAACCGGCGTCGACGCGGTCGTGTCGTAGACATCGAGCTCGTTGGTGTCGTCGACGGTGACGACCTTGCTCCCCGTCTCCGTGATCTGCCGCGGCTTGCCCACGGGCGAGTTCTCCAACGCCGACCAGGCGCCGCTCGCAGGGTTGGCGCGGTCGAGGACAACCGGAACCCCGTCGGCGACGCCGACCGTCGCCGTGTCGCCCCGGGCGATGGCGGTGAAGGCGCCAACGTTGCGGGAGGGCGTGAACGCGCAGTTCTTGTAGGTCGATCCCGCGACCCCGTAGACGAAACAGCCGGCGGTCGTCGCGAACAACGCACCGCCGCTGACCGGGACGACTCCCACCAGCTCCGGCGGGCTGCTTAGGGCCTTCCACTCCTGGCCGCTGGCGATATCGGTCCGGTTGCCGGCGGCAAAGGGCGACGCCACGGCGCGCAGCGCGTCGGTGGACTGCCCACCCGGGCGGACGGTGTAGGCCGCAAGCCGCCCGTCCGCAGCCACCGAGAGCGAACGCACCGCGCCGTCGTCGATGCGCTCGGACTGGTAGCGACGTACTCCGGCCTCGTCGACTCCCGTCGCTCGGTACAACCCGCGCGGCCCCGCCGCGAGCAGAGCGCCGTCCACGAGCTCCAGGCTTTCGATCGGGGCGCCGGCGATGACGTCGTGCATCCGCCGGCGCTTCACGTCGTAGGCGTACAAGCCACCGGCCGTGCCGAGCCACGCCGTGTCGCCATCGACTCGGGTGAGGGTGACACTTGCTGCGCTCGTGAGCCCTGCGCCGGCGCCGACCCCTCCGAGCCACGGGCCGGACCACCCTCCACCCGACGAGTAGAGCCAAAGACTGCCGCTTTCGTCCGTCGCCGACGCCCATCGTCCTGCGCTATCGGCTTCGAACCGGACGATCGGCGGCGTCTTGACTTCCCGATCCGTGCTCTCGCCGAGGGTCTGGAGCTTGGCGAAACGGATCCCGCCGCCCGTGAGGGTGATCCACACCCCGGCCGTGGTGATCACCGCTTGGTCCAACGGGATGTTGGAGAGCGGTCCCTGCTGCCACGACCGCGTGCGGACCTCGCGGCCGTCGCGCTGGCGGAAGTCGTATCGGGCTACGCCGACGCCCTTGACGGCCAGGAGCCAGCCACGTTGGTCGAGCGCGGTCGCCACGACCGCTTCCAGGCCGAACGGCTTGGCGTGCCACACGGGCTCGGCCGGGCGGGGCGCCAACGTGGCCGCGGAAGCCCCTGCCAGCCCGGACGTCGCCACGAGCGAGAGCTGTTGGTCTTCCCCAAGTACCGTGAACGATCCGTCACCCGGGCCCCCGCTCACGTCGAGCACCGTTCCGCTCCGCACCCCGCTCTGCATCGTCCGCGTGGACTTGTTCATGACGACCAGGCCGGCGTCGCGAGTGCCAACCGCCAGATAGCCTCCCGACCCCGCCAACGCCGTGACTTCCGCGTCGGTGTAGTCGTGGAGAAACCGCATGTCCTCCACGTGATCGACGGTGTTCCACTCGAAGGGGTCGCTGAGTCGTGGATTGACGAGAACCAGGGTCGCCATCGCGCCGACGAACAGCGTCGTGACGAGCGTGGCCGCGACAATCCGGACGCGGTCGGCCTCGAAAACCTCCGGGTAGGTCCACGATGACCTCCGGCGCGTGTCCGCCGGCACAGCCGCCCAGTCAGCGACCAAGGTCGCGCGTGACTCGGCGTCGTCGCGTGCCGTTGCTCCGCCGGCGTACCGCCCGCGGCCTCTGAGACCGTCGGCCCAGCCGTCCGCTCCCCCCACGGCGCCTGCCCAGCGTGCATAGTGGGAGCTGAGAAACCGGCGCGCTCCCACCCGTGCGGGATCGCAATCACCTTCGCGGTCAGGAAGGGCCAGCGGATCCGCCGTTGGGACGGGGTTCATCGCGAGCCACACGTCGAAGCACGCGGCGGGAGGCAGGCTGTGGTGGGCAAGGGCAACCCAGGTATCGCGGGCCACGACCCGAGACGAATGTTCCTCGATGTCTCCGAAGAGCCTCAGGGCGGTGGCGACTTCGGCGCGGACTTGGGCCAGCTCGAGCGGGGCCGGCGGGTATCGCCCGAGGCCGAGAGCGTGGTTGACGAGCGCGTGGTCAGCGGCGCCGCCCGCGCCGATGGCGCTCCGCCATAGGGCGATACGCGCCTCATGCTGCGCTTGCTGGCGAGCCGGCGCAAGCAGCGTAAGGGTGGCGAGCTCTCGGACCACCGCTGACCGGCGCGCCGCTCGGGCATCGGCGGCGGCGTCGCTTGCGGGCCATCGCCGGCCGAGGTAGCGCACGAGCTCCTCGCCGGCTCGGACACACCGCTCCAAGTCGCGCGGCGTCCCGGATCCGGAGTGTGGGAAAAGGTACGCCCGCTTGGTGTTCTGGTAATGGCCCTCGACGATCCGAAGCCGATGCGGTGATCCCCACTCGTCATCGGACCGCGACGTCCAGCCTCGATTGACCGAATCGACGACGGCGTCGATGACGGAGTCGTTGCTCCGCCCCCGGCGCCACAGCTCGGCGTGTCGTTCCAGCGCTACGACGGCCTGGGTGGCGATGATCGCGAAGCAGGCGCAGGCGGCGGCCGATGTTACGGTCGACCAGTCCGCCGAGGTTGTCGTGATGAGCACGAGGCCTCCGGCGACAGTCGCGCTGATGAGCGCCGCGGCGGAGTAAGGGGCCAGGATGGGAAGCCCGCTCTGCTTGTGAGCGCGGTCGCCGCGGTGCAGGAGCCAAGCGAAGGCGCCGAGGACCACGGCCGGCCACAGCCGTCCAAGGGACGCGACGTCGTAGAAGAGCCGATCCCATGTCTCGCTCGGGACCCACCGGGCGCCCGCCACAAGAGCCGCCAGGAATGAAGCCGTGCGGAGAACCATGCCCCGCTCCAACGATCTCATCGTCGGCGCTGCCGCCCGGTCAGACGGGCCCACACCCGGTCGGGCCAGGAACGCCGCCATTGCCGTCGTGCGGCGCCGTTCGTGGCGGCGAGTATGGCGCAGGCTTCTGCCAACGCCGCGAGCCGCGCGCTCGCCGGCCGAGGCGCATCTCGGAGGGACTCGATGTCGGCTTCCAAAGCGTCGACGCGTGCGCCCAGGGCGTCGATGGCGGGCTGCCGGGCGGCGGCGTGGTTTCGGGCCTCGCGCGCCCGAGCTCCGAGCTCGTCGACGGCCGCCTGACTCTCGGACCAACGGAGGTCGCTCAACGCCCTCGCCGCCTCCGTTGCGTCCCGTCCTCAGCTTCCCGTCGCCGCGTCGCAATCCGGTCTGCGAGCGCCTGTTGGTCTTCGAAGCGCGCGCGCATCTGGCGGAGGTCCGCAATGAGCCCCTGCAACTCTCCGCTGATCTTGTCCAGGTCGACAGCCTTGGCGGCCGCACGCTGGTCCAGCCGGCGCAGATGCGCCGCCTGCGCCTGCAGTTTTTCCAGGTCGCCACCGGCGCCGGTGAGCTCCTTGTCCAGGTCGGCCAGTGTCGACACCCACGCGTTGACTTGGTCGTCGGTCGCGGTGACCGTCACGTTCAGGCGTTCCATCGCGCCCTCACGCACCACCCGCTCGAATTGCTCCTCGAGCGTGCTTCGCATCCGCTCCGCAGCGCTCGCGCTGACGCGCGTGGCGGCGGTCAGGCCCACGGCGGCGTCGAGGCGGCAGTCCCAGTCGAACGCACCGAGCAAAGGCCGCATGTCGGGGAGGTGCAACAGGATGGGTCTCACGCGGCCGCGTTCGCCCGGGATCAGGAGGGCGGCCCACTCGGCAACAGGCGACAAGCCGAGCGCGATCGCCAGCTTGGCGGCGGCCGTGGGGCCTGGCGCCAGCGACGGGAAGAGCTCGAGCGACTGGTCGGCGGGAACGAAGACACGGAGCCCGAAGGCCTGCCACTCCGGCAGAACATGGAAGCTCACGAAGCGTCCCCGGTCGGGACGGTACGGGCGAAGGCGCACACCCAGGCCCTGGATGGGTAGACCGGCGAGCGCGGAAGCGGTGGTTACGACATGGACATCCGCGCTCGGCTCGGCGACAACCGGAGGAAAGCTGCCCTTCGCCACCTTCTGGTAACGGACCGACCCCAAGTCGTCCGGCTGGTCGGACCACTCCACGACCAAGCGGCTCAATTCAGCCGGGAGCGGACGGTCGGGCTCCTGCGCGTAGAGATAGAGGGGCTCGGGGTCGAAGTCGTCGCGGACGACATCGTTGTGCCAACGAAGCTGGGCCAGGAGATGCTCGCGAAAGGCGATCTCCACCCGCAGGTGATTGGCCACCCGATCGACCCGCTTTTGGCGGCTCTCGTTGACGAGCTTGACGTCGACGCGCAGAGGGGTCGGCGCGGCGATCGCCGATTCCCCGCCAGCGTCCACTCGGACCGCCTGACCGGGATCGGCGGAGAGGCTCGTCACATCGATCAAGGGTGAGTAGAGAGGAGCGCCGTCGGAGCGAGCCAGAAGCAGGACCTCGGGCGCCTCTCGGCTCAACAGCACCGTCTGTGTCCCCTCGCCGAAGTCGACGCGCGCCAGAAGCTCGACCGGGATTTCGGCGTGGTACGGCCACTCCTCGAAGATCTCGACCGCTCCGGCGACGATGGGACCGGTCCAGACCCGCTCCGCCTGGTCGAGCACTGAGAACACCGGGTGACGCATCTCCACTTCCCACAGGAACTCGTACGGCACGGTGGGTCCGCGTGACTCGTAGGGAACGGGCACCGCCAGGACATCCGCCGTGACGGCGGCCATGAGAGCGTCGAGCAGGTTCTGCGCCCGGCCGGGGGCCGCCGCCAGGATGTAGTGGGTGTGGCTTCTGCGGCGCGCGAGGATCGGATCGCGCCGACGCCAAGGGCCGCGCAGTGCCTGATGCAGCGGGACGCGGGTGTCGTCGGGGCGCGGCGACCGCACTTCCCATTTCCATCCGTGTTGCTCGGCTCGACGTTTGAATTCGGCCGGGGCGCCGAGCCGGGCGGCCGGCACTCCCCAACGCGGGTTGCGGCCTCTCGAACGGAGGACGTCAGCGGGGAACGTCGGCTCCTGATCGCAGAGATGCAGAGCCAGCACCAGGTCGCTGATCGATCGGAACCAGATGAATTTCGGTTCGGGCATCTACTCGCCCATCGCCTCGATGGCCGTGACCACCATGTTCAAGGCCTGAACCCGCAAGGGCCAGTAGTGGGCGTGACCGTCGCGCGGGTGCCGCGCGCATTCGATCGCTGGACGCAAGGCAACCGCCGAGGCCCGCTCACCTACGGGTCCCCGGGCAAGCCGGTAGATCTCTCCGCGAGACCGTTCGGTGTCGATGGCGACCACTCGGCCGAGGTGGCGGGGGAGGAGGTCGTCACTTCCAAGCCACGGGTCCTGGGGGCGCCGGCGCGTGAACCCGAGCTCGGGAAGGTCGGACTCCAGGACCACGAGGCACCACCACTCGGCCCCGCGGCGGCGCCCACGCAGCGTCGACGCCAGCTTCCGACGGCCCGGGTCCGAATGCGCATCGGCCGTCCAGGTCGTCCGGTGGAAGAGATTGGCCACCACATCCCGGTCGGGAAAGGCGCCGTCGCGCGTCGCGAGCGCCTTCCATCGCACCCCGCCCCGCCCGAGAATCCCCTGACCCACCGATTCCGCGCGCTGCCCGCCATGGACGAGAAAGACGATAGGCAGGTCGCGCAGCGCCGATCGCCAGTCGTCGATCATGAGCGCCACCACCGCCCGCAGCGCCGGCGTCTCACCGCGATCCAGGCTGCCGAGACCGTGAGCCCAGCAGACGTGGATGCCCAATCGCTGATGCGGGACGGACGAGATCGGCTTGCCGATGCCGCGAAACGTTCCGTTGACCAGCTTCCACTCCCACGAGTCCTGCACCAGGTCGGCGAGGGTCGGCCGGGCGTTCATGTCGGGCTCCTCGAAACCCTCCGGCGGGTGCTGGCTCCATGCCCGCTCCCGGCGCCGCAGCCGCCGTATGCGGCGGGCCTGATCGGCTTCGACCGGCGGGTCTTCGGCGTCCAGGTACATCCGGGCCGCGTCGAGATCGACCGACTCGAAGAGCCAGCCCTTCGCCTCGCCATCCCCGCACTGCGACTCGTGCCAGCGCGCCGCGACTGCCGCTGACGCCGGCACGGTCGCCGCGGCCGCAAGCTTGGGAAGGTCGGCCCATGCCCGCTTGGCGACGACCCGCGAGCCCCGCCACTCGTTCAGGATCTGGTCGACGGCGGCGGGGTCCGAGGCCAGCGCACGGTACGCGGCCATCCACGCAATCGACTCCTGGCCCTGCGCCTCGGGCGGCCACGTAGCCAGGACCACCGGTAAGGGATCCGTTGGCGTGGCCGAGCGGGCCGATGTCTCGGAAGGCGCCAGCTTGGTCCGGGCCTGCCGAGTCACCGCTCGCAGCCACTCGTCGTAGCCCGCCACTGCGCCCGCCCGAGCGGGCGGGCGGATCCCGGTCGGCCCCGTCAACCAGGCCCGGACGTCCAGCAAGACGTGGAGGGGGACGGCCTTGCCGTGCTCAGCCGCGCGAGCGCCGCAGTCCAAAGCGGTAAGGACGTCCTCCGTTGTGCGCAACGCGCCGTCGGTGGCGGCGCGCGCCGCCGACGCAACGAGGTCGTCCTGCAGGCTCATCGCCTCGGAGTGGCGTAGGTGGCCACGTTCCGCTCGACCTCCCGAGCCAGGCCCTCGACGACATCGGACACGGACGCATCCCATATGTGGGAGAACACCTGGAGGTCCTCCCGGCCGGGAGGCTGCACCGCATCATGCGTTGAGGAGACGAAGCCGTCGTCGCGCAGGAGGGCGTGCCCGAGGGCGATCTTGTAGAGGGACCGCAGCTTGCGCGGCGTGATCGTCCAGGTGACCGCTGCGTCCTCCAGGTGCGTTCCGCCTGCCTGGAGCGCCGAAGCGATCTCAAAGAAAGACGTCTGGAAATCGGCCAGGGCCGCGCCCTTGCGGAAGATGCCGGGCCCGCCGCGCTCGTGGTCGAGAAGCGCCCGCCCGAGGAGCAGGATGTCGTTGATGTGCGGCATGTCGGCCCGGTCCGGGAACGATCGGCCGGTCGCCATGCGGTCCGCCTCCCGGCGCACAGCCATCTGCGTCGCCTCGGCCAGGTTTGACTCCATTCCCCGACCGGGGTCGCTGCCCGAAGCCGGTGGAACCATCAGCCGGATCGGAAAGCGGTCGAGGAACGCATAGAGCGTCTGAAAGTCCTCGGGTCCGGAGCCCACACCATAGGCGCCGGTCGCCAGCCCGCCGGGCAGCTCGTTGGAGGCGCCGATGAACGTCGCGATGTCGCTCGGGACCATGCCGCCCCAGTTGAAGTGGCGGCGCTCCAACGTGAGCGTGAGCAATGTGTTGAGGATGGTGGAACTCGCCTTGAACACCTCGTCTAAAAAGACACCCCGTACGCCGGGGCCGGTCATCAAGCCGAAGTTCACGCGCACGGACAAGCCCTGGCGCAGCAGGGAGATCTCGATCGGACCGAACAGCTCCTCGGGTTGGGTGAAGCGGCTCAGTAAGTAGTGGAAATACTTCGGCTGCGCTCGCTCGCGCGCCCAGCGGTCTTCCCACCACGCGAACGGCGACGCCCCAGGCGCCAGCGGCCGGACCATTTCGTCGCGGTCGGCCTTGCGCACCACACCTTCGGGCTGGGCCAGACCGAGCAGGTCGAAGGTGCGCAGGGCGATCTCGGTCTTGGCCACCCCTGGCGGTCCGATCAGAAGCACGTTCTCGCGAGCGATGACGGCGGCCAGCAGCCAGTGGCTGAGATCGCCCAGCCCGACCCAGCGGTCGTGGAGCTCGTCGCGCATACGGCGCACCCGCCGGGCGCATTCGCGAACCCACTCGATCGGGAGATCCTTCGGGAACCCCGTTGTCTCCCCGAGGATCACCTGCGAGGCTTCGATCGTCTCCCACGTCCTGCGGTCTTTCGGACCGTCCAAGTTCATCCTGCGCCGCCTACGCTCCCGAGGTATGCCCGAGGGTGTGACCGCGCCCGACACGCCGCTCTTCGCGGTGCTCGACCGCCTGGCCGTGTTCCTGGCGCATAGCCTCCTTGGCGGAGACGACCTCTAACTCGCGCGAGATAACCCTGGCGGCGAGGTCGACCACCAGGCGCTGCTCCGCCTCCGGGCACGGCGCGCCGTCGAGGTCGACGACGAAGTCCCCACCGAGGCCCTCCTCACCCACCAGGAAGTCGCGCAGCCACTCGGCCACGTTCAGCAGGACGTCGTTCTGATTATCCATGCAGAACTCGTAGTTGTGAATCGGCCCCTCGAACTGCACGTTCACGTGCAGTTGCCCCAGCTCGTCGCCCGGTTGGATCGTGACGCAGAAGACACCCTCGTCGGCTTCGAAGCCTTTCCGGTAACAGTGAGCCTCGATCTCGTGATCGACGAGCTCGGCGCGGGGAAGCGAAGCCGTCGACTCGTGAACGTCCGTGCGCTCAACCTCGATGCGTTTCATCGGGCGCCGACCCGAAGGCGCATGCGCGCCGTGATGCGCGTGACGTTCTGGTTGGTGACCCTGTTGGTCACCGTCGCCTTCTGGCGACCCCTAACGGCGACGTAGTTCGACATGCGGGCTTCGATCAGACTCGCCGCGCTACGGGCCAGCACCTGGTTGATGGCGCCATGGACGGCGGGCCAGTCACCCGGGTCGAGGTTCGCCTGATAGCGCTCGTGGACCTCCATCTCAGAGGCCAGCACGACCCGCGCCACGTTGTCCCCGAGGATCAAGGCGACGTCGCGACCGCGCACGCTGGTGACGTACCGGTCGGCGCCCGCCTTCTGCCACACGGCCGCCTCGCTCCCGTCCTGGGCGCCCTCGGCCGTGAGCGCGTTCAAGGTTTCCCGTAAGACGGTCATACCGCGGGGACCGAGCACCGCGTTGACGTCGATGGACTGCTGGTCGGTGACCCGAACCGTGTGGACGGGCCGGATGCTGATCTGGCTGCTCGAGGACAAAGCTCCCTCCTTGTGATTGCGATAGGTGGATTGGCGGGTGTCGCTTCCTACAGTCACGCCCCGCCCCGCACCCAACGCAGCATTTGCGCCAGGTGGGCGCGCGTGAGCCGGTCGGGGGACGGGAGCAGGCGCATGGCGGACCAAATGTCGCGGGGAGCGAAGAGGTCCTCAGTTGCCCGGACTCGTTCGTCCTCCGTCGAGGCGCCGGCCACCCCGTCTCGGGTGGTCTGCATGAAGGCGGTGATGAGCTCGTCGCGTAGGTGCTCGTACTCGAGCTCGAACGTCTTTGCGACGGTGTCGACGATCTCGCCCACCTCTTCTCTCCATCTCGGGTAGGGGACCGGGCAGTGCAGGGAGAGGCGGCGGGCGGCGGCTTTGTCCAGCGACGCGAACCGGTTGGTGGTGAGGATGACCAGGACGCCTTCCAGCCGGTCGCCGAAGCCCTCCAGCTCCTGGAGGAAGGCGTTGACGATGCCCCGCTCGGCGCTGGCCACCGAACCTTCGATCGACTCCCGATCCGGCAGGAGATCGTCGGCGTCGTCCAGCACCACGACGCACGGAGCGGCCCGCCGGGCCGATCGGAACAGGTGCTTGACCAGCTGCTCGGTGAGCCCGTAGTCGGAGCGCTTGAGGTCAGCGGCGCTGACCTGGCGGACCGGCACCTCGATCGACTTCGCCACCCACCGAGCCAGGCTCGTCTTGCCCGTTCCGGGCGGGCCGTGGAGGATGAGCCCGGGCGGAAGCCGGCGAAGCAGCCGTGCGCCGGCCTCACGGCTCGTCGCGGCGAACTCCCGCCAGTGCCGGTAGGGCTTGATCACGTACTCGTGGAGGAGCTCGAGCGTCTGGCGGTCATAGCCGGTCGGAAAGTCGCCGTAGCCCGGCCCATCCAGCTTGTGCGGTTGCGCGTACTCGACGGTCGGCGTCTGCTCCTCGATGGCCCGCAACACGTCGGTCAGCGACGTCTTGTCGGCGCCGATGGTGTCCATGATGCGGACGGCGCGGATGGGATCGGTCCACCGCAAGCGGGACGCCAGCAGCCACGACGTGCCCTCGGGCAGGGCGCGGTCGACCGCCAGCCGCTCGCCCAGGGGCGCCGGCGCCAGCCGTGCAAGCCGGTCGTCGTCGAGCTCGTCGAGCCACACCTCCTCGTGGAACGCTCGGCGGATCGGCGCCGGAAGCTCACCGGCATCTCGGTCGCTCAGGCCTAGGACGACGCCGTTGCGAACGTGCTCGACTAGGTAGTGGAGGGCGGTCTTGGCCGCGTTGCCTGGCTCGACGCCCCCGCGCCCGTCGCTCAGAAGGTCAAGGTTGTGGAAGATGAGCTTGGGGACCCGTCGTTCCTCCCGCGACCAGAACCGGCGCAGGCCGGCGAACACCGAGGTCGACGTCTGCCAGAACTCGTCGACCGTCAACGCGTCCTCGGTCGGCTTGCCCAGTTCGGCCCAGCCCTTCTCCCGATCCGTGAGCAAGCTGGCCGCTGCATCCATGCAGTTGCCAGGCAGGTAGACGAGCACGGAGAACTGCATGGACAGGCGGTGGAGCACGCGGTCGAAGGGGCCGGCGCCTCCCCCGCAGTAGGCGCGGGCGAAGACCTGGGCGTTCCATTCGGGCAGGCCTATCTCGTCCTCGTTGAACCAGAACAGCTCCGCGAGCGGCGTGTCACTCATAGCGAGTCGACACCACTTCTCGTCGGGTCGCGAACAGCGCCGCCTCGAGCTCCCGTAGCCAAAGAGGCACGATCGTGGCCGGCGTTCCCACGTAGCCGGGCAGCGGAAGCGCAACCTCGCCCACGGCTTCGCTGCGGAAGCGAGCAAGGAGATCCTGGGCATGCCGGAGGGGCACTCCGGCCGTTGGGGCCAGCGCCTCGGGCTCGACGGCGGGCCAATCGAGCAACCGGCTCAGCGGCGCCTGCAGGGCGTCGCGAGCCGCCTCATCCGTCAGCCGGATGAGCTGGTCGGCAGGCAATCCGAGCAGGGCGACCTGGAAGCCGACGAAGGCGGCCCCACCGGCGCCAAAGAGGACCTCCCGCACGGACGGCGGCGGCTCCTTCGGGTGATCCCGCCACTGCTCCTGCGCCGCAGGCCACGACGCAGCCACGGCGGCGCGCACCAGCAGGTCGAGGAACCGGATGTGCAGGAAGGCGAGGCCCGGGTCGCGAGGATTGTCGTCGCCGTCCGGACCGACGCCAGTGAGCAGCTGCGCCAATGCGGGCGTTCGCGCCGTCAGCTCGCCCGCGCGCTGCCGCTCGAGCGCCGCGGCACGAGTTCGAGCGGCGCTAAGGCGCTCGCGGGCGCGGCGGACCTTGCCCTCCCGCACCCACCGGCGCGCCTCGAGCTCGGCGAGGAACGCCTCATGGCGCGCCACCGCCTCCCTCGCTTCCGCAACGCGCTCGGCACACGGTGCGTCGCTCATCAGCACGCCGAGCAACGTGCGTACGATCAGCGACGACCAGAGATCACGCCACGACTCCGCTTCCGGTCCCTCGGCGTCACTGGGAGTGGCCAAGAGGGCGGCCATGGGCGCCGCTCCATCCCATTCGAAGAGGTCGCCGTAGGCCAGGCGAGTGAGGGGACTCACCCGCGCCAGCCGGTCGACCTCGATGCGCCAGTGACGGGCCGCGCGCGGGACACGGCGGCCGGCGAGGAACCCGTACACCTTCAGGAACTGCTCGGTGCGCAGGCCGCCCCTGCGCCGGTGCGCAGGTAGAGGCGGGCACTCGAATCCCAACCGGGCTGACAGCGCGCCCACGATCCGCTCGACGGTCGAATGGGCGGCGAACAGGTCGCCGACCGTCGCCGAAGCGCCGAGTTGCATCATGGTCGGCACGGGGCGCTTCGCCAGCCGCCGGGGACCGACCAGGCTCAGGGCGTACTCGTACAGGCCCCATGCCACGGCGGGCGGGCCCACCGCGAGGAGGCCTACCGGCAGCGAGGCCCACATCGGTCGCGCCAGGTCTAGGACTCCGTCGACGAGCCGTCCCGACGCCCACAGGTGGGCGTCGACTATCAACTCGCCGAGGGGCGTGGGACCCTGGTCACGCTCGGCGAGAAAGGCCTCCCAAGGGCCGCCCGCGGTGTCGAGCCGCGCCAGCACCCGGATGGCGGAGAGGTCCGGGCGAGGGGTGCGCCGCGGCTGCTGCGGGGACAGCGCGGCAGCCAATTCGGGCATCGGCCCCCAGCTAGCGGTGGACACCGTGGACTTACTCGGCATTGATCCACTTGCGCTCGCCGACCGCCATGTGGCGCAGCTTCTGGAGGCGTTTCTCGTCATCGCTGCCTTGGTTGTAGAGCGCACGTTTCGCAGCGTCATCGACGATGGAGATGATTAGTTGTGGCGTAAATCCAATCGCGCCTCCTCCGCCGTTCTGGTGGGTCAGCTGGTACGCCTGGTAGAGCGCTTGGGAAACCGCGTACTCGATTTCGGCGCCGGTCATTGGATGCGAGTGTGCGGCGAGAAGCTTGGAGAACCGGACCAGCGCGCGGTCCTTGGGCTCAACGTCGTCGTCGCAGAGGGTTTCGCGGCCACCGTCGAGCTCGTCGACGTCGGCTTCGGTGAGCGCGAGATAGCCGTCGCCGACGAGGGGCGCCAGGTAGATCTTGAAGATGTCGGCGCTTCCCTCCTCGGAAGGAAGGTCGACCCAGAAGATCTCGTCGAAGCGGCCTTTGCGCCCGAACTCGGGGAACTTGTCCAGCAACTCCTCGAAATCGTTGGCGGTGGCGACGACGAACACGTTGTCCTTCTTCTCGGCCAGCCAAGTCAGGAAGTGGCCGAACACTCGCGCCGAGACACCGTTGTCGCCGTCCCCGCCCATCCCCTTGAACGCCTTGTCCACCTCGTCCAGCCAGAGCACCACCGGCGAGAGCACTTCGGCCAGGCGCAGCGCCCGCCTGGTGCGCTCCTCCGACTCGCCGACGTACATCCCGAACAAGGCGCCGACGTCGAGGCGCAGCAGGGCCACGTTGAACTCGTTGGCGATGAGCTTGGCGAGTTGCGACTTCCCGCCCCCCGAGACGCCGCACAGCATCACGCCCTTCGTCTCCGGGAGGTGAAAGCTTTTTCTGACCTCGGGGCTGATCGTCGGCTCCCGGCGTATCGCAAGCCACTTCCGGATGTTCTTCAAGCCGCCGAGCTGGACGTCGACGTGCGGCGTATACAGGAGGGCGTCGTTGTTGATGGCCTTGGCCTTCAACTGGAGCAGGTCTTCGACGTGGCGCTCCGAAAGGGGCTCGTCGCGCACCGAGAACATGTTCAGGCCGAGCTTGTAGTCCTCGAGGGCGAGCCCCCGGCCCGCGCCGGCGATGAGCTCGCGCAACCGGGTTTTGTGCTCAGCGTTGGCGTCTTCGGGGAACGTGAGAACGCCACTGGCCAGCATGGTGTCGAGCGCCATGGCCAGCTCGTCGGTTTCCGGCAGCGGGAAGTCGACGACGATGACGTCGTGCTCCAGCTCCATCGAGAGCCGGGCCGCCGACGGCGCCACGACGAAGATCGTCTTGAACGCGTGGCGGGTGCGCTTGTCCTCTGCCTCCCCTTTGGCCTCGTTCGTGTCCTCGGACGGGCGAAGGGCTGCGGCCGCCTTCTCTTCATCGGACCGGCGACGCGCTTCGGCGGCGTTCTCTTCGTAGTACCGCCGCAGCGCCTCGGCCGTGTTCCGCAGCGGCCGGACAAGGGACCCTGCGTTTCCACTGGCGTCGGTCCAGAGGTCCTGGTGCAGGTCGAGAAACACCGCGATGCTGTCCAGCGCCGCGGGGCGGTTGATGGCGTTGGCGGCCTTCAGGTTGTCGAGCGCATCGGTCGCCGACCGAATTCGGGCCTCCGGATCCTCCGCCTTGACCTTTCCGCGCGACTGCACGGTGGCAGTTGCGTCCCACCCCGGCGTCTTCAGCCAGACCCGCGAGCTTGCCCTCGGGTGGCCCTTCAACCCGGTGACCTCGGACAGTCCTTCCGCGGTCCAGTGGAACAGGGCCTTGTTGCCCTTCTCGCCCTTGATCACGCGGTATAGCCGGGTGAGGTACTCGAGCACGCGCCCTTCCTCGTGAGACACGACGTAGATCACGGGATAGCCGGCGCGCACCAGCAACTCGATCCGGTCCATGGTCTCCTGCAACGTCACATCGGGCATGCGTGCGCCCTCCTTGCTCTTCTAGGTGATCGCCTCGCGCCAGAACTCGGCTCGGCGGAGCCGGTCGGGTTCGTTGACGGGACATAGCAGCCGGATCGTTTCCTGCACCCAGTTCTCGATGTCGGCGCCGGTCGACAACTCGACCTGATGGGCCGACAGCCCGGTGCCCTCGGCGCGGCGCGCCAGCGGGCTCAAAAGTGGCCGATCGCGGAGCTGGGGGTCTGTCTCCAAGGCCAGCTCGTGGAGGAGGTCGGTGTCGAGGGCCAGGGCATCGAGCCCTGTCTTGGCGAACACGGCGGCGAACGTGGCGCGCCGGTACGCCTCGCTGTCCGAGTCGCCGACGCGGACGATCGGCGGCGGCAGCAGAAGCACCATCTCCATCCGCCGCAACCATGGGCCGGAGAGGGAGGCCGCCTGCCGCGCAGTCACCACGGCGACCGTCGACGGGGACATGGAGTCGAGCCACCGGACGAGCAACGACGCCATGCGCAGCATGGTCGAGCGGAGCGCGCTCGCTTGACGGCTGGACCCGACGCCGGCCGGGTCGAGGAAGCCGTCGATGTCGTCGAGGAGCACGACGGCCCGCCCGAAGTCGTCGGCGGTGGCGAGCACGCTCCGCAGGGCTCGTTCCGATTCGCCCAGGCCGGCACTTAGGCAGCGGCTGGCCTCGATGCGGACGAGGGGGCTGCGCGCGCGCCGAGCGATCGTGCTCGCCAGCAAGGTCTTGCCGCACCCGGCTGGACCGGTGATGAGGATGCGGCGGGGTGCGTTGCGGCGTCGTTCGTCGTCCAGAACCGCGCCCTGCCACGTGCCGAGGACGCGGGCCACGACCGGGGGGACGCCCACGTGCTCGGGCCGCGGCAGCGCGGCGTGGGGAACGTAGGTCACCGGGCCGAGCCGGCCGAAGGCCTGGGCGCGCTCCTCGTCGCGCGTGTCGACGGCGCGGAGGTCGATGGCGCCATGACGCAAGGACGAGACGCGCAGGAGGTCTGTGAGCTCGCGCCGCGAGCACGGGAAGAGCGCCGACGCGACATCGATAGCCACGTTCGGATCGACGGCGTCGATGTCGAGGCTGAGGGATTCGGGCGCGGCGATGATCGCCTCGAAGAGGTCGGACGGCGATAGCGGGGGCAGCGTGAGCGGCATGAACGCCCGGGCGAGCGACCCGTCGAGGGTCACGTTCCGGTCGGAGACAACGATGACCGGGCCACCGTCAGCTTGGAGAGCCCGGAGGGCGCGCGATACGAGCAGCGCCCCGTCGATGGTTCCTGAGTTCCACCAGCCCGCGCCGCGGACCCACACCAGCGGGATCTCGCCCGGCCGCTTGGTGGAGAGGCGGCCCAGGTGAGGAAGGATGTTCACCTCGAAGTTCCACGCGCCGAGGAGGTCGGGATCAGCCCCGCCCACTTCCTCCCACGGCGCTACGACCCGCCCGGAAGCCCGGTCGACAAGACCCTTACCCTCGGCCGCCTCGAAGAGGCGGTAGGAGATGCCGTCCATCTCCGGTCGCACGGCCAGGCGCTCCAAGGCGGCGCGAACCTCCTCGTCGTCGTCGGTCAGGGCGGCGAACAAGCGACGTCCGGCTCGCACCAGAAGGTGGAGCTGCTGCTCGAACACGCCGACGTATGCCCCTCCGGCAAACAGGGCCAGCGCGAGCCGGCCGGCAACGACGTCGATGCTCGGGCGCAGCTTGGCGGTCGGCATCAGGCACTCAGTGACCACCCGGTCGAGCGCTTCGGGCACTTCGACGGCCAGGGTGGCTTCGACGGCGTCCCGGATGCCGGCAGGGCGAGCTGCGCTCGCCGACACCACGTCGAACGGCACCCGCCCGGTGGCCGACTCGAACAGCATGACGCCCAGCCCCCAGCAGTCCGCTTTCGACCGGTCGGAGCCGGCGGTGTCACCGACGGCTTCGGGCGGCGCGTACCGCACGTTTGTGGCATGGCCCGGCGCGACCAGGTGGACCCACGCGTCCTTCACGACGATGAGGTCGTCGGCGACCTCCGGACCTTGAGCGCGCGCTGTCGTGGCCAGCAACTCCGCCATCGGGACCCTCATGAGGACGTTCCGTCCGTCGAGGTTCCCGTGCGCGAGCCCCTTCTTGTGCAACTCAGCCAGAAGGCGGCTGACCTCCACACCGAGCGCCAGCGTGGCCAGAAAATGGTTGGGCGAGGCGGGGTCGATAGCGTCATCCGCCAGCGTGGTGTAGGCCACCTCCTCGTCTCGGTCGTACACGAGGACATGCACGATCCGCGGAGGCTCGCCCTGCCTGGTCCAGGCCAGCGTCTCGTGCCGGCTCGGTACGAGGTGGCCAGAGTCCAGGTCGGCTTCCTGAAGGCGGCGGATGGCGGCGCCGAGATGGGCCACCCGCTCGCCGTTGGCCTGCCACTCGTCGGCCAAGACCTGCACGATGTAGGTCGACCGGGCCTTGTCCGTCGCCCAGAAGGCGCGGGAGATGGGGTCGTTCCAGGCCTCGGACGCCAACGCGTACGGGCCGATGCGGTCGCCCTCGCCCAACCCGGTGACCAGCGCGCCCGGCGGCGCCTCGGTCGCCTGCTGGGTGAGCATCTCGTGGTTGACGTAGATCTGGTAGAGCCCGGTGAGCAGGGGGAACCCGCACGCCTCCTTGGCGGTGTACAAATGGGTGACCGCGTTGTCGGGGTCGTCCTTCCACAGCTGGAAGAAGCGGCTGGCCAACCGGCGGATGACGTCGCGGCTTTCCTCGGGGTTGGAGCGCGACAGCACGACGTCCATCCAGGTCCCGATGTAGAACCGCACCCCGCGGTCAAGGAACAGCCGCGGGTACAGCACCTCGGGCCGCCCCGCCATGGACTGGTCCTTCCACGCCCCCGAGCAACAGCTCGAAAAGATGACCTCGGGGATGGCGACGCCAGAGATGCTCAGGAGGTTTTCGAGCCGGTGGAAGGGAAGGGCCGTACCCGGGCTCATCTGCCAGCCACCCGGCTGGCCCTCCGCCCGGTCGAGGTGGCCGAGGAAGAGAACAGCCTTGTGCTGGAGGAAAACCTTCTGGAACTCGTCGACCCGTCCTGTGTCGCCCCAGCGCGCGGAGCCGGCGAAGCAGTCGGTCGGCAGGCCGGCGGCCAGGAGATCCTCCTGGACCCGGTGCGCGATCCACGGGAACTCCTGCTCGTCCTGGTAAAGGATCGCCAACGACGGCGTCGCCTGCCGCTGGACGCTGCGACTGGTCACCTGGAAGCTGCGGTAGATCGGAAGCCGAGTATCGAGCCACGTCGGGGCGGCGCCGTTGCGTTGGACCGGCGACATCTCCGGGAGGGCGCCCGCGAACGCTTCATCGCTGATGATCAGCCGCAGCGACGCCGGGTTGGTCCTGACGATGCCGCCGTACCCGTTGTCCCAGCGGAGGGCGGCGTGGTGCAACTTCGCCGCTTCGACGGGGAAGCCGCGTCCGCCGTCGAGCGAGGCGCGCATGTCCCGCTCGAGGACTTGGCGGGTGCCGATGACGTCGGCCATCGTCGTGCCGCCATCGGGCACCATGTCGATCGGCTCGCCGTAGGCGGTGAAGATCTGGAGAGGCTCCTGCGGGCCCGACGTGATGAAGGTGGCAGAACTGGTGCTCATTCCTCGCCGTCCGTCGGCAGCGCCACGAGGGGTAGCTCCAAGGCCGCTACCTGCCACCCACCGCCACGGTCCAGCCACTTCACGTGCAACCAGTAGGGATCGGGTTGTGGACGGAGATCGAAGATCACCGGCGACCCGGGCGTTATCACGCGGAAGCCCGTCGTCGTGTGGTCCGCGTTGCCCACGCCGATGACCATGGACGGGGCCGGTTGCGCCTCGCTGACGGCCACCTTGGTCCGCCAGACCCAGCGATGGTTTACGGCTTCGTACGTGGGTTCGAGCGCAACCGAAATGGGCGACGCCAGGTCCGGGAGGGAGGCTTCCAGCAGCACTCCCTCGGGGGTTTCGGCGTAGGAGAACTGCCCGGGAACGAGACGGAGCGACCACGCGCCGACGGCGATCGGAGCGTCCCCGCTGGCGAGCGCGCGCAAGGGCCGGCCGATGGCGTCAACGATCCGCCACACCGTGCCGGCAAGGCCGACGCGGGCGGAGGGTACTTGCGCCTCCGCGACCGTTTCGGCGAATGCGAGCCACTGGGCCAGATCAGGGTCCTCCGCGACGAAGTCGTCCTCCAGGGAGATCGAGGCCGGGTCACTCCCGGTGGCGGTGGCGCGCAGGTCCGTCAGTGCGTTGGGCGCCGCTTCGGCCAGCACGCGCAGCGCGTCGTGCACGGCGACCTCGTCGGTCACCTCTCCGGCTAGGTACGCCGCCAGGAGGTCGCGGGGATCAGAGCCCGGGTCGCCGGCGTGCGCGCTCATGCGAGGATCGAGGCCATCGCCACCATGGGCTTCTCCTCGACAGGGAAGGGACGGAGCCACTGCGGCGATTCGCCGGGCGGCAGTTCACGAACGACAACTAGGCACCAGCAGGCGCTGGCGGCATGGTGGAGGTGGAGTCGTCGAGCCGCGGCCCGGAGCTTGATCGACCTCGATTGCGTTTTCCCGAGCGCCTGGTCGGTCCGTCGGAGCGCCTCCGCAAGCGCCTCGGCCCGGGCGCCGGGGAAGTTGGCGAGGGCAGCGCCCGCGTCGGCCGCGCTCATGTGCTCTTCCACGACGAGGAAGGAGAGGAGCGGCCCGGCCAGGCTGGGCTGGTCCTTTGCGCTCCGAGCCAGGGCGCCGAGGACTCGGAGCGTTGAGCGGTCCTCATTCCGTACCGAGCCGAACGTGCCGACCCACTGCTCGAGGGAGACATCTCCCGGCTCGTCGGCATACCCGTTCACGGCGACCTGGGTGCGAATGAAATCCACCGCCGCCAGCCGTTTCCGGAGACGGCCTCGAAGACCGGAGACGGTACCGAGCGGTACGTCCACGCCGAGCACCGCGGCACAATCGAAAGACAGTTCCAAGTCGCTCACGCCGTCATCACGAACCAGCGCCTTCCAGATGACGCGGACCACTTCGCGACGTGACCGGAAGGTCCGTTCCACCAGTTGATAACGGCCGCTCCATTCTTGAAGGTCACCAAAGGACACAGCCGCGATCGGATTGTGCGCGCTCGGCGGCAGGGTCTTCGGAAGCAGTTCACCCTCGCGGTTTGCGCGCCGCCCGCGGGCTCGGAGCAGGTTGCGGGCCACGCCCCGCATCCACCCCGGTAGGTCTTCGATGGTTGACGAGTCCTTCCTCTTTAGGAGGACAAGAACGGCGTCCTGAACGGCGTCGTCGGCGCCGTAGCCGTGCATCGTGCCCGGCCACTGCCGACGGAGGTCATCGGCCATCCTGGCCAGGAGGGTGGCGAGTTGTGGTTCGAGCCGCTTGTCCGGGATGCCCTCGGCGTGGCTCCGGAAGTAGGCGACGAGGGGTTTCCACTTGGCCGCGCGCACTGCCCGTTGGTGCACTTCCTTTTCATTAGTAAGCCGCGCGAACGGGATGGAATTGATGAGCGCCTCGACATCGCTGCGATCGAGGTCGTCCACCCCGTGCGCTACTTCCAACGCCCGTGCGCGCGTCGCGGCCCGCGCGACAAGAAATACATCGATGGCGGCGGCCGCTTCGCTGTCGGCGTCGTGCGCCAGGAAGTAGTCATCACCGAAGTGGTCGACGACATCCTGCGTCGCCAGATCGATCGAGTCTCCAGCGCCGCCTCGGACGTGCGTCCGCGCCAGCTCACTGACCCACGCAGGCGACGCGAAGCCGCCGTCCCCCCCGTTCACCGGCACTCTCATACCACAGCCTGACGAAGCATGCCCCGCGGAGCATTTCGAGTCATCCGAGGCTTGCGTACTGATCGATGGGCAGGCCGGCCAGCTCGAAGAGGTGGCGGATTCGGGAAATCTCGTCGGCCGAGGGTCCTGACCCCGCGCCCACGGTCCCGAGGCTGAGATAGCCATCACGCGGTGGCCGCTCAGTCACCGTCCATACGGCGAACTGGCGGACGCGAAAGGTCTCCCGAGCGAAGTCGGGCAGTCCGACGATCGCCGCCAGCGGTTGCGGCGCCGGACCGCCCAAGGTGAACGTGTTGTTCGAAGCCGGCGTGGACGAGCGCATGTTGGCGCTAGCGGCGTCGACAGAGGCTTGGGCCGTTGCCCGCGGGCCGATGGTCACGACCCGGGCGCTGACGACAATCATGCTGGTCACGGTGGGTGCATCGGCCGAGAACAGCACTGCCGCGGGGATGGTCACCTCCAGCGGCGCATCGCTCGACGAGGTGAAGGTCAACCCCAGCGCCTGGAGGCCGCCGCCGACGGCGCGGACAGCGAGGATCCTTTCGGCGACCGCATCCCGCAAGCTGACCTTACGGGTGGGCGGAACAGTGGTGGTCGGGGCGGATGTCTGCGGAGAGGTCGAAAGGGGGGGCGCGGACGGGCTTGTGGCCGCGCCGGCCGCCGTCGTTGGAAGCGAGGTGGACGTCGCTACGGTCGTCGAAGTAGCCGTGCTTGCGTCCCGTCGGGCGCGAGCGCAAGCAGTGAGCGCGAGCAGCACGGCGGCGCCCGACGCCAGCGCGAAAACGAAGCGCGCGGGCGGCCGGCGAGGCCCGACCATATGCTTGCCAATCATCGATTCATCTCCCGCGTCCGACCTTCAGAGCACGCCAGAAGCAACGGCGCCCCCTACGCCGAAGAACATCACGCCGGGGGTGCCCCAAGACGCCCCAAATGTGCGACCTCGCCAGAAACGATCAGATGATGGCAGCACGCCGCAAACGGCGCCACGCCCGGCGCGGAGCCCCTCCGAAGCCAAGGAATTGCACGCGGACCGGCCCCACTTCATCGAGTGGCTCAAGCGGTATGAGGCGGAGCGAAGATGGACCCACCGTGACCTGGGAAAGGCGCTCGGATACTCCGAAGCCCAGGTCCGGAAGGTGTTCTCGGGAGAGCGAGCCGTGACGCTGCCGCTCCTCCTGGCCAGCAGCAAGATGTCCGGCCTGCCCGTCGAGGCCCTGACGGCGCCGGTGGAGAAGCCGCCCGCGCCGCCGCACGATGGTCCGCTCCTGGGCCGCGACGACGTCGTCGCCGAGGTCGTAGCCCGCCTGGAGGGGCCGAGGCGGTTGGTGACCTTGGTCGGCAGCCCTGGCGTCGGCAAGACCTCAGTGGCGGCGCGCGCCGTCGAGGCCTTGCACGAATCGAGCACGTTTCGGCATGGCGTGCGGTGGGTGTCCTTCGCGGAGATCACCGATCGCCACCGCGTGGCGAGCACGATTATGGAGGCCGTCGGCCTGCACGAAGTCCCGAGCCGCGTTCCGAGGGACCGGGTCTGCGAGTTCTTCGCCGGACAACACGGGCTGCTGGTGTTGGACAACTGGGAGCACGTCGCCAAAGAGACCCCGCTCATTGCGCGGTTGCTCGCGGCGGCACCCGAGCTAAGGATCCTCGTCACGAGCCGCGAGGTGCTGGCCATACCCGGCGAGGATGTGCTGCGCATCGATCCGCTCGCGCCCGAGGACGCCGTACGGCTGTTCGCGGCGCGTGCCAAGCCGCAGAACCAACCATTCGTGCTGACGACTGCGAACACTCCGGTCGTGGAGCGCATCTGCGCCCTCGTCGACCGGATCCCCTTGGGCATCAAGCTTACGGCCGCGTCCGCGGAGACCTTCACTCCGCAGGACATCGTCACGATGCTCGAAGAAGCCCTCGACTTACCGGCGATGAGCGACCCGGGCGGGCCGTCCCACCATCGGACGCTCGGGGAGACGATCCGGTGGAGCTATCGCCGGCTGCCCACTGATACGCAGGAGCTGCTGGCACGGTTGTCCGTCTTCTCAGGCGGGTGGTCGGCGGAGGCCGCGACCGAGGTCTGCGGGGGGCCGAGCGCCACGGTGCGCACCATGCGGGAACAGTTGGCCCAGCTGAGCCGCGCCAGCCTGGTCGAGTCCGCCGAGGGCTTCGACAAGACCACGCGCTTCACCCTTTTGACGGTGATCCGCTCGTTCGCACTCGGCGAGCGCCGGTTGCTCGACGACGTCGACAGCCTGCCGTCCAAACACTGCACGTACTTCGCGGCCTTGGCGCGCCAGGCGGGGCCGGCCCTCGTCGGTGACGGCCAGGCCTACTGGCTGCGCGTACTCGACGACGAACGTCGGAACTTGGACGCGGCGGCCGACTGGGCCCGCGCCCACGACCCGCCAACCGCGGTGGAGATCACGAGTCATCTCTGGCGCTACGCGTGGTTGCGAGGAAGACTCACCAGCGGCCGGCAGGCTATCTACGCGGCGCTCGAGGCCAGCGATCCCGGCGCCGAGCCACCCACGGCCCGTGCGCGGGCGCTCGTCGGGGCCGGCGTACTTGCGCGGATGGCCGCGCACCTCGACGAAGCATGGGGGTTGTTCGAGGCCGCTCGGGATCTGGCCTTCGAGGCGGACGACGCCGACCTCGTAGGGCTAGCGACCCTCAACCTCGGGATCGTGGAGGAGAACCGCCGAAACTTCGAGAGCGCTGTGGAGTATTTCGCAGCAGCCGAGAAGTCGTACGCGGATTGTGGGGGCACGCGCGGACTTAGCCACGTGGCCAACTGCGCCGGGATGATCAAGCTCCATGAGGACGATCTCGACGCCGCTGAAAAGCTCTTCCACGAGAGCCTGGCCAGCCTGCCGCCGGGCGACTACTACAGCCGAAGCCTGGTCGCGGGCAACATCGGGTGGATTCAATGGAAACGGAGGAACTTCACGGCGGCCCGCGTGCACTATCAGCAGAGCATGGACTGGGCCGAATCGATCGGCGACGAGATCGGCGTCGCCAACCGGCTGAGCGATCTCTCGCTGCTGGTGCTCGAACAGGGTGACACGGAGGCCGCATACCTCATGGCGCTGAAGGCCCTCGAACGGTTCCAGGATTGCGGCCACCGCCACGGCGCCGCCGAGTGCCTCGAAGGGTTGGGAACGATCCAGGCGAGGCGCGAACGACCCTCGCTGGCGGTTCCGTTCCTCGGCCTGGCCGATGCGATCCGCTTCGAGATCAAGTCACCCCTGAGCCCGCCCGAGGCGGCCGTGAACGCCCGCGTCACCGCCGCACTGGCCCGGGACGTTGGGCCTGACTTCTACGAGGACCTCTGGTCCGCGGGGCGCGCCATGACGATGGAAAACGCCGTCGCCATGGCACGCTCCGTCGCTCCCGGCGGGTCCGATGACCCAGCGGCGTCGTTGCCGCCAGGTCATCGGACGGAGCTACTTACTTTTCCTTAGCAACCGCAGCTGGGCCCGGCAAGTGCAGGGGCAGCCGCGATCACCAGGGCGAGGGCGGCGCTGGTCCCAGCCACCCCCACCTTGCGGGCGAGGGTCCGGCTCCGGCCCAAGCCCCTACCAGCCTTGCGTTCGGGCGCGGCGCTGGACGGCGCCGTTGCCGTGAAATCGGCCACTTCCGATCTCCTCTCGTCGACTACGGGACAGGCGCAAGGCCGGAGTCGTGTGCCGGGCTTTCGCCCGGCTCACGACCGTCCTTGCGTCGACGAGTGGCTCGGGGAGGGGCTCCTCCTACAGTCCCGTCAGCCGACGGGGATGCAATTGCAGGTGCAGATGGCGCCCGGAGGGATAGGACTGCCGCAGGCCCCGCTTCCGCTGCCGCCGCCGCTGCTGCCGCCGCCCGTCCCACCTCCGCTCGAGGGCGCTCGGGTGGCGGGAGACGTGGCCGGCGTGGTGCGCGGGACGGTGGGCGGCGAGGTCGCCGGTGGGGATGTAGTCGGCGGGGATGTCGGCGGCGGCTGCGTCGTTGGCGGGGGTGGCGCCGTGGTCGTGCTGGTTGACGTAGTGGTCGACGACGAGGACGTCGTCGAGGACGTCTTCGCCTTCGGCTGGCTTGAAGCACTCCGGCCACAGGCCGCCAGCGCGGTCAACGCGGCGCCGAGCTTGATCGCGCCGCCAATGGCGCCGCGCCGGTTGAGCCGCGTGCCCATGCCAACGTCGGACAGGTACATGATCTCCACCGTTCCCGTGCAGTCGGGGTCGTGGAGCCGGTTGAGGTGGAACTCAGGACGTTCGGACATGGTCCTCCTCGATGCGGTCGGAGCCACCGTGCCAGACCAGACCTCCTGAGCCAGCGATGGCGTCGAGAATCTGGTCCTTGGTCAGCTCGCGGGTGATGTGACACCGTTCGGAACCCTGGAAGGCGCCGTCCCCCGACGCCGAAAGGGCTTTGTGATAGCAATCGCCGGAGCAGGAGAATTTCGCGAAACACCCCGAACAGAAGTCGTGGTAGCCGCGAGCGTGCTGGCGCAGGCGGACTAGCGCCGGCATGTCGAACTCATAGCCTTGGCCCTCGCCTGCCGATCGCCCGTACATGAATGTGGCCGCCTGCGGGCTCCCCTCGGAGAACGTCTCGTAGCACGACGACACGCGACCGGTGGGCGTGAGGGCAAACAGGTCGCGCGTCACCCCGCAGAAGTGGCTCGTGAGTAAGCCGAGGCGCGCCGCGGAGTAGGAGATCTCCTGTCCCTGCGCGCGCGCCCGCTCCTGCGCCGCACGGTACGCGTCGATGAACTCCGCGGTTTCGGCGGTGGGCGCATCCGACCAGCGCCCGAGCTGGTAGGCGGGCTCCACCTGGATACGCCGCGGCGAGTACTTGTGGGTCAGGAAGTCGATCGAGTCGGGCAGGCACGAGATCTGGTCGGCCGTCACCGTGATCCGGAGGGAAAACGGCAGTCCCGCCTCCTCGAACCGGTCGAGGGTGCGCATGACAGAGCCGCTGGACGGCTTTCCACTCACCGTGGGCCGGTGCATGTCGTGCACGGCGGGAAGACCGTCGAAGGACACGCTGGCCCCGTCGATGTTGGCCACGACCCACTCGACCTGCTCTGGGCGAAGGACGCCGTTGGTCGCCAACCCGGCACGGACCATCACGCCGTGGCCGGCGGCACGCCGCCGGGCGTAGACCAAGGACTCCGTGAGGACGGACCAGTTGAGCGTCGGCTCGCCTCCGCCGTGGTAGTTCACGTCGATGCGGCTCTGGCCGAGCTTCACCGCGTTCGCCAGTACGAAGTCAATGCCGTCGGTCGCCGTTGCCAAGCTCATGCGCTCGATAGGCGTGTCCCCCGCCGAGGCGTAGCAATAGTGACAGCGAAGGTTGCAGGCCGTCGTCAGGAACAACGTGACGGCAGTCGGTGTCGGGTCCCCGGAGAACACGTCGTCCGGCGGATGTTCGGCGCCGCCGTCGATGATCTCGATGGCCCGTAGGAACTCCACCAGCTCGACGCCCACGTTCTTCGCGCCGTCGACCCCGTCGCGGTCCAGCTGCGCAAGTGCACGCACGCCCGCGGGGTTGGTCACGAAGGCGGCCCGCCGCAGGGGTGCGTAGATGAGGGTTTGGTCACCGTCGAGAGGGATGGCGAACACCTCGGCCGACAAGCCCGACGGCGGCCGCGCCTGCCCTGGGTTGGTCGATGGGCGCCGCTGGAACGTCACCGGCGCCCAGTCGACGGCGCTCATCGAGCCGCACGCTCGGCTCGGCGTGCGGCCAGGTCGGCGGCGCGCGCCTGCTGGCGCGCCTCGATCTCGGCATCGCGTGTCGCTTCACGGGCGCGGACCTCCGCGTCGCGGACGGCGTCCCGTGCCGCCACTTCGGCGTCGCGCTCTGCCAGACGAGCGCTCACCTCGACGGCCCGTTGCGCCGATCGCGCGGCGCCGCGGTCAACCGCGGTCGTTGGGATGGCGGTCGAAGGCGCGCCCGCCGGCGCTACCGCTGGCGCGGGCGCCGATGGCGATGGCGAACTGGCGGGCGGACCGCCAGCCGGGGGAGCTGCGGGATTGGCGGACCCTTCAGCCACCCGGAACTGCTGCGGCGGATACTGGCGGGGTGCGGCGCCGGTCCCGCCCCGGCAGGTGGCGGTCAGCGTGTACAGGCCGGGCGCCGCGTTCTGGGAAATCGTGGCCGACCCCGCAAATCGCGAGATGCTCCCGTCGGCGCCGACAAAGGCCTCAGTTCCGAACACCGAGCGGTCCATCAGCGGATTGATCCGCAGTTCGATGTCGGGTACGCCGGGTCCCGACTTGGGACAGGTGTCCCCGGCGTACTCGAGGGTCCCGCCGGGCGCGACGGTGTCCCGGTTGATGGTGAACACGTCCAGCGCACCAGCGGAGACAGCGCTGCCGACGACGTACGTTGTGACGATCCCGACCGCCCGAACGAGGCGGAGCCTCCGGCGAGCACGGCTTCGGCGACCTGACATTTGGTTGAACCCCGCTTCCTTGTCAGCGAACCCGGTAGCTCCGGGCTTGCGTGAAAAGACGATCAAACGCGAGGCGGGACAAGGCGTTACAAAAGGCACGCATTTCCATGCTTTTACTGTTTTTTGTTGGCCTGTCCATGCCTTCGATCCAGAGATGAGTCGAGGCCCTGTCAGCGTGCCCATTGCGGGCTCCGTGCGACGGGTCGAAGGCGCAGGGTCAACTCTGAGGCCACCGGGTGACCGGGCGACGAGGTACAGGCATGGCTGCTAGCGATGCCCGAGGGATTGACGCTGGGCACGGCGTCGCGCTACGCGCGACCTCTGCCGTAAGTAGGGCCAATCGAAGGCCGCGAAAGACCGAACCGCGGGCGGCGTTGATCGCCGCCGGGCTCTACGGCGCGCTGATCTCGAACGACAAGGGCGGGTACGCAGCCGTCACGAGTGCCGGTCCGAGGTTGAGCGGACGATTGGCCCGTACGAGCGTCAGCAGGCTGATCAGATTCGTCTTCGGTAGGGGGTCACAAAGAGATTACGTGATGCGGACGAAATGCGGACTGGCAGAGTCCCCCAGCGGGCGCTCCGGCGAGATAAAATGGGCCTTGACCTGCACTTTCGCGTTGTGGAGACGACCGGACTCGAACCGGCGACCCCCTGCTTGCAAAGCAGGTGCTCTAGCCAACTGAGCTACGTCCCCTGGCCTGCTACTTCGCCCCAAACAGGGCTTCTACCTGCGGTGTCGCGGTGACTCGTCCTCCTTCCATCGGGTCGGCATGTGCCGCCGTGGGTCGGTGAAACTCGGGGATTTTGGGGAAACGCGGGTCCCTTCCAACAGGGTACCTTCCGCGCTTACTGGCCTCGGCCGGCCCGCGGCGGGGCGCAGGCGAGACGCTCGGCGTGCCCGCGTCGTTGTCGCGGCGCAGCGTCCAGTCGCCGCCTTCGTGGATCCAGGCAGTGCTCGACGAGGAGTGGCAGGCGTCGTTCTTCCGATGCCGAGCCTTCGGCAGGTCGGGAGCCGACGCCAGGTCACGCCGAGGCTTCGGGGAGCCGCCTGATCAAGGACGGCGAGGCGCCTCGTCTGCGACGCGTAGTCCTCAACCGGGAGGGCTCGCCCGGCCATCCGCTGACAGCCGTCCAGGCGGCCAGCCCGCCCGCCCTGGGGGCCGACTCCCGCTCGGTGCGGGGTCGAATGCGTTCTGCGAGGGGGCCGTCTCAGAGCTGCGCTGGAACGGCCGGGACCGCCGCCAGAAGCGCTTTCCTTGCGGCGGACGGCCCCGAGCCGTTCCGCCGAACCAGCAGATCCGCCGAGGGGGGCGGTGGCCCTCCAGCACCACCAGCTCGGCCCATCCGTGCCGTCCTGCGGCGTTGCGTCGCGCGTGGAAGGCGGCCTTGGCCTCGCAATCGCCGTGATACACCCCGAGAAGGTCCCCCGAGCCGCCGAGGCGGTCGTCGGAGTCCCCGCCGAACAGCAGGAATCGGGCCGGGCAGTTTGCTCCCCGGAGGCCGATATCGAAGGCGCGGGTGAGGTCATCCAGGGGAAGCTCCACCACCCCTCCGGCGAGGGGCCTTTCCGCCGACGAGCGAAGGCGGAGCAGCGCCTTTGCCCTCACGTACTCGACGTGGACGGAAGCCTCGCCGGCACCGATCGTCACCGCCCTGGACCTACCCACGAGATACACCTCCGGATGAGAAGTGCCTCCTTGGACGCCGGCAACCCCCTGATTCTTCGCACTGACGGGTGGAAGAATCGACGGCCGGGAGCGGCTGTCCCATCGTCGTGATCGAACCGGCCTGACCGTGCCCGCCTGCGCTGCGCTTCAGGTCCGGACGAAGGTCACGGACTTGGCGCCGCCGGCGCACGTGAAGTCCGAGGTGGGAAGGAAGCGCTCGCTCTGCGCGGTCCGCTCGCACGCGAAGTCGTCGACCTCAGGGCCCGGCTGTCGTCGTCACCTCGAGCTGGCCGATGCGCACGCCGTGCAGGTGAACACGCTGCGGTATGCGCCGGACGTGACTGGCCGCACACCGATATTGCTCATCCGGCAGGCACCGTTCGAGGGACGACGAACTCGTCGGACAGACGCCCCGCCGGCTTCACAGTGACGGTGTGCTCCGCCTGAGGTTGCAGCCGGCTTCTCCGTCATAGGGGCCGCTGACACCCGGATCTGGTCCGACTCCGGGCGGGCGGACGAGGCCCGGAACGGGCTGCGGACCGAATACGAAGCCGCGCTCCCGCAACCTCGGGACTACTTCCGCCTGTGCTATCTCTGCCGATGGGCCGAGGCGGCGGTCCATATATCGGTAACCGTGCTGCCGCGGCAGCGCTCTCGACCGCCGCGCACCCTGGTCCGATCAGGTCGTGCACTTCGACCTTGGAATCCTCGGCGCCGCCCATCATCACGTCGGGATGCTCGCGTCCACCCTCGGCCGCTACGACCTCGCCGCGGCGGCCCTTGCGAAGGCGCAGACCATGCACAAACGGCGCAGCGCCCGTTCCCCGGACCCGCACCCATCTCGAACGGGCCAGGATGCTGATCGCCCTCGCGGTCGCCACGCTGTTCGTCCCTCCACGCCCAGGGGGAGGCGGCCTTCATCGCCGTCCGGCGGATCGCGCCCAGTGGCCGCATCCCCGGCGACGGGAACGGGGGTCGCACTCCATCGACGCCGGTTGAGCTTGGATTCTCGCTACTTGACGCTCGGGTTGGGGCATACTTCGCGGTGATGTCGGCGGGCTCGAGGAACGGACGCGAGATGTCCATCTACTCGCGACGACGCCGGGCTCGACGGAGCATCGTCGTCCTCAGTCTCCTCGCCTTTATGGCCGGCGCCTGCTCGAACGGCAACCCCTCGCCACCTAGCAGTCCGGCCGGGGGCTTCGACGTCAGAGACTGGAACTCGGTCCTCGCCGCAGCCCGGGGCCAGACGGTGGACTGGTGGATCTACGGCGGCGACGAACGGATCAACACCTTCGTCAACGGCTACGTGAAGGACGAGCTGGCCAAGCTCGGGGTGACGCTCAACGCGGTCAAGTACAACGACACCGTCGAGGCGGTAAACAAGGTGCTGGGCGAGCGGCAGGCGGGCCGCACCAGCGATGGCAGCGTCGATCTCATCTGGATAAACGGCGAGAACTTCAAGACGGCCAAGCAGGCCGACCTTCTCCACTGCGGGCACGTGCGTGCGCTCCCCAACGCCAAGTACCTGAACTTCGACGACCCCGCGGTCGCGTCCGACTACGGCTTGCCCGTCGATGACTGCGAGACCCCCTGGGTGCGGGCCCAGTCGGTGGTTGTCTACGACTCCGCCAAAGTGCAGGCCGGTGACATCCACTCCGTCGACGCCCTGTTCGCCTTTGCCAGGAACCACCCCGGTTCGTTCGGCTACGCCGCACCGCCCGAGCTGTCGGGCTCGATGGCCCTGCGGACGTTCTTCATCGCCCGGGCGGGCGGGTACCGGAACGTGGCCGGCGCCTTCGACCGGGCAACCTACGACCGGACTGCGCCCGCCCTGTGGCGCGCCCTCAACGACGTGGAGCCGTACCTGTGGCGGGGCGACAACTACGCCACCCGGCAGGCGGACGTGGTCCGGGCGTTCAGCCAGGGCGAGCTGAGCGTGTACCTCACCTACGGGGCGGGCGGCGTCGGGCTGAGCGTGCAGAACGGGACGTTTCCGGCCACGACCCGCGAGCTGATGTTCGACAGCGGCAACCTCGGCAACATCAGCTTCACCGCGATCCCCAAGAACGCGGCCGACAAGGCGGGGGCCCTCGTGCTGTCCAACCTGCTCCTCGCGCCCGCCGCGCAGTACGAGAACCAGAGGGCGACTGGCCTCTTTCCGGCCATCGACGTCAGCCGCACGGCGCCCGCCGACGCCGCCAAGTTCGCATCGATTCCGACGCCGCCGGCGCAGCTGCCCCTTGCCGACCTGGTGAGGAAGAGCGTGCCGGAGATCCAGGCCGAGTGGGTCACGATGCTGGAGCGGGACTGGAAGGCCAACGTCCAAGAGAAATAGCGAGGCGGGCAGCTGCATGGAGCGAAAACCGGAACGGCGTACGGGCGCCGGGCGGCCGAGCCGACCGGCGATGTGGCGTCCGGGGCGGAGGGTGAGGATCGCCCTCCTGCTGGCCCCAGCCCTGGCAGTGATCACCGTCCTCTTCCTCGGCGGGCTTGCGCTGGCCGTCGCCCAGAGCCTGGGGCTCATGCCCCTCATCGGCGAGAGCCGAGTCAGCCTCGACGGGTACCGGGCCATGATCGACGACCCCGCGTTCCGGGCCGGTTTGGTCCTGACACTCCGCATCGCCCTCGTGGCCACCACCCTGTCCGCCGTCCTGGCCGTGGCCGCGGCGCTGCTCGTGCGGGGCACGCGCCGGGGCCGGCGGGCGGTGACGTGGCTGTTCCAGTTCAACCTCTCGGTGCCCCAAGTGGTCGGGGCGGGCGCCATGCTTCTGCTCCTGTCCCAGAGCGGGATGGTGTCCCGCCTGGCCCACGCCGCCGGACTGACCGACTCGGTGCGCGACTTCCCCCAGCTCGTCGGGGGCGCGGGGTCCGTGGCCATCGTCGCCGAGTACGTATGGAAGGAGGTTCCGTTTGTGGGCATCGTCGTGTTGGCCGTGCTGGCGGCCGACATCGCCCCCTTGGAGGATGTGGCCCGCACCCTCGGCGCCGGCCCATGGCAGAGGCTGCGCTATGTCGTGCTGCCGCTTGTCGCGCCCGCCGTCCTGTCCACGTCGGTGCTCGTGTTCGCCTTCACGTTCGGCTCCTACGAGGTGCCGTACCTGTTGGGCCGGTCGTACCCGACGACACTGCCCGTCGTGGCGTTCCGGGCCTACACCGATGTCGACCTCAACGCCCGCCCCGAAGCCATGGCCATCTGCGTTGTCATCGCCCTGCTCGTCGGTGTGCTCGCCTTCGCCTATTTGCGGATTCTCGACCGCTGGGCGCGCCCGTCATGAAGCGCGCCGTCGGGCTCAGCGTGCTGCTCGCCGGCCTGCTGCTGCCGCTTGTCCCCATCGCCGTGTGGGCCGTGAGCCGGGAATGGCGCTACCCGGCCCTCACGCCCCGGAGCTACAGCCTCCGGGCCGTGCGCCTCCTCGCCGCCCCTGAGACCGAGGTGCTCCGAGGATTGCTCACGTCCGCGACCATCGCCAGCGCCGTGGCGCTGATCGCGTCGCTCATCGGACTGTCGGCCGGGCGTGCTCTGGGCCTGTATGCCTTCCGGGGCAAGCGGCTCGTGCAGTTCCTGGTGCTGGCGCCGGTCATCGTGCCGGGGCTTGCCGTCAGCCTTGGGATCCAGGTGCTGTTTATTCGCTACCGGATCGCCGACACGGCGCCCGGCGTGGTCCTTGTCCATCTCATCCCGACCGTGCCATATGTGACGTACGTGATGGCGAGCGTGTACTCGACCTACGACGTCTCCTACGAGGAACAGGCGCGGGTGCTCGGCGCGTCGCCGTTCCAGACGTTCCGGGCGGTCACGCTGCCGGCCATCTTCCCCGGCCTGGTCGTGGCCGCCCTGTTCGCCTTCCTGATCTCGTGGAGCGAGTACCTCCTCACGCTGCTGGTCGGGGGCGGCACGGTGAAGACGCTGCCGCTGGTGCTCTTCGCCTTCCTTCGGGGCGCCGACCTCAGTGTGGCGGCGGCCCTGAGCCTGGTCTTCATCCTGCCCCCGCTGCTGCTGCTCGTCATAACCTCGCGGTACCTGTCCGGTGACCGAGGGCAGGCCCTGGTCGGGTTTTCCCGCCTGTGAGCACCGCGGTCGCGGTGCGGGGGCTGGTCAAGGCGTACCGGGCGGGGCCCCCTGTGGTGGACAGGGTCGACCTGGACATTGCTCCCGGGGCCCTCATGGCCCTCCTCGGCCCGTCGGGGTGCGGCAAGACGACCACGCTCAAGGTGATCGCCGGTCTGCTCGAGCCCGATGGGGGCGACGTGCTGTTCGACGCGACGCCGGTGACCCGGGTTCCACCCGAGCGCCGCGAGGTGGCCATGGTGTTCCAGAAACCGTTGCTGTTCCCCCACCTGTCGGTCCGGCGCAACGTCGGGTTCGGCCTGCGGATGCGCCGACTGGCACGCCCCGTAATCGAGCGCAAAGTGGCCGAGATGCTGGACCTGGTGCGCCTGGACGGGCTCGGGGACCGGCGGGCGAGCGAGCTTTCCGGCGGGCAGGAGCAGCGGGTCAGCCTGGCCCGCGCGCTCGTCATCGAACCCAAGGTCCTGCTGCTCGACGAGCCCCTGTCCCAGCTCGACGCCATCCTGCGGGCCGAGATGCGGGACCTGATCCGCACCATCCAGCGCCAGGTCGGGGTCACCACGCTATTCGTCACCCACGACCAAGAGGAGGCGGTCTCGGTCGCCGGCCGTATCGCGATCATGCTCACCGGGCGCGTCGTGCAGGAGGGCGAGCCCCGAGACTTCTACGAACGGCCTGCCTCGGTCGCGGTGGCTCGGTTCTTCGGCGGCCGGAACTTCGTGCCCGGCACGGTCTCGGCGGGCGTGTACGCGGGCCCAGTCGGACGGGTCCCGGTAGCCGTGGCGTGGTCGGGACCGGCCGTGCTCCTCATTCGACAGGAGGCGGTTGAGGTGGTGGCATGCAGCGCGCCAGGCGCCGTGCCGGCCATAGCCCGGTCGGCCACGTACGTTGGCACCCACACGCGGGTGGAGGCCGAGCTGAACGGTTCGCGCGCCGTTCACGTCGTCGTCGACCCGTCGCAGCGGATCGCGCCCGGTGATCGGATCCACCTCCGCTTCCCGCCCGAACGCTGCCATGTCGTCCCTGACGACAGCGGGGGCTGACGAGGAGTGCCCGCCGACGGCCACCGGTACCGCAGTGCCCCTCAGGTCACCGTGACGGCGAACGGGAAGGTGGCGCTTGCCAGCGCGCCGCCTGCGAACCGGGCCCCGACCTGCACGGCCAGAGGGGCGACGCCGGCCGGCCAGTCCTCGTCGACCGGCCAGTCCTGCACGGCCCCGAGGTCGGACGTCGGCGCCCGCCCGACGAGGGTGAGGAAGAGGTCGGCCGTCGTTGCACCGTGCACGGCCGGACTCCCGTCGAAGCGGACACCCCGGCCCGGGTAGTACGCGTCGGAAAGGGCGACGGCCATGACGAACGGCTCGCTGCTCTCAACCCGCACCCCGACGACCGCGGTCTCCCCGACCACCAGGTAGGCCGGCAGCGGCGTGAGCAGGGTGAAGGTGACCGCCGGAGCCGGTGCTGGTAACGGCGCCGCCGCCACCACGGTGGGCGTCAGGACGGCGGCGGCCACGACCGCCATCAGGAGCTTGTTGACCATGGCTGGACCTCGGTTCACAGGGCGGGGACAGGATGTCCCGTCGGGTAGATGAGGTAGGCGGTGCCGCCCGACTTGGCGACCCACAGGTCCTCCAGTTCAAAACGGCTGTAGGTGCGCTGTACGTCGCCGTCCACCGCCGCCGCCGGGTCGTTGACGATGGGGTTGCCGCCGGCGTCGAAGCCGACGAGGACGGCCAGGTGGCCGTCGCTGGTCGGGATCGGGGCGCCGGCGAGCGAGTTGCGCTTCCAGTAGTAGCTGATCACGACGGGCACGCCCGCCGCGATCCACCGTTCGGCGTCGGCCATGTTCGTGAACCGGGCCACGTGCGCTTCCAGGCCGGCGGTGGCCGCATAGGCCGTGTTGAAGGGCCAGTTCCCATGACCGTCGTAGACGCGGTCGAACACGCCCTCCACGGCAGCCCGCACCCGGGGCTCGCACGGGCCGGTGTCGCCCGACCAGTACGCCATCACCATCGAGGTCGAGGTCGGGCTGCACCACACCGTGCCGCCATCGGGGTACACCATCTGGGAGCACTCGGGGACGGCCAGCACCCGGTTCCAGCGCGCAGGGTCGCCGGGCGCCAAGTTGCCGACCTGCCCCAGCGGCGTGGACAGGACCAGGAAGGCGTTCTCCACGGCCGGCACGGCGCCGCCACCGGTTCCGCCGGCGCCACCGGCGCCGGTCGTGGCGCTGAACAGGCGCAGCTTGACCTGGAAGGCGTCGGGACGCAGCTTCTTGTCGAGCACGAGCGTGTCCACGGCGACGAAGCCGTCGGCGTCGCCCTGGGCCCGCACCGAGTGACGCTGCACGGTGGAGGAGTCCGAGGCCCAGATCCCCAAGTTGTAGAACTTCGTGAACCGGCCGCCCGTGCGGGCCCTCATCTGTACTTCGATCCAGGTGCCGGGGGGCGTGGTGGCGTTCCACGAGACGATCGCCTCAGAGAAGGCGATGGGCGCCGCTTGGACGGGGCTGACCGCCTCGCCCACGACGAAGCTCCCGCCGTTGTAGTAGTTCCCGCCCAGATAGCCGCCCGGGGCGTAGGGGTCGTTCCCCGGTTCAGCCCTGGCCCGGTCGAGCCGGACAGCGCCGCCGCCCGTGCGGTCGGCGCCCGTGAGGGCCCAGCCGTCGAACCCGCCCTCGGCGGCGCGCCAGCGCAGGTGGCGGGTCTGGTAGCCGGGCTGCTCGCCTTGAGCGGCGGCGCTGACCGGCGCCGCGGGAACAGCTGCCGCGGGGAGAGCCGCGGGCAGCACGGTGACGACAGCCGCCACCGCGGCCGAGACAAGTCGGATCACGAGCTTCCTTCCGTCGGGCGTGGGAACTGCCTCTTCGACGGGGTGACCCTCTGCTCTCTTCCATCGACTATGGACATGGACGCAGCGGCGCCGCAGTCCCGCCACGTTGCGGAAACGATGCGGGGACGCTGCGGGGACGCTGCGGCCCGTCCCGAGGATGGGTCCCATGGACAGCACAGCCGCGATGTCGGCATCCGAACAGCCCCTCGTCCTGCGGGCCCAGGCCGGCGACGACCGAGCCTTCGCCGAGCTCGTGGCCCGCCACGACGACCGGCTCAGGTCCCTGGCCCGGCGGGTTCTCCGTGACCCCGACAGGGTCGACGACGCCATGCAGGACGCGTACCTCAAGGCGTTTCGCGGCCTAGCCCGGTTCCGAGCCGACTCGTCGGTTGCCACCTGGCTCTACCGCATCGCCTACAACACTTGCCTCGACGAGTTGCGGCGCCGCCCGGTCCTCGTCGGCGCCGACGACCGCGTCGAGGTCGCATGCCCGGTGATCGGGCCCGCCGAGACCGCCGTGGCGAAAGTCGAGGCGGCCGCCCTGCTCGACCGTCTCGGCCCGGAGCTCCGAGCCGCTGTCGTGCTCGTTCACGGGTACGGCTTCGACTACGCCGGCGCCGCCCGGGCCCTGAACGTCCCGGCGGGCACGATCGCATCCCGCCTCAACCGCGCCCGGAGCCGGGCGCGCCAGGAGATGACCAGAGATGCTGCGTGACGCGTCGTCGACCTGGGGCGCCGCCTCTCTCCCGGTGCTGACATCGCCCGGCCAGGGCGCACCGAGTGCGAGCGAGCGGCCCGCATCCCGTCGGGCGCCACTCGCGCTCGCCGCCATGGGCTTGGGCCTGGCCCTCAGCCTGGCCGCCACCGGCTTGGCCGTGTCGGTGTCGCCGGACAAGCCGGCGGACGCGGTTCCGGCAAACGCCGCCTCCGTCGTGCGGGCGGCCCCCGCCGCGGCGGACCCCCCGCCCGGCCCAGGCCGCATCGTGCTGAACGGACCCGGCAACGTCGCCGTTGTGAAGGTCGTCTACGAGGCGGGCCAGAGCAGCGGATGGCATGCCCACGCCGGGATCCACGCGGTCGCCGTCGTGTCGGGTGAGCTCACCGTCTACGGCAACGACTGCACCCCGTTGCGGGTCGTGCCCGGCCAGCCCTACATCGGCGGCCAGGAGCTGCACATGACCAGGAACGAGACCGGCCAGCCTGTCGAGATGATCGTGACCTACCTCAACCCGGCGACGGCCTCCGGCGATCCCGGCCCCAAGCCTGCGCCGGCGAACTGCACGGTGGCCTGAAGGGCTGCGCGGCGTCTCACCCCGCACGCGAGCGGCGGGCGCAAGCGTCCCGTGTCCGGCATCGCCGCTTCCGGGTCGGGACGCCGGCGCGCCGGCCGCTATGGCGGCGGACGCTCCTCGCCTGATCCCCGGAGGTACTCGCTCGCTCGCCGGCTGACCAAGTCGCAGCCGAACTCGTCCGCGAGCTTGCGGGCTGCCTCGAATCGGCGGCATGCCTCCCCAGCCGCGGCCCCGTCCAGCCCGTCCCGCGCCCGCAGCATCGCCCCCCACGCCAGGTAGGTGCGAGCCAGGAGGAACGGCGCCTCCATGGCGGCGTGGATCTCCTCCGCCCTGGCCAGGTACGCCTCGGCGGCGTCGAACCGTCCGAGCGTGGTCGCCAGCAAACCGAGGTAGTGGTCCGTGGCCCCCAGGAACACGAAGTGCACGAAGACGACCTGGTCTGGCCACCGGGCCAGGCGGTCGAAGAGCGACTTGGCGATCTCGCGCTCGCCCAGCTCCGCGGCGGTCTCCGCCAACGAGGAAAGGTAGGCCAGGAGCAGGTAGTTGTGGGGGTGTGGGAAGCCCGCCGCGTGCTCGGCCTGGAGCAGGGCTCGGGCCCTGTCTGGCGCGCCGATGTCCACGCACAACCGGGCCACTCCCGCCCGCAGGGCCGGTAGCTGCGGCAGGGCCGCGGCCTTGGAGGCGAAGGACTCCAGCAGTTCAGCTTGCCGGCCCTGCTGCCAGCGGATCGCATAGAGCTCGGCGGCGTGGACCGTCGCCACGTCGGGCTGGCGGCTGGCCGTACCGAGCCGGAGAGTGTCCGCCGCCGCCGCCTCTGCGCCCGCGGTGTCGCCCGCCAGCAGGAGCCGCGCGCAACGGGAGAACGTGGCGAGCCACCTCGGCGTGGGCTGGTCGATCGCCGCCGCCAGCGAGGCCACCTGGTCCTGGAGGCGAACGAACGTGGCCAGGTCACCGGTTTCGGCGACGGCGATCAGCCGGTTGTGCACCGCCCAATACCGCTGGATGGGATCGCGGGACGCGGCGGCCAGTTCCAGCGCCTCGCCGGTGTCGGACAGCCGCTCGGCGAGGGTGTCCGGCGTGCGGATCGACTGGTGGCGGCGAAGCATGACCTCGAGGAGGAGGACGGGATCCTCGAGGCGACGGGCCATCGCCAGCGCCTCGTCCGCCACTGCATGCCGCCTGATGTGGTCGTGGTCGTAGACGAGGTCCAGGGCGAGCAGGCTGAGCAGCCGGGCCCGAAACGGGCTGTCGCCGGCGGGGACGACCGCCAGGGCGACCTCGATCATGGCGACCCGTTCGGGGTCGCGCTGGCCGGTCCGGGTCATGCTGCCGCGGTTGTCGGCCAGCACGGCCGCCACGAGCGTGTCCCCGTCGCCGACGGACTGGGCCAGCCGCACCGCCTCGAGCAGGGTCGGGCGGAAGGCTGCGTCCCCCGTCTGGCGCTGAGCCTCGCCCAGGCCGACGAGCAGGCGGGCGCGCAGCCGGCTGTCACCCGCGGCCGTGCCGCCCGCCTCGCCCATCGTGCCCTCCTCGTCGAGCAGGTCGAGCGCTTGGCGGAACCAGTGGACCGCCTCGTCGGGCGCAAGCTGGGCCAGGGCGTGGTCACCGGCCAGGGCGGCGTAGCGCCGCGCCTTGACCCGGTCGCCGGCAATGCCGGCGCGCAGGTGATGGGTCGCCAGCTCGCCGGCCCGCGACGCCCCGTCGCCCGCTCCGCACACCGCCTCGATGGCGTCCGCCACCTGGCGGTGGATGCGAGCACGCCGGGCGGGGTTGAGCGAGCCGTACAGCGCATGGCGCACCAGGGCGTGCACGAAGCTGAAGTGCTCACCCGACACGTTCACAACCAGCCGGGCCGCCACCGCCGCATCGAGGAGGTCGAGGAGGGCGTCGTCGTCGGTGCCCGAGGCGGCGGCCACAACGGCCAGGTCGAAGTCAGGACCGATCACCGCGGCGGTCGAGAGGGCCCGAACCGCTTCGTCGCCCAGGCGGCCCACGCGCTCGCCGACCACTTCGCGCAGGCTGGCGGGCAATCCCTCCTCCCGAAGGTGGCCGGTGACAATCCAGCGGCCGGCGGGCGCCCGCCGGATCAGGCCCGTCTCGACAGCGTGGCGTAACAGCTCGCCGGCGAAGAAGGGATTGCCATTGGTCTCGCGGGCCAGCGCGTCGCGCAAGGCGACGACGTCGCCCTCGATGGCGCCACCCGTGCCCGCCTCGAGGAGAGCCAACAATTCGGCGTCGTTCAGCCCCCACAGTCCGACCCGGGTGACGCCCGACTCCCGCCGCAGGCCGGCCAGCACGTCGGCCAGCGGAGCGTTGGTGGCCACCTCGGAGTCCCGGAACGTGCCTGCGACCAGGACCGGCAGGGGCCGGTCCGAGCCGACGACGTGGCGCAGCAACGCCAGGCTGGGGACGTCCGCCCACTGCAGGTCGTCGATGACCAGGACGACGGGCCTGTCCTGGCTCGCCGATTCCAGCAGGCGCAGCACTGCGGTGAACAGCAGGTGCCGGGCCCTCTCCGGGTCGGCGGCCGCCGTTGCGGGGGCGCCCGCGGCGGTGGTCCCGCCCGGCACGAGGATCGCGACATCCGGACCGAGACGGACCAGATCGGCCGACTGGGCGGCCGCCGCGGTCTGGACTCGGCCCGACGGCGGGTGCTCCAACAGGTGGGCCACCGCCCCGGCCCACGGCTGGTAGGCGATGCCGACGCCCTCGTCGCAGCGGCCGTAAAGAACGATGGCCCCGCCTTCGTGGGCCGCCCGGGCGAACTCGGACACGAGCGTCGTCTTGCCGATACCCGGCTCGCCCCCGATCAGCACCACCCGCCGGCGCCCGCTGGCAACGACCTCGTCCAGCGCGGCATGCAGCCGCGCCAACTGGTCCTCCCGCCCGACGAACACCGCCCGCTGGCCCTCAGCGGTAAGCCGGGCTGGGAGCGGCACACCGCGTGAGCCCTCGCTGCCGCCGGGGCCGGCCAGCGTTGCGAGGTCGAGGTCGAGATCGGGGCTTTGCAGCAGGATGGCTTCTTCGAGCCGTTGGACGGCCCGGCTCGGCTCGATGGCCAACTCCCTGCCCAGAACCTCGCGAAGGGCCTGGTAGGCCCGAAGCGCCTCGGCCTGCCGCCCGCACCGGTAAAGGGCGAGCATGAGCGAGCCCCAGAGCCGCTCGCGCAACGGGTGCTCGTCGACGAGGGCCTGCAGCCTTCCCACCGCCTCTGCGTGGCGGCCCAACGCCAGTTCGGCGTCGGCCAGATCCTCGGTCGCCACGAGCCGCAGCTCCTCGAGGCGGGCCGCTTCGGAGCGGGCGAACTCCGCATAAGGGAAATCGGCGAGGGCCTCGCCCCGCCAGAGAGCGATCGCCTGGCCCAGCTTCGCCGCCGCACCCGCCACGTCGCCCGCATCCAACGCTCGCCGGCCGTCGCTCGCCAGTTTCTCGAACCGGAAGGCGTCGATCGACGACGGGTCGGCGACGAACAGGTAGCCGGGAGACCGGGTCACCACCGCCGAGGCCCCGAGGGCGCGCCGCAGATGGGACACGTGGAGGCGCAGGCTGCTGGCGGCGCTGGCTGTCGGCTCCTCGCCCCACAGCGCCGCAACCAGCCGGTCGGCCGTCACCACCTGGTTGGCGTTCAGGACGAGCATGGCGAGCAGCGCCCGGGCTTTGGTCGCGGGCAGCTGGACGGCGCTCCCCGCCGCCGTTACCTCGAGCATTCCCAGAATGCGAACGTCCACCGTGAATGTGAGGCAGCACCGAGATCTCGGTACACCCGACGACGGCAACGCTAATCCTCGTAGCGCCCACCCCCCGCGCCGCAACCGAACATGGCGTGTAAGCGGTCAGCCCTGGCAGTCCGTGCCGTCCTTGATGACCACGAGCTTTCGGCCGCGTTGGCGGCGCCGGCCGCACCGACGCCAGCCATCGCCACCACGCCGAGCACCCCGGCCGTCATCCGCCGCTTCATTCCGTTCATCAGGTCCGTCGCTTCGTCTGGATCGTCTTCGTC
>JAHFUQ010000176.1 GCA_023265045.1 Acidimicrobiia bacterium
GGCCGACGGCGTGCCCGCGGTGGCCGTCCCCGCCGCGCCGGCTGCCACGACGGCCGACGCGCCGGGCGCCGAGCCGGGCGCCGAGCCGGCCCCGCCCGATCCCGATGCTGCGGCGGCCGAGGCCGCCGAAGCCGAAGCCAAGGCCGCCGAGGCCAAGGCTGCCGAGGAGGCGAAACAGCGCGCCATCGACGAGCGGGCCAAGGCCCTCGTCACCCGCCCGACGGCGGTCACGCCCACGGTCATCCGCGCCGGGCCGCCACCCGTCAAGCCGACCGTGGGGGAGGGGGCGCAGCCCCGGGCGCCGGAGGCCCGCAAACCGACGGCCCAGCAGCCGGCCGTTCCCAAGGCCAAGCCGCCGGCCCAGCCGCCCAAGGCGAAGGCCAAGGAGTTCCGGCCCGGCGACCTGTACTGCGGCAAGTGCGGCGAGGGCAACGAGAAGACGCGGAAGTTCTGCCGCAAGTGCGGAGGGTCACTGGCCGAAGCGGCCGTCATCGAAGACCCGCGCTGGTACAAGCGCATTTTCAAGCGCAAGAAGAAGACCTTGAAGGCGGGGGAGCGGAGCGACGACTACTACGTCATGCCCGGGAGCACCCCCCGGCGGAAGTGGTGGCGGGTCATCAAGAAGGGCCTCCGGATCGTCCTGTTCCTCGTCGGCATCCTGCTCGTGCTGGGCTTCGCGGGCCCGTGGCGGTCGAAGCTCAGCAATGGGGCGTCGTCCGCATACCACAAGGTCAAGAACGTCTTCGTCCCGAGCTACACGGAGATCCATCCCGACGGGGCCGACGCCACCAGCTCGTTGCCCGACCACCCCGCCGCGCTGGCCATCGACGGCACCTCGAACCTGGCCTGGGAGGAGGGCGCGCCCAACGACGGCGAGCAGCAGAAGCTCATCCTCACCTTCAACCGCCAGACCGACATCGACCGCATCGGGTTCCGCATCGGGGTTTCGGACGAGCAGGAGGAGTTCCTCGCCCAGCCGCGCCCCCGCCAAATCCACGTGCAGTTCTCCAATGGCAACGGCGTCGACCTCACCCTCAAGGACAAGCCTGATTTCCAGCACTTCGCGGTGAAGGGCCATAACACCGTCCGCGTCGAGATCACGATCATCAACGTCAACACGTCGTACAAGGGCGGGCACGACATGGGCATCGCCGAGGTCGAGCTCTTCAAGAAGTCATAGCCTCTGGGCATGCTCAAACGACTTGGCGTCAAGCTCACCGCGACGCTGTCGGTCCCGTAACCGGAGCGGCTCCCGCCGCCACCGTCAGCCGGGTAGCGCCTCGGCGGGGTCGATGCCGAGCTCGGCCAGGACCTCGTGGTACAAGGCGCGCACCCTCGCTGACTCGGCGATGTCGCCGGCGGCGTCGCTGGCCCGGATGCGCAGCCGCCACAGCGGGTCGCGGTAGCGGTCCAGGCGCAGGCCGCGGTCGCAGGCGGCGGCGGCGGCCTCGGGGTTGTCGGCTGCGAGTTCGACCTCGGCCAGGGCCTGCGCGGCGGCGCTGGCCTCGGCGCGGTACTCCTCGCGTTCCCTCGCAACCCACTCCGCCGACCCGTCGTCGGGCAGCAGGTCGCCACGGTACAGGTCGAGGGCGGTGCGGAACATGGCGGCGGCCCGCTCCAGCGCGCCCCGGGCCAGTGCCTCCCGGCCCTCGGCCACGGCGGCGGGGAAGGCGAGGAGGTCGGAGTCGGCGTCGGCCGGGAGGTCCAGGCGGTACGTCTCGCCCTCGCGCACGATCAGCGACGACGCCCCGCGGGCCACACCGGGTTCGAGCAACTGGCGCAGCGACGACACGACCACGTGCAGGTTGCGGGCGCCGACTTTGGGGTCCGACCCCGGCCACAGCGCGTCCACGAGGGTGTCACGGTGGACCGGCCGGGGGGCCCGGAGGGAGAGCAGGTGCAGGGCGGCACGCGCCCGCGGCTTGACTGCGGAGCAGTCGACGGCGGCGCCGTGCAACGCCAGGCTGAACCCGCCCAGGCAGCGCAGGACGACCGAGGGCGGCGATAGCGGCGCGCCGTCGCGCCGGAACGTCTCGCTCGTGACCGGGACCGGGGGGCCGATGAGGCTGGGCAGCGACAAGCCGCACTCGTCGGCGAGGGACGACGCCAAGGCGCCGTACTCAGCCGCCGACGGGTCCCCGAGCGCGCCGATAGCGGCGAAGGCGAGCGCCTGGGCCCCGCGCGCCCCGACGGCGCGGGCGACGGTCTCGGCCTGGAGCGCGGCGTGGCGCGCCTCGGGATCGCCGGCCCGCACGCGAGCGACGGAGGCCGCGGCGCGGGCCCAAGCCTCGAGCACGGCGGCCCCGAGCCCGCGGAAGCCAGCCGCGGCGGTCTCGAGCCGGTCGACGGCGTCGGCGTGGGCGTGACGGCCCAGGGCGCCCACTCCCTGCAGGTAGGTCGCCAACGACATGCCCCACGCGTCGGCGTTGCCGGCGCAGTAGGCGTGGAACCGGTCGGCGGCGGCCGCGCCCTCGGGTGCGCCGGTCATGGCCACGACAGCCCGTGCGAGGTGGGCGAGCGACGGCGCCGCGATCTGCTCGCCGATGCGGGCCAGACGTTCCAGCTCGACCGGCTCGACGGGCTCGCCGGCCATCACCCGGGCCACGCAGAGGCCGATCCGGGCCCCCAAGGCCACCGCCGGGCCCGCTTCGACTGCCTCCGCCATGGCCGCCAGGAGGCGCTGGGCGTCGCGCACGTTCCCGGCCAGGACGGCGGCGATGCCGGCCGCCAGCGGCCCGCACCGGCCCGGCCCGAGCCGCGAGACCCGTTGCTGGACGGCGGCGGGGTCCCGCTGGGTGGCCTGGCGGACGTCGCCGCTCCAGTCGGACGACGGCGGCGCCGGCACGTCGATCCAGGCGGCGAGGGCCCGCCGCTCGCGCCGGCAGGTGTCGGCGCCGGCGGTCGACTCGAACAGCGCCTCGGCGTTCCTGTAGGCGGCGTAGGCGGCGCGCCATCGCCCCGACGCAAGGGCTCGCCGGGCGGCCGCCAGTTGCAGCCACGGGTCGTGGTCGACGAGGCGGCCGGGCAGGCCCTCGATCCAGCCCGCGGTTCCCTCCGCCAGCTCCTCGCCGCGGGCCTGCAGGAGGGCGGTCGCCGCCTCCCAGTCCTCGGCCCGGACATAGGCCCGCAGCGCCTCAGGCAGCAGGTCCTCCAGTTCGAGCAGCTCGGCCGCCCGCCGGTATCGCACCCGGGCCTCGGCCTCACCGCAGCGCTCCACCAGCAGCACTTCGAGGTAAGACCGGAGGACCTCGTGGTAGCGGTACAGGCCGGTGTCCTCGATGGCGGCGGTGAACACCTGGCGGCGCTCCAGCTCCTCGAGAAGGGCGTCGCTGCCCGAAGCGTCGAGCAGCTTGTCGCACAGGGGGCCGCTCATCCGCCCCAGCACGCAGGTGTTGAGGAGGAACGTCGTCAGCTCGGGCGGCAGCTCGTCGAGCACGTTGCGGGCGAGGTAGTCGCGCACCAGGCGCGAGCCGCCCCCGATGGAGCGGATCACCTGCTGGCGCTCGCGGGCCGGCTTGCCCCGGGTCGCCAAGTGGAACAGCTGCAGCCCGGCGGCCCAGCCGTCGGTCCGGCGGGCGAGGGCGGCCAGGTCCTCCGGGGACATCGGCTCGCGGTAGCACTGGTGGAACAGCTCCTCGACCTCCCACGACCGGAAGCGGAGGTCGTCGGGCCCGATCTCGAGCAGGGCGCCCGACACGCGCAGGCGCGAGACGTTGAACCCCGGCGGCCGGCGCGACGCCATCAGGATTGCGAGCGACGGGGGCGCGTCCTCAACCAAACGGGCCAGGCATTCCTCGGCGGGCGTGCCCTCGAGGAAGTGCAGGTCGTCGACCACGAGCAGGCCGCGGTTGCCCTGCCAGCTCTCGTAGGCGCCGACCGCGTCGTCCACGCTCCTCCAGCCGCGCCGGATCCCGGGCAGGGCGGCGGCCGCTCCTCGCTCCAAACAGGCGAGGACCGCGGCCGTAGAGCCGTCCTGGACGTCGGCGCGGTACCACACGACCGGTCCGTGCACGCGGGCCGCGAACTGGCTCAGCAGGGTGGTCTTGCCCGATCCGGCGGGGCCCACGACGAGCCCCAACCGATGCTTCCACAGCCGGTCGAGGGCGGCCTCGAGGCGTTGGCGGACGATGCCCTGGGCGCGCGGGGGGACCAGCTTCGCCCCTAGCAACCCGGTGACGTCCGCCTGTTCCATCCGTGTCGCTCGCGCTGAGCTAGCCCTCCTTCGTGCGAACCTACCAGGGGCCGGAAGGCGATGCGCCGGTTCGGTACCCTGGGCCGATGGCGGTGCTCGATGATCCCATAGAAGTCCGGGTGGCCATGGGCCGGCCGGAGCCCGGGGCGCTTTCGTTCGCCCAGGCCCGAGAGTCACCTTGCCTGACCTGTGCGACGTCGCCCTGCTGCCGGTACCTCCCGGTGTACCACTTCCACGTCACGAACCTGGTCGAGCTCGACTACGCCATGTACCTCCTCAACTTCCGCCATGTCGTGCTGGGGCTGGCGGCGAGCGGGGAGTGGGCCGTCTACTACCGCCGGCCGTGCCGCTTCCTCGACCTCGAGGACTCGATGTGCACGCTGCACGACTCGCCTGAGCAGCCGTCGATCTGCCGGCACTACAACCCCTACTCGTGCTGGTACCGCAAGGTCCTCGCCGACAACGCCCACGACGAGTTCGTCCTTGTCGATCGGGCCCGAATCGCCTGGATCGCCGAGCGCCTCATGTTCGACGACCAGCGCAACCTCGCCGCCGCCCCGGAATGGGGTGCGATCGTCGCCGCCTTCTCGGCCCTGCCGGTCGAGGACGTCGAGCACGAGCCCGACCCTGATGGGCACGAGGACGCGGCGCCGGCCGCCAGCGGCTGGCGTCCCGTCGAGCTCGGCAAGGCCCCAGCCGTGCGGCGCTACTCCGATCCGGTGGTGCAAGACCCCTGCACGGGCTGCGCGGCCTATTGCTGCTCGACCCTCGTGTTCCCCGCGGCCGTCCCAGCGAGCGCCGCCCAACTGGACTACCTGCGCTTCTGCCTCGGCTTCCGCGGCGTCGAGCTCGGCGTCGACGAGGAGGGCTGGAACATCGTCGTGCACACGACCTGCCGGCATCTCGACGGCGGCCGGTGCGGCCTGTACGGCGACCCCGCCCGCCCCATCCGCTGCAGCCACTACGACGCCCTGCGGTGCGACTACAAGGTTCGCTTCCGCGGCCCCGAACCTGAAGGGTTCCTGCGCGTGCCCCTCGAGCGGTTCGGCGCCCTGGCGGAGGCGTTTGCCTTCGACGACCAGGGCCAGCCCTTAGGCGTCCCCGGATTCGAAGCGCTCCGGACCGCCCTGAGGTCCTGAGCGCTCGCGCTAGCAGCCGGCGGAGCTGCCCCCGAGGAGCCCGACGCCGATCGAGCGGCACACGCTGTTCAGGTGCCGGTTGACCGTCACCAGGTCCCGCAGGATGTTGCTTGCGTCCGCTTCGACGGTGGTCAGGTTCTCGCTCTTGCAGAACTCGCCGCACGGCCCGGCCCCGTTCACGGCGGCGATGCGCCGGTGGATGTTCTGCACGCCGACCCGGTCGGGCGGTTCATTGGCGTCGATGAGGACGTCGCGTATGCTGCCCACCGACCCGTTGACCGAGGTGAGCGTGGACGAGGTGTCCTTCAGCGACGCGTCGGTCGCGGCCAGGCGGGCGTTGATGGACGCGAGCGCGGCGATGATCTGGTCGGCCTGGCCCGGGATGGGCTTGAGCGCCGGATCGATGGCAGCCAGCGACCCGTTGATCCGGTCCACCTGGCTGGGCAGCGTCACCGTGTTCCTGCCGGTGCCCGTCACGCCGCGGTTGGCGACGGCGAGGTTGCCGTTGATCGACGCCAGCGTGTTGGTGATGACGACCAGGTAGACGACCACAACCGCGGCCACCACCACCAGCAGGACGACCCAGACGCGTAGCCACTTGGTAAGGAACACCGCCGCCCGATCGGGGGCCGCGGGCCGCGCCGGAGGCGCAGTCCGGAACCCACCGGGCGCTCTCAGCGTCGAGGCCATGCGTTAGTAGTACCAGGTGCCGCCTCAGAAATCCTGTATGACGCCTCACATTCCTTCTCGCCTGAGGTGTGAATCATCTTTTGCGTTGCCGCACTGGCGCGGCGGCACAACCCAGGGTCGGGCGGAGCCCGACACTGAGGGTTGACGTCAGGCGGCTGGCTCCAGCGTGACCTTGTGGC
>JAHFUQ010000177.1 GCA_023265045.1 Acidimicrobiia bacterium
CATCGTCCACGCCGAGTGCGGCGGGTGCTCGTGCGGGGGCAGTGGCTCGTGGTCGTACTGCGAGACCCTCGACGAGGCGCTCAAGTCGATACCCGAGCACCGGCGGCCGGTCGTGGTCGCCCCGTGACGTCCGATGCTTCTGACGCGCTCGAGGACGGCTCGTTCGTGCCGATGTCGCGGCTTGGACGGCCCCGGTCGGTGTCGGCGGCCGTCCCGCTGGACGAGGAGCCGCTGCGGGCGGACGAACTCGCCTTCCTGGCTGCCGTCCGGCCCAAGACCCGGGCCGACTGCGCCTCCGTGCCCCGCCCGTGCCCGTTCGTGGGCTGCCGGCACCACCTGTACCTCGACATCAACGAGCAGACGGGCTCGCTCAAGGTCAACCGGCCTGGTATCCCGCCGGCCGAGCTGACCGAGAGCTGTTCGCTTGACGTGGCGGACCGCGGGGAGGCGACGTTGCGCGAGGTCGGGCTGTTGATGAACATCACGCGCGAGCGGGCCCGGCAGATCGAGGTGCGCGGGCTGCTCATGCTGCGCGCGCCGGCCTCCGTCGTCGCTCGCGGGGCTGACGATGCGTCGCCACCGGCCCGGCGAGGTCGGGGCCACCGCATCGACCACGGCACCAGGGCGCGCATCCTCGCCGCCGTGAAGGCCGAGCCCGAACTGCGGGACGTCGTGCTCGCCGAGCGCTTCGGCGTGTCCGTGCCGGTCATCCGCCGGAGCCGCGTGCTGCTCGGGCTGCCGGCCGGGCCGCTGACCCGGCGACGGAGGGCGGCGTGACGCCCGCGCCCCGGCTCGAGCGCGAGGCTGTCCTCGCATCCCTCACCGTGTCCGCCGTCCTCGCGCACTTCGGCATCGAGGGCAAGGTCCGCGGCTGCGAGATCCGGTTTGCCCTCTGCCCGGCCTGCGGCGGACGGTCCCGCCCGGACACCGTCGGCATGAACGTCGACACCGGGCAGTGGCGCGACTACGCCCACGGCTGCAAGGGCGACCTGCTGGCCTTCGTCGCCCTCGCCGCCGGCCTCGACATCAAGCGGTCGTTCCCCGAGGTCCTCGCCCTCGCCGCCGACATCGCGGGCGTGTCCCCCGGCGTCGACCACCGCGCCCTCGTGCGGATGGCCGAGGAGCGCGAGGTCCGGGACCGCGAGCTGGCCAAGGCCCGCGCCAAGACCCGGCTCATCGCCAGCCACGCCGCCGCCGGCATCTGGCGCGAGGCCAGCGAGCGCAGCCGGCGAGGGGAGGACTACCTCGCGGGCCGCGGCCTCGACCCGGCGGCCCTCATCGAGCGCGGGGCCGTGCGCTTCCTCGACGGTGACCCGGTCGTCGCGCTGTGGTCCTCGGCCGGCAACGTCATCAACGTGGTGCGGCGCCGGGTGGCCGGCGAGCCCAAGGTGCGAGGCCTCAAGGACTGCGCCACCGCCGGCACCCTCGTCGGCCGGATCTCCACCATCCTGCCCGGCCGGGCTGTGGTGATCACCGAGGGCGTGGCCGACTCGCTGGCCGCCGTGCTGGCCTGGCCCGACGCGGTGGTGCTCGGCGCGCACGGCGCGAGCAACCTCGATGTCATCGGCCTCGTGCTGTCCAAGCTCGCGCCGCAGAGCCTGGTGACCATCGTCCCGCACCGCGATGCGCCGAACCCGCAGCATCCGCTCGGCGTCGGCCTCGAATGCGCGACCAAGGCCGCCTGCTGGATGATCAACGCCAAGATGCCCACCACCATGATCGACCTCGCCCCGCACAAGGACCTCGCCGACGCCTGGGCCGCCGGGTGGCGACCGTGATCGCCGCCCCGACGCTGCGGCCCTACCAGGAGCAGGCCATCACCGCCGTTCGCGCACGCTTCCTGGCCGGCGACCGCGCCACGCTGATCGTTCTTCCGACAGGCACCGGCAAGACGGTGGTCTTTGCCGAGATCGCCCGCCTCACCGTCGCCCGGGGCCACCGTGCGCTGGTGCTGGCCCACCGGACCGAACTGCTCGAGCAGGCCCTGGCCAAGCTCCGGGCCGTCGGCGTGGACGCCGCCATCGAGCAGGCCGACCGGAGGGGCGGGGCCGCCGCCGTGGTCGTCGCCTCCGTCCAGACCCTCCGCGGGGACCGTCTGTCCAGCTGGCCCGCCGACGCCTTCGACCTCGTGATCATCGACGAGGCCCACCACGCCACCGCCGCCACCTACCGCGCCATCGTCGACCGCTTCGAGACCGCCCGTGTCCTCGGCGTGACGGCCACCCCCGACCGCGGCGACGGCAAGGGCCTCGGTCCCATCTTCCAGTCGGTCGCCTTCACCTACGGCCTCGGCGACGCCATCCGCGCCGGCTTCCTCGCCCCCATCCGCGCCCAGCGCATCAACCTCGACCTCGACCTCGACGCCGTCAAGACCACCGCGGGCGACCTCGACCAGCAGCAGCTCGGCGTCCTGATGACCGCCCCCGCCGTCATCGAGGCCACCAGCCGCGCCCTCGTCGACTCCGCCGGCACCCGCCCCACCATCGCCTTCACCGTCACCGTTCACCACGCCCAGCTGCTCGCCGACGCCTGCCACGACCTCAAGCCCGGCTCGGCCCGCGCCGTCTCGGGCAAGTCGACCCCCGAGGAGCGTGCCGCAGCAGCTGCCGACCTTGCCGCCGGCCGGGTGCAGATCGTCGCCAACGCCGCCCTGTGGACCGAAGGCTTTGACTGCCCGCCCGTCGCCTGCATCGCCATCGCCCGCCCGACCAAGAGCCGGGCCCTGTTCACGCAGATGGTCGGCCGCGGCACCCGGCCCAGCCCCGCCACCGGCAAGACCAACCTGCTGGTGCTCGACTTCGCCGGCCTCACCCGCCGCCACAAGCTGGTGAGCACCATCGACGTGCTGCTCGGCACCGGTCTGACCGACGAGGAGCGACGCCGCGTGCTCGAGGCCACCGAGCAGGACCCCGCCGACCTCGAAGCCGAACTCCTGGCCGTCCGCGCCCAGCTCGCCGCCGCCCAGCGGGCCCCCACCATCCGCTGGATGCGCGAGGAGTGCGGCGACCTGCTCGGCCTCGACGTGGACCCCGCCCTGTTCGGCCCCGGCCTCGCGCCCGTGTCCGAGGTGTCCCGCGTCGAGCTTGCCGCCCGCGGCATCGTCGCCCCGCCCGGCCTCTCCGACCTCGCCGCCAGCGCCATCATCGCCGCCTCCAACGATCGCAGCCGCCGCAACCTCGCCACCTTCAAGATGGTCCGCTTCATGTCCAAGACCCTCGGCGTTCCGCTCGACCTCGCCAGGACCCTGACCTTCCCCGAGGCAGGCCGCGTCATCGGCGAGCTCAAGTCCCGCATCGGCCACTACGCCGCGCTGGCCGAGGCCCGGACCCGCGTGCTCGCCGAACTCTCCTACGCCCGCGCCACGGGTGGACGGCGGGCGTCATGATCGACGCCGATGACCTGCGCACCGCCGCAGCCGACGACCGGCCCGACGAGCGCCCCGTCCCCGGCCTGCCCATCATGCTCACGCTCGAGCAGGGCATCGACGACCTGCTGGCGCTGTCCCGCCTCCCTCTCTATCCCACCCCGTTCCCGACCCTCAACGACAGCCTCGGCCTCGGCGGGCTGATCGCAGGCCAGGTGTTCATCATCGCGGGGGGCGCCGGGGCCGGCAAGACGACCCTCATCCTCGGCATGGCCAACCACCACGCCCGCGAGCACGGCCCCGTCCTGTTCGTCACCCTCGAGATGCGCGTCGGCCACTGCATCGCCCGCGCAGCCGCTCCCCACCTCGGCTGCTCGGCCAACGCGCTCATCCGCGGCGAGGTCTCCGTCATCGCCGCCACCTGCGGCGTGTCCCCGAACATCACCTTCGTCGAGCGCTGCACCCTGCCGCAACTCGAGGCCGCCACCGCCGAGCTCCGACGCCGCACCGGCAAGACCCCCCTCGTCGTCGTCGACTACCTCCAACTCCTCGCCGCCCAGGTCCTCGCGATGATGGTCAAGCCCGATGCCCGCCTGGCCACCACCGACGTCTCCTCGGCCCTCCGCACCATCGCCCGCAAGCTCGACGCCCCCATCCTCGCCGTCTCCTCGGCCAGCCGGGGCAGCGCCGCCAAGATGCGAGGCCAGAAGGGCAACGACCCGCGCACCCTGCCCCCCGGCGAGCTCATCGACGTGGCCAAGGAGAGCGGTGACATCGAGTACGACGCCGCCGGCATCTTCGCGCTCCACGTCCAGCCCGAGCTGGACATCGACGGCTGCCAGGTCGGGACCCTCACCGTCGCGAAGGCGCGGTTCGGCCGACCGTGCCATATCGCCATGGCCTACGACGGCGAGCAGGCCAGTTGGATGGACCGTGGACGAGTGGCAGTCAGGACCAAGACTGACACGGTGGACGCCGGCCAGATCAGCGTGGAACGGCTCAACCAGCGCACCGAGTTGCAGGCCCGGATCGTGGTCGTCTTGAGCGCCGGCCCCATGCCCAAGGAGCGGCTGCGCGAGGCCCTCAAGGCGAACCGGGACGCCCTCGCCGACGCGGTGTCCGACCTGCTCCAGACCGGCCGTCTGGTGACCACCGGGAAGGGCAAGGCGAGTCGGCTCAGGCTGGCCGACGACCTGGTGGATCGGGTTCAGCAAGCCGGCGCGAGGGACGTTCATGCGAGCTAGAAACAGCAATCGCGTTCGTGCCCGAATCGTGCCCGGTTCGTGCCCATGGGCACGATTGCTAGGGGTAGCAATCATGCGGCGCAATCGTGCCCGACCCCCTACGGGGGGATTGGGCACGAACCGGGAACGAACGGCAATCCACCCTAGCGGGGGGGGCTCCCTTAAGTCCGCCCCCGCCCGCGGGTGGAAGCCGCCGGGCGCGATCCGGACTGATACTCCTACGCGAAGTTCTGATCTGAGATCCGGACGGCAGACCGTCGCGAGGTGGTGGTGCTGATCGCCGGCGTGGACCCGGGGCTGGCTCATACCGGCTGGGCGCTGGTGTCGCGCGACCGGGACGTCGTGGCGTGCGGGTGCATCCGGACGGCCAAGCGCCGGGATGAGGTCGGCGATGAGCAACGGCGGCTGACCGAGGTGACGGCAGCATTGCTGTTGGTCATCCCGCGCGCGACTGTCGTTGTCATCGAGTGGCCATCATCCGGCGGATTCGCTCGCGGTGATGACGTGGGCAATGTGCTGTCGGCCTGTCAGACGGGCAAGGTGGCGGCGCTGGCGTTCGGGCTGGCGGCGGCGCACGGGCGACCGACCATGCTGCCCGCGCCGGTCACCTGGCGCTCGGTGCTCGGCAGCGAGCGCGGGCGGGACGAGGAGCTGCACGCGAACCTGCTGGACCGCTACCGCTCGGCGATGCCGAACGTGCGGCCCGGCGACTATCCTCACGTGCTCGACGCGATCGGCCTGGCGTTGTACAGGCTGGAGCTCGCGGACCGAGCCGAAGAACGCGCCAGCCGGCAGCTGGCACTCACGACCGACGAGGGATGAACATGGCGAAGAAGACGGACCGCAAGATCTACACGCGCCCGGTGATGGTGCAGCTCGACGAGCAGGCGGCGTTGGCGCTGCACGACAAGAGCAAGCGGCTGGCGGCGAAGGCCGACGAGCTCGAGGAGAAGCTCAAGGAACTGGTGAAGGCGAAGAAGCTGGACATCGCGACGGCGCGGGCCGAGTCCGACCGGGACCGGGCGGGGGCGACGGCGCGGGAGCACCTGGTCGACATGAAGTGCTACGAGGTGCTCGAGGGCGTCGAGTGGCTGGTGTGCCGGGCCGACACCGACGAGGTGGTCGACCGGCGGGCGATGAGCGAGGACGAGCGGCAGACGGAGGCGTTCCCGGGGCTGGACATGGGCGGCGAGTTGCCGCTCGACCCGGATAGCCTGCCGGTCGACGGGCTCGACGAGCCGGCGCCGGCCAAGCGCGGTCGCAAGGGTAAGGCGTCGTGACGGCGGCGATCGCGGCCGCGGCGGAGATCATCCGCGCGGCGTTCGGGGTGCTCGACGAGCTGCGGGCCGACCATCCGGCCGAGGTGGCGCGGGTGTACGAGCAGGTGATCGCGCACGTCCGGTCGTCGGTGCCGGCGTCGATGCCGCTCGGGGACCTCGGGCCGCCGACGGAGCCGATCCGCGACCCGCGCGGCGAGGGCTTCAAGCCGTGATGACCATCCCGATCACCGTCGACCCCTGGTGCCCGCCGGGCCTCGTGTACCTCATCGACGTGGG
>JAHFUQ010000047.1 GCA_023265045.1 Acidimicrobiia bacterium
GAGGGCGCCGATCGGCACCAGGCCGTCGGGCGTGCTGACCAGGGCGTCCCACGGCTGGCACGCGGAGGCCTGCTGCGGCTCGCCCGCCACGCCGATGTTGAACCACACCGGCGAGTTGAACGCCGCCTTCTGATGGACCAGCAGGTGCTTCAGCTCGGCCTGGAAGGCGTCGGCCTCGTCGGCGTCGACGAAGTAGCCGTCCTTGCGGCCCCACGCCGCGACGGTGTCGACCACCCGGTCGATCACCTGGCGCAGGGAGTGCTCCCGCTCGGGCGCGCCCAGCGAACCCCGGAAGTACTTCTGGGCGACGATGTTGGTCGCGTTCTGGGACCACGACAGGGGGAACTCGACCTCCCGCTGCTCGAACGCCACCGACCCGTCCCGGTAGTTGGTGATGCGGGCGTCGCGCCGTTCCCACTGCACCTCGTCGTAGGGGTGGACCCCCTCGGTGGTGAAGTGGCGGCGGAGTCCGATCCCTGCCTTCTCCGGGGCCATGGCCATGGTGGCGCCTCCTAGTTGACTTTCGGGCTCAACCACAAGATGTTGTGGTTGAGACTTCTTCGGACCGCGAAATGGAGCCGTATAAGACTAACAGCCGCGTAATTCCAGGCGTGCAATCAGTGCGCGGCAAACCCGCACGTCAGCCCCCATTCGCGAAACTTTGCAGTCCGGGGCTGGGGATCGCTAGAGCCCCGAAGCGCCCGCGAAGCTGTGGACAAGGCGGGCGGGCCGGCGCCTACTCCGGGGGCTCCGAGAAAAGCCCCGCCTCCCGCTGAAAGTCGTCGGCGCCCTCGAAGCCCTTGTAGACGCTGGCGAAGCGGAGATAGGCGACCTCGTCGAGCTCGCGCAGGCTGGTCAGCGCCCGCTGGCCGATGCGCTCGGTGGTAATGACGCCACCTTCGGCGCGCAGCGCCTCTTCGATGGCGTAGGCCAACCCGTCGAGCTGGGCGGGGGTGACCGGCCGGTTCTTGGCCGCCGACCCCATGCCCGCCACGAGCTTGCTGCGGGCAAAGGGCTCCCGTTCGCCCGAGCGTTTCACCACGATCAGGGGCAGTTCCTCGAGCCGCTCGAAGGTCGTGAACCGCCGGCCGCAGCCGAGGCACTCCCGCCGCCGGCGGATGGCGGCGCCGTCATCGGCGGTTCGGGAATCGACCACCCTGTCGTCGACGTTCGAACACCAGGGACACCGCATGCCCGCCAACGTAGGTCAGGCTGGGATCGGTATCCGCTCCCCTACGTGCAGCGTCGTGCCGCCGTGCGCCGCCACCAGCCGGTCGACCAGCGGCCTCGGGTCGGCGCTGGGCTTCACGTGGCGGGCGATCGACCAGAACGTGTCGCCCGGTTGGACGACGTAGACGGCTGCGTTGGCCCGCGCGCTCGCCGGCGCGCTCGCCGGCGCGCTCGGGCGCTCGGGGTCGGGGAGGGTTCCGCCCCCGAGCATGCCCAGCGCGGCCCACGCGGCCAGCACCAGCCCCACGACCAGGCCGGCGGCAACGGCCTGGCGGCGGCGATAGGTGCGCGCCGGGAGCCGCCGGGAAGGACCGGTGGCGGCCCGCCCGAGCCGAACGGCGCCGTACGGCGCCGCCAGAGAGAACTCGCTTGTGACGGCAACCACGGGGCCTCCCCTTGTCATCCACGGTGGTCAACGGCCGGTGACGAACGCCTGTTCGAGCAGTCAACCACGAACGCCCGTTCGCCGTCAACCCCCGCGGCGAACGAATGTTTGTCTCGGAGCCGCCCACCTGGTAGGGTTGCCCTTGGCGAACGTCTGTTCGAGAGGAGCGCCTTACATGAGAGACGACTCGTGAGCGAGAACCTGACCGCCCGCCAGCAGGGCATCCTCGACTTCATTGAGAAACAGCAGCGTGAACGGGGCTATCCCCCGTCGGTGCGCGAGATCGGCGAGGCCGTCGGCCTCACCTCCACGTCAACCGTCCACGCCCACCTCGGCACCCTGCAAAAGCTCGGCTACCTCCGGCGCGACCCGACCAAGCCCCGAGCCATCGAGGTGCGCTACGACCCGGCGTCGGGCATGGCGGCCGAGCGTCGCCCCGCGCGCCACGTGCCCCTCGTGGGCGAAGTGGCGGCCGGCACCGACGTGCTCGCCCAGGAGAACGTTGAGGAGCTGTACCCCCTCCCGGCCGAGTTCACCGGCGAAGGCCCCGTGTTCATGCTGCGCGTCCGGGGCGACTCGATGATCGACGCCGGCATCTTCGACGGCGACTATGTGGTCGTGCAGTCGGGCGCGGAGCCCCGCAAGGGCGACGTCGTGGTGGCGGGCATCCCGGGCGAGGAGGCGACGGTGAAGACCTTCACCCGCCGGGGCGGCAAGATCGTGTTGCTCCCCGCCAACGCGGCCTACTCGCCCATCGAGCTCGACCCCGCCGAGTTCCGCCCCTACGGGCGGGTCGCCACCGTCCTGCGCAAGCTATAGGGAGTCGGCCCGGAAGCGGTCCCAGGCGACGAGCCCGACGGCCGAGCCCACCCCGCCCACGATGGCGATGGCGAGCACGAGCAAGAGCGACCGGCCCGCCGAATTGCTGGCGCCGTGGCCGGGCCCGGGAACAGCCGGCGCCGGTCCGGCGGCGAGCACCCGGCCGTCCGAGCCGCTGGCGGCGCTCGGCGCCGACGTGAGCGGCGGGGTCGTGGCCGTCGTCCCGGTGGGGCGGCTGGTGCTCGTCGATGTCGAGGGGCGCGGCGTGGTCGTCCCGGTGGCGGGGGGCGCGGCGGGGGGCGCCGTGGTGGCGGCAGCGACCCGGGGACCCCGCCCCACGGCGGCGGCGACATCGAGACGCCCCTGGCATCCGGCGCCGCACTTGACGGAGCGGTCGAGGGTCGTGAGCAGCCGATCGACCGCCGCCGTGGGGGTGAGCCCCTCGGCCAGCAGCAGGGCCAGCGCGCCGGACACGTGGGGCGCCGCCATCGACGTCCCTGCCACCCACGCGTAGCGGCCGTTGGTGAACGTCGACAGCACGTCGTCGCCGGGCCCGTCGCCGCTGCCTCCCGGGGCGACGAGCCCCCACTTGGCGTTGCCGATGGGGCTCGAGTAGGACGCGATCCCGCCGCCCTTGTCGGTGGCGCCGACGATGAGCGCGTTCAACGAGCCGTAGTTGGAGCTGCCCAGGTCGAGCAGGCCCACGTTCTCGTTGCCCGACGCGAGGACCGGGATGGCGCCCTTGCCCCAGGCGTACTCGATCCCCGCCCGAAGCGGCGTGCCGAGCAGCGACGTCACCAGGAAGTTGGGGTCGCCCAGGCTGAGATTGACGATCCGGGCGCCGTGGTCGACGACCCAGTGGATGCCGTTGACGATGTCGGCGGCGTCGCCCCGGCCCTGGTCGTCGACGGCCTTGGCGATGAGCAGCTGGGCGTCGGGGGCGACGCCGGCGATCCCCTTCCCATTGTTGGTGACGGCGGCGGCGATGCCGGCCAGGATGGTGCCGTGGCCGTGGCCGTCGTCGGCGCCGCCGTCCCGGCACGACCCTCCCAGGCAGTTGGCCGATGCGACCACCTTGCCGGCCAGGTCAGGGTGGGAGTAGTCGATCCCCGTGTCGACGATCCCGATCGCCACCCCGGCGCCGGTCGACACCGGCCAGGCGTCAGGGGCCTTGATCTGGGCCAGCGGCCACTGCTGGTCGAAGAACGTGTCGTCGCTGGCGAACGCGAGGGTCGGCGCGCCGGTAGCCAGCGTCAGGACAACGACGCTGAAGACCGCGAGAAGCAGAGGGGGGCGCCGGGGCACAGGGTCCATGGTGCACGATCAGTTCGCAGTTGCGTCGGCATGCTCGAGCAGGTCCTTGAGGACGGTGAAGACGGTTTCGAGGTCCTGGCGGGAAACCCGCTCCTCGGCGTGGTGCGCCAGGTTCGGGTCGCCCGGGCCGAAGTTGGTGGCGGGCACGCCGCGAGCGGCGAAACGGGAGACGTCGGTCCAGCCCAGTTTGGCCTGCGGGGGTTGCCCGGTGGCGGCCAGCAAGGCCGTGAGCAGCGGGTGCCCCAGCAACGGGGGCGCCGGCGGCGCCGAGTCGGTCACCACAAAGGTGTCGCTGTGGCCGAGAACCTCGCGGACGTGCGCCGCCGCCTCCGCCGCGGTCCGGTCAGGGGCGAAGCGGTAGTTGACCGTCAGCGCGGCCCGGTCGGGGATAACGTTGCTGGCCACGCCCCCTTCGACGGCCACCGCCGAAAGGGCCTCACGGAACAGGCACCCGTCGATCTCGACCTCGCGGCCCTGGTAGGCGGCGAGGGCGTCGAGCGCGGGCGCGAGGCGGTGGATGGCGTTGCGGCCTAGCCACGGCCGCGCCGAGTGAGCCCGCACCCCGGCGTACTCGGCGCGCACCCGCATGGTGCCCTGGCACCCGGCCTCGACCCGCGCCCCGGTGGGCTCGCCGAGCAGGGCGGCGTCGGTTCGCAACAGATCGGGCGTCTCGCGGAAGAGCCGTTCCAGTCCGTTGAACTTGGCCGCGATCTCCTCGCACTCGTAGAAGACGTAGGTGACGTCGACCGACGGGTTGCTCACGGTGCGCGCCAACTCGGCCAGGACGGCGACGCCCCCCTTCATGTCGCACGCACCCAGCCCCCAGCACATGTCGCCGACGACGCGCGCCCCCTCGTTGCCGTTGGGCGGGACCGTGTCGCTGTGGCCCGCTAGAAGGAGCCGCCGCTCCCGTCCGAGCCGGGTGCGAGCCACGAGGTTGTCGCCCACCCGGGTCGTCTCCAGCCACGGCACCGCCCGGAGCATCCGTTCGAGGTGGTCGGTGATGGCGCGCTCGTCGTGGCTGACCGAGGGGATGTCCACCAGGTCGGCGGTGAGGGCCAGGAGGTCGGTCTGCGTGGCATGAACGCCGTGGCCGCTCAGCGCCCCACTCCGTGCTCCCTCAGCACCGACTCCAGCTGGGCTTTGTCGTGGCGCTGCCCCTCTTCCATCCGCTTGACGATGAGGGCGCACGGCAGCCCGAACTCGCCGCCTGGGTACGAGCGGGGCCGGGTGGCCATGATCACCACCGACCAGGGCGGGACGACGCCCCGGCCGACCGTCTCGCCCGTCTCGGCGTCGATGACCGGGATCGTCGACGACAGGATGAGGCCGGCGCCCAACACCGAGCCGCGCCCCACCCGGGCCCCTTCGACCACCATGCACCGGCTGCCGATCAAGCAGTCGTCGCCGATGACCACCGGCGCGGCCTGGGGCGGCTCCAGCACGCCGCCGATCCCGACCCCGCCCGACAGGTGCACGTTGGCCCCCACCTGGGCGCACGACCCGACCGTCGCCCACGTGTCGACCATGGTGTTGGCGCCGACGCGCGCGCCGATGTTGACGTAGCTCGGCATCATCACCACGCCGGGCTCCAGGTACGAGCCCCACCGGGCCGAGGCGCCGGGCAGGACCCGCACGCCGGCCTCGGCGAAGCCCCGCTTCAGCGGGATGCGGTCGGCGAACTCGAACGGCCCCAGCTCGACCGTCTCCATCGCCGCCAGGCGGAACAGCAACAAGATCGCCTGTTTGACCCAGGCGTTGACGCTGACCGCGCCCGTCGCGGAGTCCACCTCGGCGGCCCGCAGCTCGCCCCGGTCGAGGAGGTCGATCACCTGGCGGACGACTTCGAAAGCGTCGCCGTCGGACGGGCTCAGCTCCGCCCGCCGCTCCCACAACTCCTCGATCGCTGCTTGCAAGTCGGCCATGACGATCGCCGACGCTAGCGCCGCAAGGGCACGCCGAGGGCCGGCGCCGGGTCGTCAGCGTCGTGACCGTTCCGACGCCATCGCGGCCGAACTGGAGCAGCATCAACGCCCCGCCCGCGGCCCGGCGGTAGGAAAGGGTCGTAAAGGCGATGGCGTGCACGGCGATGACCGCCGTGAAGGTCAGGATCCGCACGAGGTCCGCGGCTGCCGATGGCGTGGCGCTGCTGCTCGGCGCCCTCCGCTGGCTCGGCTGATCGCGACTTTGGCCGCAAGGACAGGGCTTTGGGCGCCGATCTTTACGGTATGGCCCGGCGTTCGACCGCTCTCGAGACGGCGGGGGGGCGCGTCCGGACCGCCGTCTGGACGCTCGCGCATCCCGAGGTCGGCCGGACCGTCACCTTGGTCGGGACGTTCCACATCGGCCACACGGAGTACTTCGACGAGCTTTCGGCGCTCCTCGCCCGGCTGGCGGCGGGCGGCGCCGAGATCCACGTCGAGGGGATCAGCCGCAGCGACGCCGAGGACCTGAGCGACTGGGAGCTCGAGCGCCTGGCGGAGGCCGCGGCGTGGCCCGAGCCGGAGACCGCGGGCGCCGCCGTCGCCCTGCTGCACCTCGACTCCCAGGGCGCCAAGCTCCACCTGCCCGCCGGCGCCCGCAACGTCGACCTCACCGAGGTCGATCTGCTCCGGCGGGTCGGTTGGAAGGGTTACCAGCGCCTGTTCGCACCGGAGGCGCCGCCGGCGCGGGCGCCCGCACTCGGCCCGCTGGCCCGCGCCTTCATCCGAGCCCAGCTCCGTCACAGCCGGAGCTTCGACCGGCTCCGGTCACTGCGCCGCTCCACCCGGCGGCGCGCCCGCGTCGTCCTCGACGAGCGCAACGCGGTCGCCTTCGCGGCGGCCGCCGAGGCGCTCGGTCGGCACGACGTGGCCCTGGTCTGGGGCGCCGACCACCTCCCCGGGTTGGCCCGGCTCTTCCGATCGTCGGGGTACCTCGTCCACCGCGAGGAGTGGTTCGAGGCCTGCCGCCTCTGACCTACCCGACGACGGGCTTGAGCTGGCTGGTCGTGGAGGTGAGGCTGCGGGCGGCCACCAGGGCCGGCGCGAACCTTGCAGATTTCCGATCGGCGTCCGGTCGGCGGAGTGGATAGCTTCGCGTCGATGGATCGAGCGCGGGCTGCGCACGACGTCCCTGCGTTGCATCCGAGCCTTCGCTCGGCGCAGCCGTCCCCCGCCCGGTCAGGCGCGCCGGCGGGAGCGGGTGACGCCCGCAGCGTCCTGAGGCTGCAGCGCCTGGCGGGCAACCGCGCCGTCAGCGCCCTCTTCGCCGCCCACCCGGCGTCGGCGGCGCCCTCGTCGCGGGTGACGCCGGCGCCGCCCATCACGCCGTTCTACGTCCAGCGGACGTTCAAGCGCTGGAAGCCCAAGGAGGGGGAGGCGCTCGACGCCGGCTTCAACGCCGTCGACGCCAAGGCCAAGGCGATCGACGCCGCCGTCGACGCCGCCTACCTACTCGTCGTGGGCATGCTGAAGGCGAAGAAGGCGGTGCAGCTCCCCGGAGTCTCGGACAAGCGCTACGCGGCCTGGATCGAAACCCTCACCAACCCCATGCTCGGCGACAACGCCCGCGCCGCGTCAACCGGCTACATCATCGAGGACAACGCCACGTTCGGGTTCCGCGGCGATCCGATGGTGTCGCTCCAGGACACGTCGATGATGGCGGGCACCCGACCCGACGCCACCATCACCGACCAGACGAACTTCTGGTCGGGGTACCTCGACATCACCTCGGCGCCGGAGGCCGGGCACGTGTTCGACAAGAAAGGCCACTGGGGGCTGAAGGCGTACGTCGTCGAGAGCCTCTACCCCAAGATCGACTTCGACGACCCGGCCAAGAGCCCGCTCAAGCTGTCAGCCGAGGACCTCGCCCTTGTCGACCAGTGGCGCGAACAGCGCGCCGGGCGAGCGATTGTGAAGGCGCAACGGGCCTACGAGAGCAGGAAGCGAAAGTTCAATGCCGAGCGGAGGCCGATCATTCGCGACCTGAAGTTGAAGTCCGACGACTTTCGCAGGCAGGTCGGCGGTGCGATGGGCCCGTCGGAACGGAGCCGCGGGCCCTCTCGAATGATCACCCACTACCGGGCGGCCATCCAGAAGTACGGCATCGTCGTCTCGCCGGACGACGGCGCCATAACCGTGCTCAAGTTCGCCCAGGTCCTGAGGAAGCAGGGTTACGTGTTCAAACCCGAGCGCATCCGGAAGCTCTACGGCCTGTAAGCCCTACCGACCCCGACCCTCCACCGAGCGCCGCAGCGCGGTGTGCAAAGAGTCGGGTGTCAGCACGCCGAGGAAACGGCCATCGGCGACGGCGTCGTCGTCGAGCACGGCCACCCAGCCGGCGTCGTTGAGGAGCATGACCGAGAAGGCGTCCTTCAGGCTGGCGCTGGCGGGGACCCACGCCTCGAGCCGCCGGGCCCGTTCGGCCACGGCGCCGTCCCCGTCCGCTCGGGCGCGGTCGAGGTAGCCGTGGAGGTGGCCGGCGGCGTCGAGCACGATGGCCCACCGGGCGCCGTCCGCATCCAGCGCCAAGCGAGCGTCGGCCAGCGGGGCGTCGAGGGCGACTACGGGCGGCTTCTCCAGGTCGCCCGGGTCGATGCCGGTCACGACGAGGCGCTTCAGGCCTCGGTCGGCCCCCACGAAGTCGGCCACGAACTCGGTCGCCGGCTTGGCCAGCACCTCGGCCGGGGTCGCGTACTGCTCGAGGTAGCCGCCCTCACGCAGCACGGCGATCCGGTCGCCGAGCTTGATGGCCTCGTCGATGTCGTGGGTGACGAACACGACCGTCTTGCGCACTTCCCCCTGGAGGCGCTGGAACTCGCGCTGCAGGCGATCGCGGTTGATGGGGTCGATAGCGCCGAAGGGCTCGTCCATGAGCAGCACGGGCGGGTCGACGCCGAGGGCGCGCGCCACGCCGACGCGCTGGCGCTGGCCGCCCGAGAGCTGGTGCGGGTACCGGTTCCGGAACTGGCCCGGCGCCAGCCCGACCAGGTCGAGCAACTCGTCGACCCGGGCCCGGATCCGCTCCTTGTCCCAACCGATCAGCCGGGGGACGGTGCCGATGTTCTCCCCCACCGTCTGGTGCGGGAACAGGCCCACCTGCTGGATGACGTAGCCGATCCGCCGCCGCAGCTGCACGGGGTCCACCTGGGTGACGTCCTCGCCCCCGATGTAGATGCGCCCTCCGGACGGCTCGACGAGCCGGTTGATCATCTTGAGGGTCGTCGTCTTGCCGCACCCCGACGGCCCCACCAGCATGCACACCTCGCCCTCGCCGACGTCGAGGTCGAGGGCGTGCACCGCCACCTGGCCGTTCGGGAACTGCTTGGTGACGCCCGCGAGCCGGATCATGCGAGTGCGTAGTCTGGCCCAGTGCTTGGTGGGGCAGCGCCCGTGCTGGCGGCGTCGCGCGACCCGTGGCTGCGCTGGGGGTGGGTCACCTCGCACGTCGACGACATCTGGGCCGCCACCCGCCAGCACGTCGAACTGACGGCCATCGCCATCGGCATCGGCCTGCTGCTGTCGTTCCCTCTCGCCCTGCTCGGCCGCCGCTGGCGGCGGCTCGAGACCCCGATCCTGTCGGCCACCGGCATCCTCTACACGATCCCGTCGCTGGCCCTGTTCGCCATCCTCGTCCCCTGGACCGGCCTGAGCCGCACGACGTCGGAGATCGGCCTGGTCAGCTACACGCTGCTGATCCTCGTCCGCAACATCGTCGCCGGGCTCGACGGGGTGCCCGACGACGTCAAGGAAGCGGCCGTGGGCATGGGCTTCAGCCGGTCGCGGCAGCTCTGGCGCATCGAGCTACCCCTCGCCTTGCCCGTCATCGTCGCCGGCGTCCGCATCGCCACCGTGACGACCATCGGGCTCGTCACCGTGACCGCCCTCATCGGCCAGGGCGGGCTGGGCCAGCTCATCTTGGACGGGCTGATCCGCGACTTCCGCACGCCCCTGGTCGTCGGCTCGGCCATGTCGGTGGCGCTGGCGGTGGTGGCCGACGTGGGCCTCGCCGGCGTGCAACGGCTGCTGACGCCGTGGAGCCGGAGCCGGAGCCGGAGCCGGGGCGGCGGGGGCGCCTGAGCGCGCCAATGGACTTCCTGAGCCGGGTCGTCGAGTGGTTCTCCACCGGATCGCACTGGTCGGGAGGGGCCGGCGCGCTCCACCGCATCGTCGAGCACGTGAGCATGGCCGGCGGCAGCGTCCTCGTCGCCGCCGCGGTGGCCCTCCCGCTGGGCATCTGGCTGGGCCACACGGGCCGGGGCGGCGCCGTCGCCGTCAACGTCTCCAACATCGGGCGGGCCATCCCCAGCTTCGCCATCCTGGTGATCGCCGCCCAGGTCGTCGGCATCGGCTGGAAGCCGGCGTTCGCCGCCCTGGTGGCGCTGGCGATGCCGCCCATGGTGACCAACGCCTACGTGGGGATGCGGGAGGTGGACGCCGACGTGCGGGAGTCGGCCCGCGGCATGGGCATGACCGGCGCCCAGTCGTTGTTCCAGGTCGAGCTGCCGGTCGCCCTGCCGTTGGTCATGACCGGCGTCCGCACCGCCGCCATCCAGGTGGTGGCCACCGCCACCCTCGCCGCCCTGGTGGCGTGGGGCGGTTTGGGCCGTTTCATCGTCGATGGGATCAGCCAGCGCGACTTCGTCCAGGTCTTCGCGGGGGCCACGCTCGTGGCCGCCCTGTCGATCCTCACCGAGCTGGCGCTGGCCGGAGTGCAACGGTTGCTGGCGCCGAGAGGACTGAGAACCCGAGAAACCGGCAAGAATGCCTTCGCCGGTCTGGCAGCAGGCGAGACGGCGAGCGACTGAGGTGGCCGACATGCGTGTGCGAACCCGATCCCTGACGACCCTGACCGCCGGGCTGCTGGCGCTGGCGGTGGTGGCCGCCGCCTGTGGCAAGGACAAGACGTCGACCGGCAGCGAGGGCGGCGCCCAGAAGGGCACGCTCACCGTCGGCAGCACCAACTTCACCGAGAACACGATCGTGGCCAACATCTACGCCGGCGCCCTCCGGACCGACGGGTGGACGGTCAACGTGCGCCCCAACCTCGGCAGCCGGGAGGTCGTCGCGCCCGCGCTCCAGCGCGGCGACATCGACCTGTACCCCGGCTACGCCGCCACCGACCTCGAGTTCTGGAACAACAACGCGGGCCAGGCGACGTCGGACGCCAAAGCGACGGTGGACAAGCTCAAGGCCGCCCTGGCGCCCAAGAACCTCACCGCCCTCGACCCCGCGCCGGCCGTCGACCAGAACGCCTTCGCCGTCACCCAGGCCACCGCCGACAAGTACAAGCTCAAGAAGCTCTCCGACGTGACCGCCGTCGCCGGCCAGCTGACCCTCGGCGGCCCCAGCGAGTGCCCCACCCGCCCGTTCTGCGCCAAGGGGCTGGAGGACAAGTACGGGATCAAGTTCAAGTCGTTCAAGCCCCTCGACGCCGGCGGCCCGCTCACCAAGACGGCGCTGCGCAACGGCGACATCGACGTGGCCCTGCTGTTCTCCAGTGACTCCAAGGGTTTCGTGCTTCTCGAGGACGACAAGAAGCTGCAGAACGCCGACGCCGTCGTCCCCGTCATCCGCACCGACAAGGCCACCGACGACGTGAAGACGGTGCTCAACAAGGTGTCGGCGGCGCTGACGACCGACGACCTGTCCGCCCTCAACGAACGCGCGAACGTCAACAAGGAGGACCCGGACAAGGTCGCGGAGAGCTGGCTGAGCTCGCACGGCTTCGCCAAGAAGTAGTGGGCCGGGGGCGGCGGCGGGCCGCGGCCGCCGCTCTGGGGTTGTTGCTCGTCGCCTGCAGCTCGGGGGCCAAGCCGGCCCGCGACGACGATCCGCTGGCGCCCACGTCGACCACTGCGCCCGAGGCCGTCGCCGGAAGCGGCTACGGCCCGCCGGTCGGCCTGGGGCGCCTGCAGGACGAGAACCTGGACGAGAGCAGCGGCCTCGTCGCGTCGCGCCGCAACCCGGGCCTGTACTGGAGCCACAACGACTCCGGCGACGGCCCCTTCATCTACTGCATCCAGGGCCACGGCGAGGCGTGCGGCGCCTGGCGGGTGACCGGGGCGACCGCCCGTGACTGGGAGGACATCGCCGCCGGCCCGGGGCCGGAGCGCGCGACCTCGTACCTGTACATCGGCGAGATCGGCGACAACCTCGAAGACCAGCCCGACATCGCCGTGTTCCGGGTGCCCGATCCCGCGGCCGCGGCGGGTACCAACGGTCCCCCCAAGTCGTCGCCCGGCGCCACCGAGCCGGCGCAGAAGTTCCGGTTCCGCTACCCCGACGGCTCCCACAACGCCGAGACCTTGATGGTGCACCCACAGACGGGCGACGTCTACATCGTGACCAAGCAGGAGAACCCGGGCGTGTATGTGGCCCGGGCGCCGCTCGACCCGTCGTCGATCACGACCCTGCGCAAGGTCGCCACCCTCCCGCTCGGGCGCAACGGGGACTTCTCGCTCATCACCGGCGGCGACATTTCCCCTGACGGGACCCGCGTGGCGCTGTGCGACTACGCCATGGGCTACGAGCTGCGCCTCCCAGCCGGCGACGCGAATTTTGACGACGTGTGGCAGCAGGCGCCGGAACGGCTGTCGCTCCCCCTGCGGCCCCAGGGCGAATCGATCGCCTACCGCCTGGACGGCAAGGCGCTCCTCACGACCAGCGAGCGCCCGCGCGGCTTGCCGGCGGCATTGGAGCAGATCGAGCAGCGCTGAGGGCTACGACCTGGTGGCGTCCCACATGGCGACGGCCAGGTCGAGGACCTGCTCGTCGTAGCCGGGCGTGCCGACCAGCGACAGGCCGATCGGCAGGTCCTCCACGGTGGCGAGGGGCGCCGAAACCACCGGCGCGCCGGCGTGACCGGCGATGCACGTCATCCGCAGCGTCCGCTCTCGGAGGTCGGCTCGCGCCGCGATGGCGCCATCCGGCGTCGGCGCCGGCCCGGAGGCGCTGGGAACGGCGAGGATGCGGCGGCCGTCCAATACGGCGCGGACCCGATCGGTGGCCTGCCGGCGTACGGGACGGGCCCAGGCGAGATCCTTGGGCGTCACCCAGGCGGCGGCGGCAAATCGCTCCGCCACCCCCGGACCGAGGGCGGGGTGGCGGGACGAGATCCACTCGCCGTACGCCGCCCATGCCTCGGACCCCTGGATGGCGCGGAACGCCTTCACCCACGCCGCCAGCCCGCCCGCCTCGGCGGCCAGATCGATATGGTCCAGCGCCAGGCCCGATCGCTCGACCGCTCCGAGCAGCGCGGCCGCGGCGCCGGGGTCGGCGAGCGCCCACACATCGTCGGCGATGAGGAGCGACTCGACGGCGGGCGCGACGTGCGCTTCGCCGAGCAACGCCGCGGCGACGTCCCGCAAGCGGTGAGGATCGCGGGCGAAGGGGCCGGCGGTGTCGTAGCTGGGCGCCAACGGCATCAGGCCGTCGACGGGCACGCGGCCCCACGAGGGGCGGAGGCCGAAGATGCCGCAGTACGAGGCCGGGACGCGGATCGACCCGCCGGTGTCGGTGCCCAGCGCGAAGTCCACCAAGCCGGCGGCCACCGCCGCGGCTGAGCCGCTCGACGATCCGCCGGGGATGCGGCCCGGGGCGTTGACGTTGACGGGCGTGCCGTAATGGACGTTCGTGCCGGCGATCGAATACGCGAGCTCGTCCGTGTGGGTCTTGCCCACGAGTGTCGCCCCCGCGTCGAGCATCCGGTGCACGGCGCCCGCGGTCGCCGCCGCAGGCGCGGCGTCGGCCAACCAGTCGGGATTGCCTCCCCCGGTGCGGAGCCCCGTGACGTCGAACAAGTCCTTGACCGCGAACGTGAGTCCGGCCAGGGGCCCGTCCTGCGCGCCCTTCGCCAGAAGGTCCGGCCGCCCCATAAAGGCGCCCACGGTGTCAATCGGCAGCGCCGGCGCGTTGAGGCCCACTGGGGTGGCACGGTAGGCGCTCCCGTCCTGGCTCCCCGCCCCCGTCGACGCGGGGATGGCGACCGTGACCTACCGCAACCGATCCCGCTCGTAGGCCCGCTCGAGGACGTCGGCGATCCGGCCGATGTCCCGCCGCAGGCCCACCAGGGCGCCGACCGTCGTCCCGATCACGATCACACCGATCACCCAGCACAGCAACACGAACAGCACCACTCGCCGACCTCCTCACCGCCGCGCCGCCGACCGACGCTCGACCTCCGCTCCATTGTCCCGCTTCGCACGCGCCTCGGCGGGTCGCTCGGGTCGGCGCCGTCGGCGCCGTCGGGTCGGTCAGTGGGTGACAACCACCGGGAGCGTCTTCGCCTCGGCCACCCATCGCTCGACCTCGGCCAAGGACGGGGCGCGGCGGACGAGCTGATCCTGGTCGTTGATCTCCGCCATCCGGCGCTGGAGGTTGACGGGCTTGCGGGTGCCCAGCTCCTTCACCGAGTCGACCCCTGCGGTCTCGAGCAGGTCGCTGTACTCGGAGCCGACGCCGTGGATCCGCATCAGGTCGGCGCGGTTCACCCACTCCAGCAGCGTCCCGGTGTCGATGCCGGAAAGCCGCGCGAGGGATCGACGTCCCGCGGCCGATCCCGCCGTCTCAAGGAGCCCGTCGATCGTCCGGACGCCGGCGGCGACGAGCACGCGGGCGTCGTCGGGCCCAAGCCCCTCGATCTCGGTCAGGTTGGTGCCCGCCCTGCGCCGCGTCGGGGACGGTGGCGGGGGCGCCGGCGTGGCCGCCGCGGGCGCGACTGGCTCCGGTTCGGGTTCGGGCTCCGGTTCGAGTTCCGGCTCGACGGCGGCCTGCTCACCCCCCAGATGGCCAGGCGCGCGCGCCAGGTCTTTATCGTCCAGCCAGGTGACCACGTCTTTGATACCCCGCTCCGTCGTCCCCCGGGCGGGGACCACGCGGAGCTCGGTTGCGCCCCGGACGGGGCGTACCGCCAACCACTGCGGTTCGCCGGTCTCTTCGTCGGCGACTACTTCTTCGATCGTGCCGAGCCGGGACCCGTCGTTCCCGATCAACATCCGCCCCACCCAGGTCATCGAGCTTGCGACCACGTGCGACTCCTTCCTGCGCTCCTTCCCTGCCCTAGTTTTTCAAGTCGCGGCGCTCGGTGCACCGAGACGGCGTAGTCGCCCCCGCTGAACGGCTGGCGGTCCCACGTCGCCCACCGATCGTCGGCTTCCAGGCCGGCCGCGGCGGCGTGTCGGTCGTAGGTCGCCAGGTCCAACCGGCCTGGCTGGAGTTGGAAACCGGCGACCAACGCCCCGCCGGGGTTCAGGTGGCGGGCCATGGCCGCGACCACGTCGCCCTCGGTCCCGGGCCGCAGGAAGATCATGACGTTGCCGGCCAGCACGACCACGTCGAAGCTCCGGCCGAGGTCGAGGCCGGCGAGATCGGCCTGGACCCATGGCAGCTCGGGGGCCTTCTGGCGCGCCTGGTCCAGCATCGGGCCGTCGACGTCCACGCCGACGACGTCGACGCCGCGCCGGGCCAACTCGAGCGCGACCCGTCCGGTGCCGCACCCGGCGTCGAGCACGGAGCCAGGGTTCAACGAGCACACGAAGTCGGCCTCGCCGTGGACGCTCTGGCCCTGGGCGGCCAGCTCGCGCCACCGGTCGTCGTAGGTCGCCGCCCGGTTGGACGCCTCGGCCGACCAGCGAGTCAGGGGATCGTCGCCCACTGCACCAGACTGTACGGCTATGACTGACGCTGCCCCGCTGGTGTCCCTCGTCCCCCGCCAGGTGCTCTTCGGGAACCCGGAGCGAATGAGCCCCCGCATCTCACCCGACGGGACGCGCCTGGCGTGGATCGCCCCGGACGAGGGCGTGCTGAACGTCTGGGTCAACCCCGTCGGAGCGGCGCTCGACCAGGCCAAGCCCGTCACCCAGGACCGCGACCGCGGGATCCGCAGCTACTTCTGGGCCCACGACAACCGCCACCTCCTGTACGTCCAGGACAAGGGGGGCGACGAGAACTGGCGGCTCTACGCGGTCGACCTCGACACGGGCGAGACGCGCGACCTCACGCCGTTCGACGGCGTCCAGGCGCGGGTGGAGGAGGTCGACCGCCGCTTCCCCAACGAGATCCTCGTCGGCCTCAACAAGGACAACCCCGAGCTGCACGACGTGTACCACCTCGACCTGGCGTCCGGTGAGCTGGAAAAGATCGTGGAGAACCCCGGGTTCGTCGGCTTCGTCACCGACTCGCAGCTGCAGGTGCGCGCCGGGGTTGCGCCGACGCCCGACGGCGGACTCGTCGTCATGGTGCGGGACACGGTCGACGACGACTGGCGCCCGCTGCTGGAGGTCGGCCAGGAGGACGCCCTCACCACCTATCCGGCCGCCTTCACCATGGACGGCAAGGGGCTTTGGAGCATCAGCTCGGTCGGCGCCAACAGCGGCCGGTTCGTGCGCATCGACCTGGCGACGGGCGAGACCACCGTCGTGGCCGAGGACCCGCAGTACGACGTGTCGGGCGCGAAGCTCCACCACGACACCCGCGAGCCGCAGCTCGTCACGTTCCTGCGGGACCGCACCGAGCACCTGGTGCTCGACCCGGCCATCGCCCCCGACATCGAGGCGCTGGAGGCGCTGGAGCCGGGCGACCTCAACCTCCTGAACGAGGACGACGCCGACCGCACCTGGCTCGCCGCCTACATGGCCGACGACGGGCCCGTCCGGTATTACGCCTACGACCGGGCCACGCGCGGGGCGACGTTCCTGTTCGAGCACCAGCCCGCCCTCACCCAGTACCGGCTGGCCAAGATGGAACCGTTCTCGTTCGCGGCCCGCGACGGGCTCCAGATCCACGGCTACCTGACGTTCCCGCCCGGCGTCGAGCGGCACGGGCTGGCGGCGGTCATGAACGTGCACGGCGGCCCGTGGGTGCGCGACGCGTGGGGCTACGACGGCGAGGCGCAGTGGCTCGCCAACCGCGGTTACCTGGCGGTGCAGATCAACTACCGGGGCTCGACCGGCTACGGCAAGGCGTTCGTGAACGCGGGCGACCGGGAGTGGGGGGCCAAGATGCACGACGACGTGGTCGACGCCACCCGCTGGATCGTCGAGCAGGGCTACGCCGACGCGGCCAAGGTGGCGATCTACGGCGGTTCCTACGGCGGCTACGCCGCCCTCGTGGGCGCCGCCTTCACGCCCGACGTGTTCGCCTGCGCGGTCGACATCGTCGGCCCGTCGGACCTGCGGACGCTCATCAACTCCATCCCGCCCTACTGGGCGCCGATGATCGCCCAGTTCCACACCCGGGTCGGCAACCCCGACACCGAGGCGGACTTCCTCTGGGAGCGCTCGCCGCTCTCACGGGTGGGCGACATCCGCATCCCGCTGCTGATCGCCCAGGGCGCCAACGACCCGCGGGTCAAGCAAGCCGAGGCCGAGCAGATCGTGGCCGCCCTCACGCAGAAGGGCATCGACCACGAGTACATGCTGTTCCCCGACGAGGGCCACGGCTTCGCCAAACCCGAGAACCGCATCCGCTTCTACGCGGCCGCCGAACGCTTCCTGGCCAAACACCTGGGCGGGCGCTTCGAGCCCGAAACCCCCTCCGACGTTTCCGCGTAATTGGGGGTCATGGACCCCAAGTCCGCGATGTCCTCGCCGGTGTCTCAGTCGTCGTACTCGTTGTAGTCCCCGAAACGGGCCTTGGCGTTGACCGGGCTGGTGCCGAACAGCACGGCGATGTCCTCCCACGAGGTGTCCGCTTCGCGGGCCAGGTTGACGAGCCGCCGGGTGAGGGCCTCGAGGAACGTCTTGGCGGCGATGGCCGCGGTAATGCGGGCGGTGGGCGAGTTGGCGTCGTCCTTGGCCTGGTCGATCAGCGAGTCCAGGCTGATGACGATTTCGTCGTGGGGATCCGTGGGCACCCGGGAATGCTAGGGCGAGGGCAGGGGGGCCTTCGGCGCCAAATGTGAAGGCGCCTCGGCCGGCGGGCGCAGCAGGCGGCCCAGCCAGAGGTACAGCCACGGGTGCAGGACGAGGCCGTACACGATCGGCGGCCAGAGGGTGAGCTTGTGCCGAGGGGTGATGAAGTCGTAGAGGCGCCCGACGTAGATGAACACGAGGATGGCCCCGGCGGCCAGGGCGAGTTGACCGAGCTTCTTGGGCAGCGCCGTGCCGCCTGAGGCGACGACGAGCCATCCCACGAGAAAAAGCGCCAGCCCCGCGGTCAAGTACCGGAACACGCCACCGGGATCGGGGCTGGCCTCGTCCCCCACCGTGGTGGGGTTGATGAGGGCGGCGAGGTTGAAGCCGCCGTGGACGGCGCCGCCCAGCGCCCCCGCCAGGCCGAGCAGCAGCGAGGTGAGCGCCAGGCCCTCGTCGACGGGCCGCAGCCGCTGGAACAGAGCGACGCCGACGGCGACGCTCACGAGCGCGCCGAGCAGGAGAAGCGCGAACCACGCCTGTGCGACCCAGTCGGGCGACCCCTGGACGATCCAGACGAACAGCAGCCCGTACAGCAACCCGCCCACGCCCACCGCCGTGGCCAAGGGACCCGCCCAACGGTCCAAGGTCGGGCTTCCCCCGCTTCCCATCGCCGAGAATCTTCGTCCGGCCTCTACCCTGTGCGCAATGGCCACCAGCGAGCCGGGAACGCCCCAGGCGGCTGCCGTCGGGTGGGTCGAGGCCGTGCTCGACCGGGGGGACCTCCTGGCGGCCTGGCCCGAGACCGACCCCGTCCTGCGCCTGGTCCTGGCCCAGGACTGGGTGTGGACGAACCGGCATGACCCCGCCATCGGCCACGACCACGACTGGGACGAGATCGCCCGCGGCCTGGCCTCGATCCCTCCCGAAAGCCCGCACTGGGGCCGGTTCGCAGCCGACCTGGTGGCGACGTGGCGGCGGGCGTGGAAGGGCTTCGAGCCACGCGGCTGGTACGTCGCGCCAACGCCGGAGGTGATCGGCCTCGACCTGGAGATGGTGTCGTTCATCGAACGGCCGAGCGCCTTGACCCGCCGGTTCGCCATGCGCCACACCGACGGCGGGTGGCTGGTGGCGAGCGTCGACGGCGACCTTCAGTACGAGCCGGGCTGGCCGCCGCGGCTCGCCCACCCATGAAGGGGCGCCTCCTCGTCGCGACCCCGTCGCTGAGCGACCCGAACTTCGAGCGCACCGTCGTGCTCATCCTGGAGCACGGTGAGGACGGCGCCATCGGCGTGGTCCTCAACCGGCCCACCGGCATCGATGTCGCCGAGCCCCTGCCGGGCTGGCACCGCCTCGCCGCCGACCCTCCGGTCGTCTTCGCCGGCGGACCCGTTGCGCCGGACGCCGCCATCTGCCTGGCCCGGTCGTGGCCCGACGAGTTCACCGACGCCTACGAGCCGCTGCTGGGCGCCCTGGGGACCGTCGACCTGTCGGTCGATCCCGACGACGTGTCCTCGGCCGTGCAGGCGGTGCGCATCTTCGCCGGCTACGCCGGGTGGGGCGGAGGCCAGTTGGAGGACGAGATCGCGGCGGGCGCCTGGTTCGTCGTGGATGCACGGGCCGAGGACGTGCTGTCGGCCGACCCGGAGGCGCTGTGGGAGGACGTGCTGCGCCGCCAGCCCGGGAAGCTCGCGTTCTACGCCAACTTCCCCGCCGACCCCGCCGCGAACTGACCGGCTGGTGGAGACGCGCCGGCCGTACATGCCCGGGTACGGCGTCCAGAATCCCGACGAGGGCACCGGGTTGCTGCCGTGGTCGTGGGCCGAGGAACGGCTGCGCAGCTCGCATGACTACTGGCTGGCGTCGACCTGGCCCGACGGCCGCCCGCACGTCATGCCCGTGTGGGGGCTGTGGATCGACGGCGCCCTTTGGTTCTGCAGCTCGCTCGGATCGCGCAAGGCCCGCAACCTGCTCCGCGACGGTCGCTGCGTGGTGGCCACCGACGATCCGCTCGAGCCGGTGGTGGTCGACGGCGTGGCCACGCAGGTCACCGAACCGGCCGCGTTGGCGGCGATGCTCGACGCCATGAACGCCAAGTACGAAACCACCTATGGCCTCGCCTTCCTCGACCCGGCGGTGAACGCCACCTTTCGCATCCAGCCGCAGTGGGCCGTGGGGCTGATCGAGCGGGACTTCACCGGCTCGCCCACCCGATGGCGCATCGACACGAGATGAGCCGCCTGACCCTGCTCGACTGGCGCCGGCAGGTGTTCGAGCTCTACCGGCGGGTGCGCGAGGAGGCCGAGCGCGACCCCGCGGCGGCCCACGACGTGTGGCGGGCGGGTCGCGACGCGTTGTTCGCCACCCACCCCGACTCCCCCGTCGACCGGGCGTCGTTCGCCGGGCTGCCGGTGGCGCCGTACGACCCCTCGTTCCGGTTCGAAGTCGAAGTGGAGGAGGCACCGGCGCGGGCGATGTCCGTCCCCACCGGGACCGACGGCGTGGTCGAGTTCGAACGGATCGGGGTCGCCACCCTTCCGGGCCTGGGAACGCTCGACCTGTGGTGGATCGCGTCCTACGGCGGCGGGGTGTTCGTGCCCGTGAAGGACGCGCTGGCCGGCGCCCAGACCTATGGCGGCGGGCGCTACGTCCTCGACACCATCAAGGGCGCGGACCTCGGCGGCGATCTGGCCGGCGGCGGCCTGGTCCTCGACCTGAACTTCGCCTACAACCCGTCGTGCGCGTACGACCCCGCCTGGGCCTGCCCGCTGGCGCCACCCGGCAACGTCCTGGCCGATTCGGTGTTCGCCGGCGAGCTCTACGTAAGTTAGAGGCGTGCAACTGTCGCCCGTCCAAGCGCGCATCCTCGGCTGCCTGATCGAGAAGGAACGCACCACCCCCGACAACTACCCGCTCACGATGAACTCGCTGCTGAGCGCCTGCAACCAGTCGACCAACCGTTTCCCGGTGGTGGCGTTCACCGAGCCAATCGTGTCGACCGCGCTGCTCAACCTGCGGGCCGACAACCTCCTCCGCATCGACTACAGCCGGTCGAACCGGGCCGACAAGTACCGCCAGGTGCTCGACCAGGCGCTGGAGGCGGACGACGGCGAGATCTCGCTGCTGGCGGTGCTCATGCTACGGGGGCCGCAGACGGCGGCCGAATTGCGCACCCGCACCGAGCGGCTGCACGCCTTCGCCGACCAGGGCGAGGTGGACGCCACCTTGGTGCGCCTCTCGACGCGCGAGGAGCCCCTGGTGACATGGCTGGCGCCGATGGCGGGCCAGAAGGAGGCACGCTGGGCCCACCTGCTGGGCGGGCCGATCGCCCCCGAGGACCTGCCCGTGCCTCCCGGTTCGTCATCGGCCGACGCGGGCCGCACGTCGCGCACCGAACGCATCGAGGCGCTGGAGGCGACCGTGGAAGCGCTCACCGACGAGCTCAAGCAGTTGCGGGCCGACCACGAGGCGCTGGCCACCCGGCTGGAGCAGTTGCTGTAGGGGGCGTGATCCGAGACGCCGTCGCTCTCCATCTGGCAGTCCGGCGCGATGATCGGCGCCGAACTGGTCAACCAGCCGGGGACGTTCGGCTGGCACGAGCTGACCTTCCCCCCTCGGTAATAACCCCTATGGGTCGCCCCTCGCGCCGTGCTCCCCTGGCTCAGCGAGGCCTACGTCGAGCGGGTGGTGTTCGAGGCGCCCGACCGGGTGAAGAACGTGGGCGTGCGCCGGCGGCTCTTCACCCGCGCCACCCGCCGCGCCGTCGAGGTGCGGGACCGGACGTGTTATGTCGACCTGTGCGGCGCGCCCGCCGAGGACTGCCAGATCGACGACCACATCCAGCCCTACGCCGAGGACGGCGAGACCGTCGACACCAACGGGCGGCCCGCGTGCGCCTTCCACAACCGCCGCCGCAACCGAGCCGCCGTAGCTGCGACTCGGGTCAGTCCCACCAGAAGTGCCAGTGGCGGCTGTTGACCAGCGCCGCGCCGAGGGCGCCAATCGTGTCGTGCTCGCCCTGCACGACGATGTCGCCCGCGTACGCGTACTGCTCGCGGGCCAGGGCCAGCGCGGCCTCGAAGGTCGTGGGCGGGTTGGGGACGTCGAACTCGAGCGTGTCATTCGACATCGCTCGCAGCTGGGCGCCGTAACTCCGGCCCCAGTGGCGGAGGATCGCAACGTGTTCTGCCGGCCCGGGGCAGGCGTTCCAACCGCCCCAACCGAGGGCGGCGAGCACCTCCTCTTGGCTTGCGACGGGTACGAACGCGATCGCGCGCGGCGCGATCCGGGTGGGGATCGGCGGCGGCGGCACTGACGGCCGGGCCTCGTCAAATATCCCGTAGGCCTCGGGCTCGTCGTCGATCGGCTGGCCGTCGTGCCAGAGCCTCGCCAGGACCGCAGCGTGGTCGAGCCGCCCGGCGGTCGTGAGGATTTCGGCCATCGGACTCGTGCCCGTGCGCCGGGCATCGTCGATCACGCGCGCGACGGGATCGAAGCCCCCGAAGGCCAGCCCGCCCACCGCGACGCGCCGGTGGTCGGGCGGACCGGCGGCCGTGAGGTCCGGCTCGAGCCGGACGACCAAGCCGTCCCGGGTGGTGAACGCGGGAGGCAGGGCCGATTGCTCCAGCTGCACCGCCTGCCTGATGTCGGCGACCATACCCGCCCGCGCCCGGGCCGCGTCCTCCAACGCCCGCTCGACGGTCGGGACGTCCACGCCCAGCTCGGCGGCAATCGTCTCGATGTCGTCGCCGCGCAGGGACATCAGGTACGCCCGCAGGTGGATGTCACTCATCGCGAAGCCGGCCGTCTTCGATGCGGACGATGCGGTCGGCGACTTCGAGCACGCGGTTGTCGTGCGTGGCGCACAAAACGCTGGTGCCCCGTTCCTTGACCGCTTGGAGCAGGAGCCGCATCACCGCCGCGCCGGTCTTGGAGTCGAGGTTGCCGGTGGGCTCGTCGGCGAGGATGAGGGGCGGCTCGTTGGCGAGGGCGCGGGCCACGGCCACCCGCTGCTTCTCGCCGCCGGACATGGTGGCGGGCTTGGAGTGCAGGCGGTGGCCGAGGCTGAGCTCGTCGAGCAGCGCCTTGGCCCGCCCCTCGGCGTCGGCCTTGGACCTGCCCTTGGCCTCCAGCACGAGCCGCACGTTCTCCAGCGCGGTCAGGTTGGCGAGCAGCTGGAAGGCCTGGAAGACGAAGCCGAGCTTGGCCAGGCGCACGGCGGGGAGCTGCTTCTCGGTCAGGGCGGTGACGTGGGTGCCGTCGAGCCAGACCTCGCCGGACGTGGGCCGCAGCAGCGCCCCGCAGATCTGCAGCATGGTCGACTTGCCCGCCCCCGACGGCCCCATGAGCAGCACCAGCTCGCCCTTCGGCAGCGCCACGCTGGCGCCGCTGACCGCCGTCACCGCGGCGTCGCCCGCCCCGAACACGCGGGTGACGTCCTTCAGCTCGAGGACGGCGCCTTCGGTCACGCCCGGAACACCTGGGCCGGGTCGAGGCGGGCCATGGGGCGGGCGGGGATGAACGAGGCCAGCACCGCCATGCCCAATGCGCCCGCTCCCGCGAACACCAGGTCGCCGGCGCTGATGCGGGTGACGAAGACGGGCACGACGCTCTCGATGGCGGGCGCGAGCACGAGGCTGATCACCGAGCCGACCAGGAACCCCACGAAGGCGGTCAGCAGCGCCTGCTGCAGCACCACCTTGTACAGCTGGCGGTTGGAGAACCCGATGGCCTTGAGGACGCCGTACTCACGGGACTTCTCCACCGTCGCGGTGTAGATGATGAGGCCGATGATGGCCGTGCCGACCACGAAGGCCACGATCACGAGCACGGCCAGCAGGGGCAGGAACCCCTCGCGCAGGTTGTCGGCGTTGCGCTGGGCCAGCTCCGTCCCGGCGAACACCTGGGTGCCGGACACCTCTTGCACGATCCGCTTGCCGACAACGCCGGCGTCCTCCCCCTGCGTCGTCACCAGGAAGTAGCTCACGAACCCGTCGACGCCCGAGAGGGCGCTGACGTCGGACAGGTTGGCCCACGCGAACTGGTAGGCGAAGGCGTTGCCGCCGCTGACGATCTCGGCCACCCGCAGCCCACCGGCGCCGATCGGGAGCGTGTCGCCCGCGCTGACGCCGAAGTTCTTGGCGAAGACGCGGTCAACCACGACCTCGCCCGGGCCGGGCACGATGCGCCCCTTGCGCACCGCCTCCGGCCACCCCACCTGGTTGCCGGGGGCGATGCCCACGAGGAACAAGTCGGCGTCGCGGCCCTGGAGGCGCAGCCCCACTGGCCGGCTGAGCAGCGGTGACACCTTGGCCACCCCCGACACCTTTTCGATCTTCGACCGGTCGCTGAGCGGGAGGATGGAGCGGGACTGGAGAAAGTCGGCGGGCGTGTCGTCCTGCGCCACCCACAGGTCGGCGCCGCTACTGCGCACGTAGCGCGTGGCCTCGGTGATCACCCCGGTGTACAACCCCCGCAAGATCACCACCAGCACCACCGAGAACGCCACGCCGGCGACGGAGATGGCGAAACGGGTCCGCTCCCCCGCCAGGTTCTTCCAGGCGATGTTCGTCAAGAGGAGAGCCGGCGAGCCACCAATTCGAGGCGTTCCAGCGGCTGCACCACCGCAATTCTGACGTGCCCCGCCCCGCTCTGCCCGTAGAACTCGCCGGGCGAGACGAGGGCGCCGCCTTTGGCGGCCAGGAGCCCGGTGAGGGCCCAGGCGTCGCCGTCCGGCGCCTCAGGCCACAGGTAGAACCCGCCCCTCGGGATCGTGGTGGGGATGCCGGCGTCGGTCAGCACGCCGGCCAGGAACTGCAGCCGCTGCAGGTACCGCTCGCGCTGCTCGTCCACGTGGACGTCGTCCTCCAAGGCGGTGGCGGCGGCGGCCTGCACTGGCCCCGGCGGCATGAGCCCGGCGTGCTTGCGCACTTCCATGAGGTACTGCACGAGGGCGGGGTCACCGGCGTAGAAACCGGCTCGTACTCCCGCCAGGTTCGACCGCTTCGACAGGGAGTGGACCGCCAGCACGCCGTCCAGGCCGCCTTCGAGGATGGTGTGCGGAAGGCCGTCCCACGTGAACTCGGCGTAGCACTCGTCGGACAGGACGGGGACGCCGTGCGCCCGGCCCCAGGCGGCGGCCGCGGGCAGGTCGTCGAGCTGGCCGGCGGGGTTGCCGGGCGAGTTGACCCACAGGCACAGGGCCCGGTCCGCGTCGCCCGGGTCGACGGCCGCCAGGTCGGCGTAGGCGACGGCCCGGCACCCGGCGAGGACGGCGCCCATCTCATAGGACGGGTACGAGATGGCGGGGTAGAGGACCGTATCCTTGCTCGGCGTGCGGAGGCGCAGCACCGCCGGGAGCCCGACCACCAGCTCTTTGGTGCCCACGCACGCGGCGGTGGCGGCCAGGGGCACGTCGACCCCGAACCTGCGCCCCATCCAGTCCACCGCCGCGCGGCGGAACCGCTGGCTGCCGATCGACGGCGGGTAGCCCCGCTCCGCTCCGGAGGTCGACAAGGCGGCTACGACCGCGGGCGGGGGCGGATCGCAGGGGGTGCCGATAGACAGGTCGACGGCCCCGCCGTCATGGGCCTCGGCCTGCGGCCGGAGGTCGTCGAGGCGGTCGTACGGGTACGGCGGCGGGACCCAGCCGCCTTCGCCGCTCACGCCCGGAAGCCTGTCACGCCCGAAACACAGAGAACCGGGCCACGTCGACCTCGTGGAGCCGGGCCCGCAGGCGCGTGCCGCCGCCGTCGTGCTCCTCGGCCAGCACCTCGCCGTGGCGGTGGATGGCGGCCACGACGTCGCCGCGGTCGTAGGGGACGACCAGCTCGACCACGTGGAACAGCGCCCGCAGCCGTTCGCTGAGGGCCGCCACCAGGTCGTCGATCCCGTCGCCGCGGGCGGCCGACAGCACGACCGATCCGGGGTACCGCTGGCCGAGGCGGGCGAGCGTGTCGCCGTCGTCCTCGTCGCCGGGATCGAGGTTGTCGACCTTGTTGAAGGCGATGAGCTCGGGGACGTCGGCCGCGCCGATCTCGGCCAGCACAGTGCGCACGGCCCGGATCTGAGCTTCGGGATCGGCCGCCGAGACGTCGACGACGTGGATCAGCAGATCGGCCTCGACCAGCTCGTCCAGCGTCGAACGGAACGCCTCCACCAGTTGGTGGGGCAGCTTGCGTACGAAACCGACGGTGTCGGTGAGCAGCACCCGCTCGCCGCCGGGCAGGTCGAGGCGGCGGGTGGTGGGGTCCACGGTGGCGAACAGCCGGTCCTCGACCAGCACGCCGGCGTCGGTGAGGCGGTTCAAGAGGGTGGACTTGCCCGCGTTCGTGTAGCCGACGACGGCGAGCGCGGACAGGCGGCTGCGGGTGCGCGCCTTGCGTTGCGTGCGCCGGTTCTTGGTCAGCTCCTTCATCTCGGCCTCCAGCTTGGTGACGCGCCGCAGCAGGCGGCGGCGGTCGACCTCGAGCTTGGTCTCGCCGCCGCCGAACCGGGTGCCGATGCCGCCGGACTGCTGGCTCAGGCTCTTGCCCTTGCCCCGGAGCCTTGGGAGGCGGTAGCGGAGCTGGGCCAGCTCGACCT
>JAHFUQ010000178.1 GCA_023265045.1 Acidimicrobiia bacterium
CTCCGCATGGGGGTATTCGAGCTGCTGCACCGTCCCGACGTGCCGACGGGCGCCATCCTGTCCGAGGCTGTCGACCTGGCCAGCCGCTACTCGACCGACGACTCCGGCAAGTTCGTGAACGGGGTGCTCGCCCAGATCGCCAAGGAGGTGCGGCCCGAATGACCCGCCGGGCCATCGCTTTGCGGCAACGAAACGACCTCACAGGTCGCTTCGTTGCCGGAAAACCTCAGCGGGCCGCGCTGGCCGGGCTGGTGCTGGTGTTGAGCGCGCTGTGGTCGCCGGTCCACGCCGACGCGGCGGCCGCGCAGGCGGGCGAAACGATCCGGTCGATGGCGGTGACGATCGAGATCCAGTCGGACGGGAGCCTGCGGGTCGTCGAGCGCATCCGGTACGACTTCGGGTTCAACGCGCGCCACGGCATCTTCCGGGACATCCCGGTGCGCTACGAGTACGAGCCCGACCCGAAGTTCGAACGGGTGCTGAAGATCGGCGACATCTCGGTGGTGGGCGACGCCGGCACCCCCGACAACGTCAAGGTGGCGGAGGCGGGCCGGCTCAAGCGCATCCAGATCGGCGACCCCGACCGCACCATCAGCGGGGTCCACGAGTACACGATCTCCTACCGCGTGCAGGGTGCGCTCAACGCCTTCGCCGACCACGACGAGCTGTTCTGGAACGCCACCGGCAACGAGTGGCCGGCGCCCGTCGACACCGCCGCGGTCGAGGTGCGCGCCCCCGGCCGCATCACCCAGGTGGCGTGCTTCCAGGGCGCCACGGGGAGCAAGCTGGCGTGCGGCTCGGCCGGGAGCGACGGGCCGCGGGCCACGTTCGCGGAGGGGAACCTCGCGCCGTACGAGGGCATGACGGTCGTGATCGGCCTGCCCAAGGGGACAGTGACCGTGCCGCCGCCCATCCTCGACGAACGGTGGAGCTTCGCGCGGGCCTTCGCGCCGACGCCGCTGTCGCTCGGCCTCACCGCCGGCACACTCGGCGTCGCCGGCCTCGGCGTGTTCCAGCTCTTGCGCAAGGGCCGCGACCGGCGCTGGACGGGCTCGCCCGTCGACGTCGTGTTCAGCAACGAGATGGGCCAGGAGGAGGCGGTGCCGATCTTCGACCGTCCGTCCGATCCCGTCGAGTACGAGCCGCCCGACGTCGGCGGGAACAGAGTCCGGCCCGGGCAGGTCGGCACGCTTGTGGACGAGGTGGCCAACCCCCTCGACGTCACCGCCACGATCGTCGACCTGGCGGTGCGGGGGTACCTCAAGATCGAGGAGGTCGCCAAGAAGGGCTGGTTCGGCAAGGGCGACTGGGTCCTCACCAAGCTCAAGGAGCCCGAGGGGCTGCTCAAGTACGAGAAGAAGCTGCACGACGGGCTGTTCTCGAGTGGCGACGTGGTCGAGCTGTCCGACCTGAAGCGCAAGTTCGCCACCAAGCTACGCGACGTTCAGAATGCCTTGTACGAGGACGCGGTGGACGCGGGTTGGTTCAGCGGCCACCCCGACAAGGTGCGGCTGGCTTGGCGCGCCGTCGGCGTGGTGGCGGTCGTCGTGGCGTTCGTCGTCGCCATCCTCCTGGCCGCCCTGACCCACCTCGGCCTCTTGGGGATCCCGCTGATCCTGTGCGCCCTGGTCCTGCTCTTCGGTGCGGGCCGCATGCCCCGGCGGACGCCCGCGGGCTACGCCGCCCTGCGCCGGATCACCGGGTTCCGCCGCTTCATCGAGGAGAGCGAGAAGGAGCGAGCGCGGTTCGCAGAACGGGCCAACCTGTTCTCGGAGTACCTCCCCTACGCCATCGTGTTCGGGGCCACCGAGAAGTGGGCCAAGGCGTTCGCCGGGATGGAAGACGAGCTGGCGGCGTCGACCGCGGGCTGGTACCACTCGGAGCACCCCTTCTCGACGAGCTCGTTCCGCGACTCCATCGAAAGCTTCTCGGTGACGACGGCGGGGACGATCGTGGCTACCGCCGCCTCGTCGGGGTCGAGCGGGTTCAGCGGCGGCGGTTCGTCGGGCGGTGGGTTCGGTGGAGGTGGCGGCGGGTCCTGGTGACGGCCGCCCGTAGCCGCTCCTCCCCGTGAGCCTGCTCCTCGGCATCGGGGCGATCGTCCTCCTGCTCGTCGCCCACGCCGTGTTCGTGGCGGGGGAGTTCGGGCTGGTGGCGGCGCCGCGCGAGCGGCTCGAGCGCATGGCCGAGTCCGACGCGCGGGCCCGCCTCGCCGTCAAGGCGCTGCGCACCCTGTCGTTCCAGCTGTCGGGGGCCCAGTTGGGCATCACCGTCACGTCCCTGCTCGTCGGCTTCCTGGTGGAGGCGACGCTGGCCGAGGCGCTCCAGCCCGCGGCCGAGGCCGTCGGGGCGCACTCGGCCACCATGGCCCACGCGGTCGCGGCCGGCGTCGCCCTGGCCCTGGCCAGCACGACCGAGATGGTCCTGGCCGAGCTGGTCCCCAAGAACTACGCCATTGCCAGGCCGCTCGGCGCCACCCGCTACTTCATCGCCCCGCTGTGGTGGTTCAGCCGGGGGTTGGCGCCGCTCATCCGGTTCCTCAATTCGTCGGCGAACTGGCTCGTGCGCAGGCTCGGCGTCGAGCCGCGCGAGGAGCTGCGGGCGGTGCGCAGCCTGGAGGAGCTGGAGCTGCTGATCCGGACGTCGGGCGAGCACGGGTCCCTCGACCGCGACGAGGCGACGCTGCTGCGCCGCAGTATCCGGTTCGGGCACCGGACGGTCGCCGACGCCCTGATCCCGCGGGTCGACGTCGGCGCCATCCTCCAGGACGCGCCCATCTCGGAGCTGTTCGCCCTGGCCCGCAGCAGCGGCCACTCCCGCTTCCCCGTGTACGGCGAGGACCTCGACGACATCCTCGGCGTGGCCCACGTGATCGACGGCCTGGCCGTCCCCCCCGACCGGCGGGCGTCCACGCCGGTGACGGCCATCGCCCGGGTGCCGTACGTCACGCCCGTCACCCGGCCCCTCGACGACCTCCTGCACGAGATGCGGGAGCGGGGCGAGGAGTTCGCCGTCGTGGTGGACGAGTACGGGGGCACCGACGGCATCGTCACCCTCGAGGACCTCCTTGAGGAGCTGGTCGGCGAGATCGACGACGAGTACGACCCGGCGGCCCGCAGCCAGCCCTCGCCGGTCGTGCGCGGCCCCGGCGTGTGGGTGTTCGACGGTTCGCTCCACCTGGACGGGGTGGCGGATGCGACGGGATTCCGCGCGCCGCCCGGCGGCTACGAGACCATCGCTGGCTTCGTCCTCGAACGGCTGGGACGGATCCCCGACCCTGGTGACACGGTCGAGTACGACGGCTGGACGTTGGAGGTGCTGCGCCTCGACCGTCGCCGGATCGCCCGCCTGCGCCTGACCCGGCGGCCCGACGACCGGCGGCCCGACGATGCGAAGGCCACACCATGAGCCTCGGCCCGCTCGTGGCGGCCGTCCTCTTGCTGGCGGTCAACGGGTTCTTCGTGGCCGCCGAGTTCGCCCTGATCGCGGCCCGCCGCACCTTCCTGGAGCAGCGGGCGGGGGAGGGCGACCGCCGGGCGGTGTGGGCGCTGGCCTCGGCCCAGGACCTCTCCGTCATGCTCGCCGGGGCCCAGCTGGGCGTCACGCTGGCCTCGGTCGCCCTGGGCTTCGTCGCCGAGCCGGCGGTCGCCCATCTGCTCGAGCCGGTTTTCCATGCCGTGGGCCTGTCGGAGGGGCTGAGCCACGCTGTCTCGTTCTTCGTCGGCCTCGCCCTGGTGGTGGTGGCCCACATGGTGCTGGGCGAGATGGTGCCCAAGAACCTGGCCATCGCCGGCCCCGAGAAGACGGCGCTGCTCATCGCCGGCCCTCTCCGGCTCTACGGCCGGGCCCTCGGCCCGCTCCTGCGGGCCCTCAACGGGGCGGCCAACGGCGTGCTGCGCCTGCTCAAGGTCGAACCCGCCGACGAGCTGGCGACGGCGGCGACGGCCGAGGACCTGGCGTCGATGATCGGCGAGTCCCGCGACGAGGGGTTCCTCGACGCCTTCGAGGAGGAGCTGCTGAGCGGCGCCCTCCACTTCGACGCCGTCCCCGCGGCCTCGGTGATGCTCCCCCGAGAGCGGATCGTGGCCGCCCCCGACACGTCCACCGCCGAGGACCTGGAGGCGCTCGTCGTGCGGACGGGCCGGTCGCGCATTCCGATCTTCCGGGGCAACCTGGACCGGGTGGTGGGATTCGTCCACGCCAAGGCGCTCCTCGATGTGCCCGCCGGCGCCCGGAGGAAGGGGTTGGACCCGCGCCTGCTGCGCCCGGTGCTCACCGCGCCCGCTGATCGGCGTCTGAACGCCGTCCTGGCGGCGATGCGCCAGCGCCAGATCCACATCGCCCTCGTCGTCGACCCGCGGGGGCGCACGATCGGCCTGCTGACCCTGCAGGACGTCCTCCAGGCGCTCGTGGGCCAGATCCGGGAGGAGCGGCGCCGGCGGGCGTGAACCGGTCGGCGGCGAGCGTGTTAGTCGCGGGCGAGGGTGCGGATGAAGTCGATGCGCGGGCGGAGGTCGGCGTCGGTGAGTCCGCTCATGCCGGGGGGCCGTTCCTCGTCGTCGCCGGCGGCGAGGGCCGTCTCGTAGCGCTCGACCAGGGATTCGGGCGTGTACTCGGGCGTACGCCAGGACCACTCGGCGGCGAGGAACCGCTCCGACCAGTCGGCGTGCACGCGCTCGTTCACCTGGATCACGCCCCCGAAGGGACGGTGCTGGAACAGCTGGGGGTCGGTCACGAGGGCGCCGAGGGCGTGGGCCGTGCCCCGGCCGTGCATGCCCGACGCGAGGATCGACACGTACCCGTTGCCCTCCGCGAACGGGTTGGGCGCCAGGCTGATCATGGCGTAGTCGAAGCTCTCGCCGGGGAGCTGGAAGCGCCGGTCGGCGACGGGGTCGAGGATCCCGGTCTCGCTGAACTGGCTCAGGATGTCCTCCGGGTTGCCGAAGGCGAGCAGCTCACGGGCCAGCTCCCGGGCGCGGGGGAGGCGGTCGCGCTGAGCGGCGCTGAGCCCGACCGGTTCGTCCTCGGGATCGGCACCGGAGCCGGCGAGCAGGCGCCAGAGCAGGCGGAGGAGCGTCCCGTCGTCGAGCTCGGTGAGGGCGCGCAGGCGAGCGTCGAGCCGCCGGGCTGTCTCGGGGACGTCGTAGTGGAACAGGGCGGAGCCGTTGATGACGCGAGCGGCCCAGTTCGCGGCGGGGGACGAGACGACCAGCAGGTTCGACCGCCCCAGCTCCCGACGACGCATCTCCGCCGTGCCGAGCAGGACCAGCTTGTCCGACCGGAGCTTGACCTCGAGGGCGGTGCCCGTGAGGCGGGGGAGGAAGGTCAGGTCACCCACCGCTCCCGACAGAATGCAGGCGTCGGCGCGGGTCTCGGGCGGTTGGTCGCGACGGTCGGCGGCGACCACGGTCAAGGGCTCGAAGGCGGCCGGGAACTGGTCGAGCGAGCGCCAGGGCGACGTCGCGGGCGGCAGCGCGGCGCGGCCGCGGAGCCGGCGGATGGCGGCATCGAGCAGGGCCCGCTCCTGGTCGGAGCCACTTCGGGCCCGGGCGTTGCTGTCGAGCCACTCGACGAGCCAACGGGCCAGCTCGACGTCGGCGGCCGGGGCCGCCGAGGGCGCGTCGCCGGGGTGCAGGGCCTGGAAGAGCGGCACGAGGTGGTCGAGGGGCGGCAGGACGCGGCCGGCCTCGACCGCCGCCACCCACTGCTTGGATCGCCCAACGCGGGTGCCAAGATGCTGCTGGGACCAGCCAAGGCTGTCGCGGTTCTCCTTGACGAGCCGGCCGACTAGCGGGAGATAGACCTTACGGGCGCTATTGGGGGGTTCAGGGGGCGTCATCGACTAGCGGATGCTAGTCACGACGGCTCGTTCTCGCAGAGGCTTGACAATGCGGAGCTGGCCCGGCATTACTACGACCGGCGCCGGGGGGTGCCACCGCAAGGTTGGGGGAGCGATATGCAACAGCCTCGGGCCGGCCTCAAGGGCCGGCGCGTCGTCCTCTGTCCCGCAGGGACACAGGTCGGCGGATTCGCCGTCGATGCGGCCACGAGCGCCGCCCACCGCGTCGACGAGCCACTGGTGCGATTGGGCACGCGG